>NZ_CP083746.1:4432500-4732500 GCF_020151015.1 Pseudomonas sp. p1(2021b)
ACTATGTGATTTCTCGCATGGCCACTTGTGATGCTGATAATCTTGGCGACTATCAGACCGTACTCACAAGCACCCACACGAATTGCTTGATTCGATTGTTAAAGAGCGATTTGGTTAAGCGCTTTGCTCAACCGAGGCCGCGCATTCTACGCTTTCCTCAGAGTCTGTCAAGCGTTTATTTTGAAGTTTTTCGTTCAACTTCAACCGCTTAACGCGCTGCGATCTCTCGTAGCGGGAGGCGAATCATACAGCGTTAAAACCTGCTGTCAACTGCCTTTTTCACCGCTGCCGATCTGTGAGACCGAAGCCTTCCGATACTACCTGAAGCGTTCAACCCATTGAATCTCAAGGAGTTTTGCGTTTCGACTGCGTCGGAAGTGGGGCGCATTATAGGCCTCTGAAACGGCACGTCAACCGTTATTTTCAAAAAACTTTAATATCGCCGAAAAACAAAACGGGGAGGCCTCACGGCCTCCCCGTCTCAATCAGCGCTAGTTAAAGACTAGGAAATGCAAACTGCGAAGCCTCATGGCTCGCCCGCTGCGGCCAGCGCTGGGTAATGGCCTTGCGGCGGGTATAGAACCGTACCCCGTCCGGGCCATAGGCGTGCAGGTCGCCAAACAACGAACGCTTCCAGCCACCGAAGCTGTGATAGGCCACCGGCACCGGCAGCGGGACGTTGACCCCAACCATGCCCACCTCGATCTCATCGCAGAACAGGCGCGCTGCCTCACCGTCACGGGTGAAGATGCAGGTGCCGTTGCCGTACTCATGCTCGTTGATCAGGCGCATGGCATCTTCCAGGCTGTTCACACGCACCACGCACAGCACCGGGCCGAAGATCTCTTCCTTATAGATGCGCATTTCCGGCGTGACGTGGTCGAACAGGGTGCCGCCAACGAAGTAGCCATCCTCATGACCGCTCACGCGCAGGCCACGACCGTCGACTACCAACTTGGCACCGGCAGCCACACCGTCATCGATATAGCCCACCACCTTGTCACGCGCAGCCGCAGTCACCAGCGGGCCCATGTCCAGGCCGCAGGAGGTGCCAGCACCGATCTTCAGCGCCTTGATCTGCGGCTCCAGCTTGGCGATCAGTGCATCGGCCACCTGGTCGCCCACGCACACCGCGACCGAAATAGCCATGCAGCGCTCGCCGCAAGAACCGTAGGCCGCTCCCATCAGCGCGCTGACGGCATTGTCCAGGTCGGCATCGGGCATCAGCACGGCATGGTTCTTCGCGCCGCCCAGCGCCTGCACACGCTTGCCGCGCTTGGTGCCTTCGGCATAGATGTATTCGGCGATCGGGGTCGACCCCACGAAGCTCAGGGCCTTGACCTCTGGCGCCTCGATCAGCGCATCGACCGCCTCCTTGTCGCCATGCACGACATTGAGGATGCCTTTGGGCAGGCCGGCTTCATGCAGCAGCTGGGCGATGAACAGGGTCGAGCTCGGGTCACGCTCGGATGGCTTGAGGATGAAGGCGTTACCACAGGCAATGGCCAGCGGGTACATCCACAGCGGCACCATGGCCGGGAAGTTGAACGGGGTGATGCCGGCGACGATGCCCAGCGGCTGGAAATCGGACCAGGCATCGATGTTCGGGCCAACGTTGCGGCTGTACTCACCCTTGAGCAGCTCAGGGGCGGCGCAGGCGAACTCGACGTTCTCGATGCCGCGCTTGAGTTCACCGGCAGCGTCTTCCAGGGTCTTGCCGTGCTCTTCGCTGATCAGTTGCGAGATACGTGCTTCATTCTGCTCCAGCAGTTGCTTGAAGCGGAACATCACCTGGGCGCGCTTGGCCGGCGGCATGTTGCGCCAGGCCGGGAATGCAGCCTTGGCCGAATCGATAGCTTCCTGGACGGTGGCACGGCTGGCCAGTTCGACCTTGCGGGTGCTCTCGCCTGTGGAGGGGTTGAAGACATCGGCGGTGCGCTCGCCCTTGGAAACCAGCTCGCCGTTGATCAGGTGCTGAACGATGCTCATGCAATACTCCAGATAAAGAAGGTAGAGGCAGGCGCGCAGGAACGCGCCTGTCGTCAGAGTCGGAAAAGATCAGTCGATCTGGTTCAGGGCTTCACCCACTGCATCGAACAGGCGGTCCAGTTCCTGCGGCTGGGTGTTGAAGGTTGGGCCGAACTGCAAGGTGTCGCCACCGAAGCGGACATAGAAGCCTGCCTTCCACAGCTTCATCGCCGCCTCGTAGGGACGCACGATGGCATCGCCGTCACGCGCAGCGATCTGGATGGCACCGGCCAGGCCATAGTTGCGGATGTCGATGACGTTCTTGGTGCCCTTGATGCCGTGCAGCACCTGCTCGAAGTGCGGCGCCAGCTCGGCGGCCGACTGCACCAGGTTTTCTTTCTGCAGAAGGTCCAGCGCGGCGATGCCGGCTGCGCAGGCCACCGGGTGGGCCGAATAGGTATAGCCATGGGGGAATTCCACGGCGTATTCGGGCGTCGGCTGGTTCATGAAGGTCTGGTAGATCTCGCTGGTAGCGATCACCGCGCCCATGGGGATGGCGCCGTTGGTGACCTGCTTGGCGATGCACATCAGGTCCGGGGTCACGCCGAAGGCTTCGGAGCCGGTCATGGCGCCCATGCGGCCGAAACCGGTGATCACTTCGTCGAAGATCAGCAGGATGTTGTGCTGGGTGCAGATCTCGCGCAGGCGCTTGAGGTAGCCCTTGGGCGGCGGCAGCACGCCCGCGGAGCCGGCCAGTGGCTCGACGATGACGGCCGCGATGTTAGAAGCGTCATGCAGCTCGATCAACTTGAGCATCTCATCGGCCAGGGCGATACCGCCCTCTTCCGGCATCCCTTTGGTGAAAGCGTTGCCCGGCAGCAGGGTGTGAGGCAGGTGGTCGACGTCCAGCAACTGGCCGAACAGCTTGCGGTTGCCGTTGACACCGCCGAGGCTGGTGCCGGCGATGTTCACCCCGTGGTAGCCACGGGCGCGGCCGATGATCTTGGTCTTGGTCGCCTGGCCTTTCAGGCGCCAGTAGGCACGCACCATCTTCAGCGCGGTGTCGCAGCACTCGGAGCCAGAGTTGGTGAAGAACACATGGTTCAGGTCACCCGGGGTCAGCTCGGTGATCTTCTCGGCCAGTTGGAAGGCCAGCGGGTGGCCGAACTGGAACGCCGGGGAATAGTCCAGCACGCCCACCTGGCGCGCCACCGCTTCGGAAATCTCCTTGCGAGTATGCCCGGCGCCGCAGGTCCACAGGCCCGACAAGGCGTCGAACACCTTGCGGCCCTTGTCGTCGTACAGGTAGCTGCCTTCGGCCGCCACGATCAGGCGCGGGTCGCGTTGGAAATTGCGGTTGGCGGTGTAGGGCATCCAGTGGGCGTCCAGCTTGAGCTGGCTAGCGATGCCGGCGGCGGCGGTTTCGGGCATGTTCATCGGCGGTTCCTCGGAAGACGATTAGGCAACGATGGATGTTGTTGCAGCTAAGGTGGCATGGGGATAACGTAAGAAAAACTCTGCTCTTCTAATCTTTGGATATGAGCCGGCTAAACTTTAGACCACCCTGTGGGAAACACCTTGCCAATCAATGAGCTGCTCGCAGGATGCGCGCTCGCAACCCCGCTATTGCATGGGCTCGACTGTTTTATCCACAGGGTTTGGCTTTAAGGTTGCGCTCTTGTCCACTCCAACGAAGGCCCATCGTGAAACGCCCAAAGCCCCTCGCCCAGGTCAGCGACTTCGACATCCGCCTACTGAAGATCTACCGCAGCGTGGTGGAATGCGGAGGCTTCTCGGCCGCCGAAAACGTGCTCGGTATCGGCCGCTCGGCCATCAGCCAGCAGATGAACGACTTGGAACAGCGCCTGGGCCTGCGCCTGTGCCAACGTGGCCGGGCCGGTTTTTCGTTGACCGAGGAGGGGCGTGAGGTCTACCACTCGGCCCTGCAACTGCTCAGCGCCCTGGAAACCTTCCGCACCGAGGTCAACGGGCTGCACCAGCACCTGCGCGGCGAGCTGAACATCGGCCTGACCGACAACCTGGTCACCCTGCCGCACATGCGCATCACCCACGCCCTGGCCGAACTCAAGGACCGCGGCCCCGATGTGCGCATCCAGATCCGCATGATCGCCCCCAGCCAGGTCGAGCAAGGCGTGCTGGACGGCAGCCTGCACGTGGGTGTGGTCCCCCAGACGAGCCCGCTCTCTGGCCTGGAATACCAGCCGCTGTACAGCGAACGCTCGCTGCTCTATTGCGCCGTCGGCCACCCGTTGTTCTATGCCGACGACCAGCAGGTCGACGACCAGCGCCTCAACAGCCAGGACGCGATCGCCCCGACCTTCCGGCTGCCCGCCGACATCCAGGCGCACTACCAGGCCCTGCATTGCACAGCGAGCGCCTCGGACCGCGAGGGCATGGCGTTCCTCATCCTCACCGGGCGCTACATCGGCTACCTGCCCGACCACTATGCGTCCGTCTGGGTCCAACAGGGCCGCCTGCGCGCCTTGAAGCCGGCCGAGCGCTTCTACGACCTGAGCCTGAGCTGGGTGACGCGCAAGGGGCGCCGACCGAACCTGGTACTGGAAAGCTTCCTCGAAAGCCTGGCTGCGACACGCTGATGCCTATGCGTGCCGCCAATGCTTGTCACTTCGGCACAGGAAGGTAATCTTGTCCGACATCCGTTGCCACTGAACCGTACGGAACCGTCCATGACCCTCGAAGTCCCTGCGCACCTACCTTCCACCTCGGGCAAACCTGCCGGCCGTATTCGCCAGAAAAACGAGCAGGCCATCATCCAGGCCGCCGAAGACGAGTTCGCCCGCCATGGCTTCAAGGGCACCAGCATGAACACCATCGCCCTGAAGGCCGGCTTGCCCAAGGCCAACCTGCATTACTACTTCACCAACAAGCTTGGCCTGTACATCGCCGTGCTGAGCAACATCATCGAGCTGTGGGACAGTACCTTCAACGCCCTGAGCGTCGAGGACGACCCGGCCCAGGCGCTGAGCCACTACATCCGCACCAAGATGGAGTTCTCCCGGCGCAACCCACAGGCCTCGAGGATCTTCGCCATGGAGGTGATCAGCGGCGGTCAGTGCCTGAGCGAATACTTCAGTGCCGACTACCGCGACTGGTTCCGTGGCCGGGCGGCGGTATTCCAAGCCTGGATCGATGCTGGCAAGATGGACCCGGTCGACCCGGTGCACCTGATCTTCCTGCTCTGGGGCAGTACCCAGCACTACGCCGACTTCGCCACCCAGATCTGTCAGGTTACCGGCCGTAGCCGCCTGACCAAGCAAGATATGGAAGACGCCAGCAACAACCTTATCCACATCATTCTCAAAGGCTGTGGTATCACCCCGACAGCCTGACCCGGACCTATGCCTTCTACCCTGCTCGACCTCTGCGAATTCCGCGAGGAAATCCGCAAGAGCCGTTTCATCACCCTAGCCGGCCCGATCAGTAGCCCAGCCGAGGCCATGAGCTTCATCGAACGCCACAGCGACCTGGCCGCCACCCACAACTGCTGGGCCTGGAAATTGGGTGCCCAATACCGCAGCAGCGACGACGGAGAACCTGGCGGTACCGCTGGCCGGCCGATCCTGGCGGCCATCGAGGCTCAGGATTGCGACCAGGTGGTGGTCCTGGTGATCCGCTGGTATGGCGGCATCCAGCTGGGCACCGGCGGCCTGGCTCGCGCCTACGGCGGCGGTGCCAACAAGTGCCTGCAACAGGCGCCCAAACGGGTGCTGGTGCAACGCAGCGAATACCGCTGCAGTTGCAGCTTCAGCGAGCTGGCACTGCTCAAGCTGCGCTTGGCGGACGTGGACGGCCTGGTACTGGACGAACAGTTCACCGCCAATGGCGTGGATTTGCAGGTGGCCCTCGGCGACGCCCATCTCGAAGCGCTGCAGCAACAGTTGGCAGACCTCAGCCGTGGCCGGATCCGCCTGGAGCCCTGCGAAGGTTGAAGCCCCCAGATTGCTCACAACAACTGTGGGTCCACCTGTGGATAAGCTTGGGGCATTCACCTCCAGGCCTTGAGCTGCAAGGCCTGAACGACATTGATCATATTTTGATCACATTTTCATGACAACGTCGCAAGCACCTGAATAACAGTAAGTTATCCCCAACTCCTGGTGCCCTGACTCGCACTTCGGCATGGATGTCCACAATAGACGCTTGCTCACAGTTAATGTGGAGTGCGCTGTGGATAACCCGTGAACCCTTGAGCGCAACGCCCGTATTCAAAGGGCTTGGGGAATATGGTCATTTTTTGATCAGGCCTCGGCCAGGCAACCGGCCCGCTCTTGGCGTATGCTGCCCCTGATATCGGATGTCCAAGGAGCCTGTCATGCCCAACGCTAAAACCGCCCTGATCATCGGTGCCTCCCGCGGGTTGGGCCTGGGCCTCGTGCAACGCCTGCACGAAGACGGCTGGGCCATCGTCGCCACCGTGCGCGACGCCCAGAAGGCCGATGCGCTGCATGCGATCCCCGGCGTACGTGTGGAAACCCTGGAAATGAACGATGCGGGGCAGCTCGATGCCCTGCAACAGCGCCTGCAAGGCGAAGTATTCGACCTGCTGTTCCTCAACGCCGGCATCATGGGCCGCGAGCCGCACGACCCGGAGACCGCCACCGAACAGGACATCGGTGCACTGTTCATGACCAATGCGGTATCGCCGATTCGCGTGGCGCGTCGGCTGGTCGGGCAAGTACGCGAAGGTTCCGGCGTGCTGGCATTCATGAGTTCGGCGCTGGGCAGCGTCGGCAACCCTACCAGCAACCACATCTGCTTCTACAAGGCCAGCAAGGCGGCCCTGAACTCGATGATCAACAGTTTCGTGGCCGAACTGGAACACCCCGGGCTTTCGGTCATCGCCATGCACCCCGGCTGGGTGCGCACCGACATGGGCAGCGACCAAGCCGATATCGATGTCTTCACCAGCACCCAAGGCATGCTCGAGCAAGTCAAGGCGTACAGCGGCAAGCCTGGCCTGCATTTCATCAACTACCGGGGCGACCCGCTCACCTGGTGAATTGAAAGCCGCCTGGCGAGGCAGTAGACTGGACACCTCGCCCCGCGGCGGACCTGGATCAGCAGACAGGGCAACACTGAGCTGGCTAACCTGAACCCACTTTCAGAGGAGCCGGCACCATGCCTGCGACCCGCATCTGGTTGAAATCCCCCCTTGCCATCTTCACCGCCAACGGTGCCGACGCCCGTGGTGGCCTGGTCATCGAAGACGGCCGCATCACCCAACTGCTCGCCCTTGGCGAAAGCCCCAGCACACTTTGCGACCAGGTCTTCGATGCCCGCGAGCACGTGGTACTGCCCGGCCTGATCAACACCCACCACCATTTCTACCAGACCCTCACCCGCGCCTGGGCGCCGGTGGTCAACCAACCGCTGTTCCCCTGGCTCAAGACGCTCTACCCGGTCTGGGCGCGGCTCACCCCGGCCAAGCTGGAACTGGCCAGCCAAGTCGCCCTGGCGGAGCTGCTGCTGTCGGGCTGCACCACCGCAGCCGACCACCACTACCTGTTCCCGACCGGCCTGGACAACGCCATCGACGTGCAGGTCGAGGCCGTGCGCAAGCTGGGCATGCGCGCCATGCTGACCCGCGGCTCCATGAGCCTGGGCGAAGCCGATGGCGGCCTGCCGCCGCAGCAGACGGTGCAGGAGGGCGAGGTCATCCTCGCCGACAGCCAGCGACTTATCCACAGCTACCACGAACGCGGCGACGGCGCCCGCATCCAGATCGCCCTGGCGCCCTGCTCGCCCTTCTCGGTCACCCCCGAGATCATGCGCGCCAGTGCCACCCTGGCCGAGGAGTTGGACGTACGCTTGCATACCCACTTGGCTGAGACCCTCGACGAAGAGGACTTCTGCCTGCAGCGTTTCGGCCTGCGCACGGTGGACTACCTGGACAGCGTGGGTTGGCTGGGCCCACGCACCTGGCTGGCCCATGGCATTCATTTCAACCCTGAGGAAATCACCCGCCTGGGCCAGGCCGGTACCGGTATCTGCCACTGCCCGAGCTCGAACATGCGCCTGGCGTCCGGCATCTGCCCGACCGTGGAACTGGAAACGGCAGGCGCGCCCGTAGGCCTCGGTGTCGACGGCTCGGCTTCCAACGATGCGTCGAACATGATCCTCGAGGCTCGCCAGGCCCTGTATCTGCAGCGCCTGCGCTACGGTGCCGAGCAGATCACGCCTGAACGCGCCCTGGGCTGGGCCACCCGTGGTTCGGCACGCCTGCTGGGGCGCAGCGACATCGGCGAGCTGGCCGTCGGCAAGCAGGCCGACCTGGCCCTGTTCAAGCTCGACGAGCTGCGTTTCTCCGGCAGCCATGACCCACTTTCGGCCTTGCTGCTGTGCGGCGCCGACCGTGCCGACCGGGTCATGGTCGGTGGCCAGTGGCGTGTCATCGACGGGCAGATCGAAGGCCTGGACGTACAAGGCCTGATCGCCGATCACCGCCAGGCCGCAGCCCAGCTGATCGCGGGTTGACCTGAACCGGAAGGGGCTGCCCGGCAGCCCTTCTCCCCTGCATCCGACCAGCCCCTGTAGAATGACGGCAACCGTACCTGACCGAGATTGCACCTATGTATGACTGGCTCAACGCCTTGCCCAAGGCTGAACTGCACATGCACCTGGAAGGCTCCCTGGAGCCTGAGCTACTGTTCGCCCTGGCCGAGCGCAACAAGATCGCCCTGCCTTGGGCCGACGTTGAAACCCTGCGCAGTGCCTATGCCTTCAACAACCTGCAGGAATTTCTCGACCTCTACTACCAGGGCGCCGATGTCCTGCGTACCGAGCAGGACTTCTACGACCTGACCTGGGCCTACCTGCAGCGCTGCAAAGCGCAGAACGTCATCCATACCGAACCCTTCTTCGACCCACAGACCCACACCGACCGGGGCATCCCCTTCGAAGTGGTGCTCGATGGCATCCGCCAGGCCCTCAAGGATGGGCGCGAGCAACTGGGCATCAGCAGTGGGCTGATCCTGAGCTTCCTGCGCCACCTGAGCGAAGAAGAAGCGCAAAAGACCCTCGACCAGGCCCTGCCCTTCCGTGATGCCTTCATCGCCGTCGGCCTGGACAGCTCCGAAAAAGGCCACCCGCCCAGCAAATTCCAGCGTGTCTTCGACCGAGCCCGCAGCGAAGGCTTCCTGACGGTGGCCCACGCTGGCGAGGAAGGCCCGCCCGAATACATCTGGGAGGCTATCGACCTGCTGAAAATCCAGCGTATCGACCATGGTGTGCGCGCTATCGAAGACGAACGCCTGATGCAACGCATCATCGACGAGCAAATCCCGTTGACCGTCTGCCCGCTCTCGAACACCAAGCTGTGCGTATTCGAGCACATGGGCCAGCACAACATCCTCGACATGCTCGAACGTGGCGTGAAGGTCACCGTCAATTCGGACGACCCGGCCTATTTCGGCGGCTATGTCACCGAGAACTTCCATGCCCTGCACACCCACCTCGGCATGACCCAGGACCAGGCCCGGCGCCTGGCACAGAACAGCCTGGACGCCCGCCTGGTGCGCTGATCGCGCCCCGCCTTGCCAGCCCGGCCTAGCCCACCTGCAAGGCCGGCATGCGGGCGATGCGGTTGATCTGCTGAATACCCATCGAGGAAATCTGCAAGGCCCGGGACGCGTCCTGTTCACGCAACCAACCGGATTGCATGAACAGCCTGAACAGTGCATTCCCCAGTTTGCCCCCCAGGTGCGGCCCCTGGTCGCTCCACTCGCTGCAATGGCAGATCGAGCAACCGTGTCGGTCCCCAGGGGCCAGCGCCTCGATGAACACGCCGATGGCAGCCAGTTGCGAGCGCCCCTCGGCCGTGACCCGCAGTTGCGCCTGGCTACCCTCCAGCCAACCGGCCACGATCAGGCGGTGGTAAAGCTCGGCGGCCAGCTCCCCACCGAGGTGGTCGCCACACCGTCGAGCCCTGCGCATGGACAAGGGCACCTGCAGTGGGGTCGCTTGGCCGCTGCGCTGGCCTCGACGCTCGAGCCGCACACTGGCCAAGGCCTCCACCGCCGCTCCGACTTCCGGTGTAGCCAGGCGGAAGTAACGTTTTCGACCACGCGACTCCAGCCTCAGCAAGCCGGCCGAAGACAGCAATGAAAGATGGGCACAAGCCGACGACGAGGTCAGCCCGGTCATCACGGCCAGCTCATCGGCCGGGCGAGGTATGCCATCGATCAACGCCCACAACATGGCGCTGCGCTTGGGGTCGGCCATCAGGCCGGCGATCTGGGCGATACTGCTGACTGCTTTCATTTCAACTCCCTGGATGATCACGTCTGGTTCCGTGGCCAAACGGCGCAGCGGGTATCACCCTCGGGAATGGCGTAGGCGGATTTCGGGCGCTCGCGTTCGCGACAGGCGAGGCATTCCAGCCACGCTCGAAGGAGCCCTCATGTGCCATTCCCTGGCAGGGAAGTATCTCTCGCTGGCATTGGCCGCGACAGCCAGTATAAGGCGCTCCAGGCCGTGTGCCTGCGCATTGGCGCGCCTTTACAGGCCGCGACAGGCCGGGGGTGAATGACCCCTTTCCTCGGCGGTGAGCCCAGGGTTCGCCCCGCCGATATCGCCAGGGGCCACGTCGCAAGGAGGCTGCGAGGCCCCTGGACGCCCGCCGGCAAGCGAAACGTCCAAGAACAATGCCGACACCGGACTTCCTCAAATACGGCAGCCCAAAGCGAAGGTTTCGCCTTCGTGCACCATGGCTTGACCACAGGCCGACTCAGGCAGACAGAAGGTACGACCGTCAGTCCGGACAGCTGCGCCAGCACATGGCGCAGGTTGGGGGCAGCGCTAAACTTCAGCGGCTCCCACCCACCGGAGGAATGCCGCGATGAAGATTGTCGTCAGTACGTCGAACCGCAATCCCAACTGCCCCTGGCAGGTCCGGCTCGACCAGCATGTGGTGAGTTTTCGCAGCGAAGCGGAGGCACGGCTGTTCGTCGCCACGCTGGAGAGCCGCCTGCAGGCGCCCCACACCCTTACACCGGGCGCCTGGCCTGCAAACGCCGAGTCAACATTGCCACACTGACCACCAGTGCACCGCACAGGCTGATCACCAGGGCCATGGGCACTGCACTACCGTCGTGCAGCACGCCCACCAGCGCCGCTGCGCCCGCCGCGACACTGAACTGCAGGCAACCCATCAATGCCGAGGCGCTCCCGGCACGAGCGCCCTGGCCGCTCATGGCGCAAGCCGACGCGTTGGGGATGATGCAGCCCAGGCTTGCGATACACACGAACAGCGGCAGCAGCAGCGGCCACAGCTGCGCGGGGTGTAGCGCCGCCACGGCCAACATCACCAGTGCTGCCGCCAGGTACAACCACACCGCCCGTGCCAGCAGGAAGGCCGGTCCACGCTTGGCCAGCAGGCGCGCATTGACCTGGGCCATGAGAATGAAGCCGGCGGCGTTGCTACCGAACAGCCAGCCATAGTGTTCGGCCGGCACGCCATACAGCTTGATGAACACGAAGGGCGAACCGGCGATGTAGGCGAACATGCCCGCGATGGCGATGCCGCCGGTCAACGCATGGCCCAGGAAGACCCGGTCGCCCAGCAAGCGCAGGTACTGGCGCAGGGCACCGGATAACGGTTGGCGCGGCATATCTGCCGGCAGGCTCTCGGGCAACCCCAGGCTCACGGCCAGCAGGCAGGCCGCACTGAACAGGCTCAGGGCCAGGAAGATCGACTGCCAGCCCGCCACGTTGACCAACACCCCACCCAGCATCGGCGCCAGGATCGGCGCGAGCCCCATTACCAGCATCAGCTGCGAGAACACCTTGGCCGACGCCACCGCATCGCACTTGTCGCTGACGATCGCGCGCGACAGGACCATCCCGGCACAGCCGCCTAACGCCTGCACGAAGCGCGCAAGGATCAGGGTGTCGAGATTGGGGGCATAGGCGCAGGCCAGCGAGGCCAGGGTGAAAAGCGTGATGCCGAACAGCAGGGGCTTGCGCCGACCGAAACGATCGGCCACCGGGCCATAGGCCAGTTGGCCCAGGGACAGGCCGAGGAAATAGGCGGCCAGGGTGGTCTGGACGTGTTTTTCGTCCGTGGCGAAGGCGTGCGCCATGGCAGGGAAGGCAGGCAGGTAGAAGTCGATCGCCAAGGGCCCGAACGCACTGAGGGCGCCCAGGATCAACACAATTCGCAGGTTCATCGGGAATCCATAGCAGGCTAAGCAAGTAGGTAAGTCTACCTGCACCGGACCGCGTCAGGATGAAAACCTTTGTAACGATTACCCGCCCAAGCGCTGACGCTGCCCTTGGAGCAACGCCAGCCCGCCCCGTCAGGCCACCTCGGCCTGGTAGCCCTCGTCACGAATAGCAGTCAGGATCTGCTCGGCCGCCAGGCGGCTGTGCACCCTTACCTGCTTGGCGGCCAGGTCGACATCCACCTGGGCAGCGCCGTCCTGCTCCTGCACCGCGCGGGTCACTGCCTTGACGCAGTGGCCGCAGGTCATGCCTTGAACGTTGAATACATGCATCGGGTCTTTCTCCATTCAGGGGGATTGCCTGCAGTTTCAAGCTTGCCATCATGGCAAGGTCAAGTATTGGCGGAATCGGCCGGGGTGGAAATCTGTGCGCCGCTCGGCCAAGCTGCGCCTTTGACGATCTGGCAAGCAAGGAGATTCTTCATGTTCAGGGCAGCATTGGGCCTGGTTGGGCTGCTGGGCGCGCTGGCCGCGGTACCACCGGCCAACGCCGAGGGCAACTCGGACTACAGCGTGCTGATCATTTCCCGGGAACGCCTGGAAGTCGCCACCAGCTGCGAAATCGGTATCTACCTCAACGACCAGCTTTCCGGTCGCCTGTTCCAGGAGCAAACGACCTCATTCAACCTGCCACCCGGGCCGGTGGACGTACGCCTGCGCTTGCTGCCCGGCCAGATGCCCGGCTGCGCGCCGGGCATCGAGGACCAACGCAGCACCCGCCTGACCCTGCAAGCCGGGCAAATCAGCAAGTACCGCATCGCCATGGGCCCTGCTGGCCTCCAGCTCAAGCGCGCCGGCCTCGGCTATTGACCTTACCCACGTGGCAAGGTTGATGCTGAAGGCCTGTCCAAGGAGGAGAGCCCATGTCCGCACCTACCACGTTCGACCTGCCGATCTCCGGCATGACCTGCGCCAGCTGTGCTGGGCGGGTCGAGCGCGCCCTGCGCAAGGTCACCGGCGCTGAACAGGTCAGCGTCAACCTCGCCACTGAACAGGCCCGGGTCCAGGCCCCGGCCGGCAGCCTGCCCGCCCTGGTCGATGCCGTCCGCGGGGCCGGTTACGGCGTCCCCACCCGCACTGTCGAGCTGCAGATCGGCGGCATGACCTGCGCCAGCTGCGTGGGCCGCGTCGAACGCGCCCTAGGCAAGCTGCCGGGGGTCGAGCAGGTCAGCGTCAACCTGGCCAGCGAACGTGCCCACCTCGAAGTGCTGAAGGCCCTGGACGACAACCAGCTGATCGCGGCGGTGGAAAAAGCCGGCTACAGCGCCAGCCTGCCCAAGGCCGCCCGCGACGACCAGGCCGAGGCCCAGCGTCGCCTGCGCAACGAGCGCCTGGCGGTAGGCGTGGCGCTGCTGCTGGCCTTGCCGCTGGTGTTGCCGATGATTGTCCAGCCGTTCGGCTTGCACTGGATGCTGCCGGCCTGGGTGCAGTTCCTGCTGGCCACACCGGTGCAGTTCATCCTCGGTGCACGCTTCTATGTCGCCGCCTGGAAAGCCGTGCGCGCAGGCACCGGCAACATGGATCTGCTGGTCGCGTTGGGCACCAGCGCCGGCTACGGCCTGAGCCTGTATGAATGGGCCCGGGCATCGGCGGGCATGGCGCCGCACCTGTACTTCGAGGCCTCCGCCGTGGTCATCGCCCTGGTGCTGCTGGGCAAGTACCTGGAAAGCCGAGCCAAGCGCCAGACCGCCAGCGCCATCCGCGCCCTCGAGGCACTGCGCCCCGAGCGCGCCCTGCGCATGGTCGATGGCCGCGAGGAAGACGTAGCCATCAGCCAGCTGCGCCTGGGCGACCTGGTGCTGGTCAAACCCGGCGAACGCTTCCCGGTCGACGGTGAAGTGCTCGAGGGCAGCAGCCATGCCGACGAGGCACTGATCAGCGGAGAAAGCCTGCCTGTGCCCAAGCAGCCTGGCGATTCGGTCACCGGCGGCGCCATCAATGGCGAAGGTCGCCTGCTGGTGCGCACCCAGGCCCTGGGCACCGAGACCGTACTGGCCCGTATCATCCGCCTGGTCGAGGACGCCCAGGCGGCCAAGGCGCCCATCCAGAAACTGGCGGACCGGGTCAGCCAGGTGTTCGTCCCGGCGGTCTTGGTACTGGCCTTGGCCACGCTGTGCGGCTGGTGGCTGGCCGGAGCACCGCTTGAAACCGCGTTGATCAATGCCGTCGCCGTGCTGGTGATCGCCTGCCCTTGCGCACTCGGCCTGGCGACCCCGGCAGCGATCATGGCCGGTACCGGGGTCGCTGCCCGCCACGGCATCCTGATCAAGGACGCCGAAGCGCTGGAGCGTGCCCATGCCGTCAACCGGGTGGTCTTCGACAAGACCGGCACCCTCACCTCCGGCAGCCCGCGGGTCGTGCACAGCCAGGCAGTGGACGGAAACACGGGCGACCTGCATCGCCTCGCCGGAGCCTTGCAGCGCGGCAGCGAACACCCCTTGGCCAAGGCCGTGCTCGATGCTTGCGCAGAGCAAGGCCTGCTGGTGCCGCAGGTTGCCGACAGCCAGTCCCTCACCGGCCGTGGCATCGCCGGGCAGGTCGAGGGCCGCGAGCTGGCCTTGGGCAACCGTCGCCTGCTCGACGAGAGCGGCCTGCAACCGGGCGAGCTGGCCCGCTGGGCACAAACCTGGGAAGCCGAAGGCCGCACCTTGTCGTGGCTGATCGAGCGCGCACCGCAACAGCGTGTGCTGGGCCTGTTCGCGTTCGGCGACAGCCTCAAACCCGGTGCCGACCACGCCATTGCCGCGCTGCATGCACAGCACATCAGCAGCCACCTGCTGACTGGCGACAATCGCGGCAGCGCCCAGGTCGTGGCCCAGGCCCTGGGCATCGATGATGTGCATGCCGAAGTGCTCCCCGCCGACAAGGCCGCCACAGTGGCCGCGCTCAAGCGCGACGGCGTGGTGGCCATGGTCGGCGACGGTATCAACGACGCTCCGGCGCTGGCGGCCGCCGATATCGGCATCGCCATGGGCTCGGGCACCGATGTGGCCATGCAGGCCGCCGGTATCACGCTGATGCGTGGCGACCCGCGTCTGGTACCTGCGGCGCTGGAGATCAGCCGCAAGACCTACGCCAAGATCCGCCAGAACCTGTTCTGGGCCTTCATCTACAACCTGATAGGCATCCCTCTGGCCGCCTTCGGCCTGCTCAACCCCGTGCTGGCCGGCGCCGCCATGGCCCTGTCCAGTGTCAGCGTGGTGAGCAATGCCCTGTGGTTGAAAACCTGGAAACCCACCGACAACCGGCAGGAGCATCCATGAACATCGGCCAGGCCGCCCGCCGCAGCGGGCTCAGCACCAAGATGATCCGCTACTACGAGTCCATCGGCCTGCTCAAGCCGGCTCTGCGCAGCGACAGCGGCTACCGCCTGTACCAAGCGGACGACCTGCATACCCTGGCGTTCATCAAGCGCTCGCGCGACCTGGGCTTCTCCCTCGAGGAAGTGGCCCGGCTGCTGACCCTCTGGCAGGACCGCCAGCGTGCCAGCGCCGACGTGAAGGCGCTGGCCATGCAGCACATCGACGAGCTGAACCGGCGGATCGAGGAACTGGTCAGCCTGCGCGACACCCTGGGCGAACTGGTCGCCCACTGCCAAGGCGACGATCGGCCGGACTGCCCGATCCTCAAGGACCTGGCCAATGGCAAGGGGTGTTGCCATTGAGCAATTGCGAACCTGTGCCTCTGCCTTGAGTTGGCTGCACGGGCCCTATCGTCGGCTTGCCGGTGAAAGGGTCCGCACAGGCGACAGAACAGATGGCTGGCATCACCAAACACGACCAGCCCCCTCCAAACACGACTTCACGCCACAAATACGGGGGCCCCGGCCTATAAAAAAACCAACCGCTGCCGATCTACCTATCACCTGCCTCTAGCAACGAACAAGAACAAGACCGGGAGCGTGGATGAACATCAAGCAGAAACTGACCTGGGCCTTCGCCGTCATCGCCGGCCTGCCCATCGTCCTCGTGGCCACCTTGGTGGTCCTCAACTTGCGCGGCGAAGCCCGCGAAGACTTCCTCGACAACAGCAGCCGGGAAATCCGCCAGGTCGCCAACGCGATGAACATCTTCTTCCAGGGCATCGACCAGAACCTGGACTACCTGGCCGCCCAACCGCTGCTGGCCGCCGCAGGCAGCACGCTCAACAAGTACATGGACGCCACCCCGAGCAGCACCCTGGGTGAACAGGACCAACAAATCTTCGACTTCTTCGCACGGCTGGCCGAGGCACACCCCAACTATGCCTACGTCTCCTACGGCGTCAGCGACGGTGGCTATGTCGGTTGGCCCGCCGGGCAGAAGTTCGCCAACTACGACCCTCGTCAACGCCCCTGGTACCAGCTGGCCCTGGCCAACCCGGGCAAGACCGTGCGCACCAGCGCCTATTACTGGGCGGCGGACGACATGGTGTTGGTCGGCACGGTCCGCGCCATCGCCAACCAGCTCGGCAACCCCGGTGGCGTGGTCAGCATCGATGTTTCCCTCAACGGCCTCACCGAAATCGTCAAGAAGATCAAGCTTGGCGAAAGCGGCTACCTGATGCTGGTGGAAAACAACGGCAACGTGATGGTCGACCCCCGCGACGCCAGCCACAACTTCAAGCCCCTGGCCAGCTTCGGCGACGGCTATGCCACCCTGGCCAAGGCCGGCAAGGGCCTGGTGGAAGTGGAGCTGGGTGGCGAACACTACATGGCCAATATCTACCCGGACGAGCAACTGGGCTGGACCTTCATCGGCCTGATCCGCCATGACGAAGTGATGCAGACCACCACCCACCTGAGCTGGCTGATCGGCACCATCGCCCTGGTCCTGGCCGTGCTCTTCGCGGCGGTGGGCACCGCCTTCGCCAAGCTGATCGTACGCCCGATCAACAGCGTCACCAGCGGCCTGGAGGACATCGCCCAGGGCGAGGGCGACCTGACCCGCAGCCTGGAGATCCGCGGCCGTGACGAAACCGCCCAACTGGCCAGCTGGTTCAATCAGTTCCTCGGTGCCATTCGCAGCCTGATCCAGCACATCGGCACGGCCGCCGGGCAGATCCTGCATACCTCCAGCAGCTCGACCCGCGTTTCCGGCGACATGGCCGAAGCCGCCGGGCGCCAGCGCGAGGCGGTGGACATGGTTTCCACCGCCTTCCACGAAATGGTCGCCACCGCCAACGAAGTCGCCCGCTCGTGCAGCCAGGCGGCCGACTCAGCCGACAGCGGCCAGCAGCAGGCCCGCGAAGGCCAACAGCAGATCGACGCGGCGGTGCAGAGCGTCGACCGCCTGAGCCAGGAAATCGAGCAGTCGGCCCTGTCGATCCAGCAACTCGAGCGCGACAGCAACGCTATCCAATCGATCCTGGGCACCATCCGCTCGATCGCCGAGCAGACCAACCTGCTGGCCCTCAACGCCGCCATCGAGGCGGCCCGCGCCGGAGAGCAAGGCCGCGGGTTCGCGGTGGTGGCCGACGAAGTGCGTGCCCTGGCCAAGCGCACCGCCGACTCCACGGCCGAGATCGACGGCCTGCTGGGCAACCTGGCCTCACGCACTGCCCAGGTCGCCGAGCAGATGCATGCCAGCCTGGAGGTCTCGCAACAGTCGGTCAGCCGCATCGGGTTGGCCCGTGACAGCTTCGGGCAGATTCGCGAGTCGGTGGACATCATCCGCGACATGAACACCCAGATCGCCACTGCCGCCGAGCAACAGCACCAGGTGGCCGAGGACATCAACCGGCATATCAGCCAGATCCACGGCGACGCACAGCTGGTGGCCGAACTGGCCCAGGCCGCGCGCCAGGACTCCGAGAGCCTGGCGGGGCTGTCCAACGAACTCGATGCCCTGGTGCGCAGGTTCCGCACCTGATCCCATCCGATATCACCTTCCTGTAGGAGCGGGCTTGTCCCGCGATGGCACCAAACCACCATCGCGGCTACAGGCAAGGGCTACGCCCTTGATCGCGGGACAAGCCCGCTCCCACAGGCCGGCGGATAAAGCCAACCCCTAGCGCTCGACAATGACCGTAACCCCCTGCCCTCCCGCCGCGCAGATCGAGATCAGTCCCCGCCCCTTGCCCGCCGTGGCCAGCAACTTGGCCATGTTGGCCAGGATCCGCCCGCCGGTCGCCGCGAACGGATGCCCCGCGGCCAACGAGCTGCCTTTCACATTGAGCCTGCTGCGGTCGATGCTGCCCAGCGCCCCATCGAGCCCCAGGCGGTCACGGCAATAGGCCACGTCTTCCCAGGCCTTGAGCGTGCACAGCACCTGGGCGGCAAAGGCTTCGTGGATTTCGTAGTAGTCGAAGTCCTGCAGGCTCAGGCCGTTGCGTGCCAACAGGCGTGGCACGGCGTACACCGGGGCCATCAGCAACCCCTCCTGCCCGGTGACGAAATCCACCGCGGCGGTTTCGCCATCGACCAGGTAGGCCAATACAGGCAACCCATGGTCCTGGGCCCACTGCTCGCTGCCGAGCAGCACCAGCGAGGCGCCATCGGTCAGTGGCGTGGAATTGCCCGGCGTCAGGGTCCCCAGGCCGCTACGGTCGAATACCGGCTTGAGCCTGGCCAACTGCTCCAGGGTCAGGTCGGGGCGCAGGTTGTTGTCCCGGGTCAACCCCAGGTAGGGGGTGAGCAGGTCGTCATGCCAGCCTTCATTGAACGATGCCAGCAGGTGCTGGTGGCTCAGCAGGGCCAGTTCGTCCTGCTCGAGGCGCTCGATCTGCCAGGCCTGGGCCATGCGCTCGCAATGCTCGCCCATGGACAGCCCCGTGCGCGGTTCCTCGTTGCGCGGCAGCTCGGGCTTCAAGTGCTTCAGGCGTAGCTTGAGGAACGGTTGCAGCCGCTGCATCAGCTGCTTGCCACGGTTGGCCCGCAGCAGGATGCGCCGCAGCCCTTCATTGATGGCGATCGGCGCGTCGGACGTGGTGTCCACGCCCCCGGCGATGCCGGAGTCGATTTGCCCAAGGGCGATCTTGTTGGCCACCAGCAACGCCGCCTCCAGGCCCGTGCCGCAGGCCTGTTGGACGTCATAGGCCGGGGTTTGCGCCGACAGCCGCGAGCCCAGCACGCACTCGCGGGTCAGGTTCATGTCCCGGGCATGCTTGAGCACCGCGCCGGCGGCCACCTCGCCCAGGCGCAAGCCATGCAGGCGATAGCGCTCGATGAGGCCCTCGAGCGCGGCGGTGAGCATCGCCTGGTTGCTGGCGTTGGCGTAGGCGCCGTTGGAGCGTGCGAAAGGGATCCGGTTACCGCCCAGGATCGCGACCCGCCGAGGTGAAGCCATGCCCATGTTCCTCCTGAAACAATTTGATCCGTACAGCCTAGTACCGCGTTCGAACGACCCTGACATAAAGTTGGTCCACACTGCATGCTTGCCTTCAGGGAGACCCGCACATGAGCGATCGCTATCTCGGCTTTGCCAACTCCAACCTGGGCCGGCGCCTCGTCGATGCCCTGGGCCTGCCGCGCCCGGTGCCGCTGGAGCGCTGGCAGGCAGGCCGCCTGCGGCCGGTGGAGGGCGCCCTGGTGCTGGGCGGCGGGCCATTGGCGGCCAAGGTCGAGGCCATCGCCCCGTGCCTGACCGACACCCTCTACAGCTTCAATGGCGATGGCCTGCAGGCCCAACCCTGGGTCGCAGGCCTGGGCCCGAAGGTGAAAGCTGTGGTGTTCGACGCCAGTCACCTGTCCGACATCGACGCGCTGCGCCAGTTGCGTGAATTCTTCCAGCCGTTGTTGCGCAGCCTGGCGCCGTGTGCCCATGTCGTCATCCTCGGCCGTGCCCCGGCAAGCCTCGACGATCCTTTGGCCAGCGTGGCCCAGCGTGCCCTGGAGGGCTTCAGCCGCTCGCTGGGCAAGGAGCTGCGCAACGGGGCCACGGTGCAGCTGCTGTATGTCGACGAAGGTGCCGAAAACCAGCTTGAAGGCGCCTTGCGCTTCTTCCTGTCACCCCGCAGCGCATTCATTTCCGGCCAGGTGCTGCACCTGGCACCCTGCGCTGCCCAGGTGCAAGACTGGACCCGCCCGCTGGGCGGGTGCCGGGCGTTGGTCACCGGCGCTGCCCGCGGCATCGGTGCGGCCATTGCCGAAACCCTGGCCCGCGATGGTGCCGAGGTGACCCTGCTGGACGTACCGGCGGCGCAGAACGACCTCGATGCCCTCGCCGCCCGCCTCGGTGGCCGCGCCCTGGCCCTGGACATCTGCGCAGCCGACGCCCCGGCGCAGCTGCTCGAGGCCTTGCCCGACGGCATCGACATCGTGGTACACAACGCCGGCATCACCCGCGACAAGACCTTGCCCAACATGACGCCCGACTACTGGGACGCCGTCATGGCCGTCAACCTCAAGGCCCCCCAGGTCCTGACCCAGGCCCTGCTCGACGCCGGCAAGCTGCACGACGCCGCCCGCATCACCCTGCTCGCCTCGGTCAGCGGCATCGCCGGCAACCGCGGCCAGGCCAACTACGCTGCCAGCAAGGCCGGCTTGATCGGCCTGGCCCAGGCCTGGGCGCCGAAGCTGGCCGAGCACGGCGGCACCATCAACGCCGTGGCGCCTGGCTTCATCGAGACACACATGACCGCCGCCATGCCCATGGGCCTGCGCGAAGCCGGGAGGCGTCTGAGCTCCCTGGGCCAGGGCGGTATGCCGCAGGATGTCGCCGAGGCCGTGGCCTGGCTCAGCCAGCCCGGCAGCGGTGCGGTCAACGGCCAGGTCCTGCGGGTCTGTGGCCAGGCACTGATGGGAGCATGACGATGACACGGCCATGGCACGACCTGCACAGCCCCGACTCCCGCGCCAGCCTCTACCTACGGGCCCTGGCCAAGCGCAAGATCAGCGGCGAACGCCTGCCTGAAGCCGGCCTGCGCTGCTTCCTGCGGGTACAGCCCGACAACCTGTCCGCCTACCGTCGGCTGTGCCATTACCCCGACCACGGCCGCCTGCCGCCGACCTACCCCCATGTCATGGCCTTCACCCTGCAACTGCAGTTGCTCACCGCCCCGGACTTCCCCTTCCCACTCCTCGGCCTGGTGCACCTGCACAACGAAACCCAGGTCCATCGCCCGCTGGGCGGGGTCGATGGCCTGCGTTTCTCGGTCCATGCCGACAACCTGCGCCCGCACCCCAAGGGCGGCACCTTCGACCTGGTGACCGAAGCGCAGGATGTGCTCGGCCCCCTGTGGCGTGAAACCAGCCGTATGCTGGTGCGCGGCCTGCACCTTGAAGGGCAGGCCGAGGAAGAAGCGGAGCTCGAGCCCGGCAACCTGCCCGAAGTTACGCGCTGGTACGCCGATACTGACATCGGCCGGCGCTACGCCAAGGTCTGTGGCGACTACAACCCGATCCACCTCGGCGCGGCCAGCGCTCGGCTGTTCGGCTTCCCCACGGCCATCGCCCACGGCCTGTGGACCCAGGCCATGGCGATGGCCGCGCTGCAAGGCCACCTGCCCACCAGCGGCTACGTCTTCGAAGTGGATTTTCGCAAACCGGTGCGCCTGCCCTCGGAGGTGGTGCTCAGCGCCAGCGAGGCCGGCCCGGCAGGCGTGTTGCGCCTGGACAGCCATGGCGGCCTGCTGCACATGCTCGGCCAATGGCGCCCCCTCACCCCCCTTTAAGAGCAGGCCTGCTTTCGCGATCGGGCCGCGACGCGGCCCACGCCGCTTGCTTTGCCCCCACGCTCCCCCGAAGCTATACGCCATCAGGAGAGCCCCCATGAATCTGCAAGAACTGACCGACCGCCTGCATCAGATCCGCGACAACAACGACTGGCGCGGCTTTCACAGCCCGAAGAACCTGGCCATGGCCGCCAGTGTCGAGATGGCCGAACTGGTCGAGATCTTCCAATGGCTGAGCGAAGACCAGTCGCGCCAGCTTCCCCCGGAAGAACTCGCCCACGCCGGCCAGGAAATCGGCGACATCGTCCTGTACCTGTTGCTGCTGTGCAGCGAGCTGGGCCTGGACATGAACGAAGTGGTGCGTGCCAAGCTGGCCGACAGCGAGAGGCGCTTTGCCAAATGAACGACCGTCATTTCGATGAGCTGGCCACCCGCTTCGCCGAGAAGATCTACGGCGGGGCCAAGGGTGCGATCCGCCTGGCGGTGCTCCAGGCCGACCTCGCCGAAGCCCTGCCCGACCGCCCCCTGCGCGTGCTCGATATCGGCGCGGGCCTGGGTCATATGGCCCTGTGGTTGGCCGAACGAGGCCACCAGCTGACCCTGGCCGAACCGGCCGCGCCCATGCTCGAAGGCGCCCGCGCGCGCTTCGCCGAGGCCGGCCAGGCGGCCACCTTCATCCAGGCACCCTGGCAGGCGTTGCTCGGCCAGCTGACCGAGCCGTTCGACGTGGTGCTGTGCCACGCCGTACTGGAATGGCTGGCCGAACCCGAGAGCATCCTGCCGGTGCTGCACCAGCTGACGGCCCCCGGCGGCTGGTTGTCGCTGGCCTTCTACAACCGCGACGCGCTGGTCTACCGCAACCTGCTCAAGGGCCATTTCCGCAAGCTGCGCAGCAACCGCCTGGCAGGCGAGAAGCAGAGCCTGACCCCGCAAAAACCGCTTGATCCCCGGGCCCTCAAGGCGCAACTTGAACCCATGTGGCAGGTCGAAAGCGAAAGTGGCGTACGGGTGTTCCACGACTACATGCCCAAGGAATTCCAGGCCAAGGCCGAGCTGCTCGATCTGCTGGAAATGGAACTGGCGCACCGCCGCCACCCCAGCTTCGCCGGCCTGGGCCGCTACCTGCACTGGATCTGTCGCCCGCGTTGACACCGCTTGCCGGGAGGACCGCATGCCGTACCCGCAACTGTGCCTGGCACTGTTCACCCTGACCCTGGCCGCATGCCAGGGCAGCAACCCCTATGTCGCCAGCAGCCGGCCGCTGCCACCGGCGCCGCCGCAGGCAGCGACCACGTTCGATGCCAGCGCCTACCCCGCCGCACCACGCGACTATGGCCGCTATCGGAGTTGGAGCTGGCGCAACGGACAATTGCCCCGCGCCAGCGCCAGCACCGACCCGGCGCAACTGGCCGACGCCATCAGCGGCGCCCTCGATCAGCACGGCCTGCGCCCGGCCCGTGGTGCCAGCGGCGACCTGCTGGTCAGCGCCGATGTACGCCTGGAGCGACGCCTGCGTCAGGTGCGTGACTACGATTACTACGACCCCTACTACGGCCCGTACCCCTACGGTGGTGTCGGCTTTGGCGGTTACCACAATGGCTATGGTGCCTACGGCAGCGTGCCAGTGGTGCGCACCTACGAAGTGGAAGTGATGGTGGTGCGCATCGACCTGTTCGATGCCCGCAGCGGCCAGCCAGTGTGGAGCGCCAGTGCCGAAAGTGGCAGCGGCAAGGACTCGCCACGGGACCGTGAAGACGCCTTGCGCGAATCGGTGAGCAAGGCGCTCAGCGGCTATCCTCCCAGTTAGCTTTCAACGGAGAACCATCATGTTGCGCCGCCTCGCCCTGTTGTCTTTCACGTTGCTGCTCGGCGCCTGCGCCAACAACAATGCCACCCAGGACTTCGATGCCAGCCGCGATTTCGCCGCGTACCGCAGCTGGGCCTGGCAGGAGCCGGCCTTGCAGTACCGCCCGGACGACCCGCGGATCAAGAGCGACCTGACCGAGCAACGCATCCGCCAGGCCGTGGCCGGCCAGCTCGACCAGCGCGGCCTGCGCCCGGTGCAAGGCACTGCGCGACCGGATGTGCGGGTGCGCACCTACCTGATCGTCGAGGATCGCCAGCAGCAGATCACCACCAATTATGGCGGCGCCTGGGGGGGTTACTGGGGCGGCTACTGGGGCGGGCCGATGTACAACGAAACCCGCAGCGTCGACTACAAAGTAGCGACCATCCAGGTGGACCTGTTCGACGGCCGTGACGGCAAGCTGGTCTGGCGCGGCAGTGCCGAGCAGATCATGAACAATTACCCACCCAGCCCGCAGGAACGTAACACCGCGATCCAGAAGACCGTGGCGCAGGTGATGGCCAACTATCCTCCTCGTTGAGCTTAGGGCTGCCCTTTCGCGGCACAAAGCCGCCCACAGGAAACCGCACTCTCCTGTAGGAGCGGCCTTGCGCCGCGAAAGGGCCGCAAAGCGGCCCCCCAGACCACCCACCCAGAAGCCACCCTCCACCGAACCAAGGCAATTCGCCATCACCTTTACTACACTCCTTTCACCGCCGCTGCGCTGCATGGTCAAAGGCCAGCAAAGGAGTGCTCCGTGGTTCCTCATTCCGCTATCCACCAACGCGGCGCGATCGGCCTGATGGCCGCCCTCACCCTGGGCTTGGCATTGCTCTTCATGTTGTTGGTGGTCGATAGCGGCAGGCTGTATTTGGAGCAACGCAAGTTGCAGCGGATTGCCGATATGGCGGCGTTGGAGGCCGTGAGCGGAAATGGGAACTGTGTGGGCGCTAGTCCCAGTGCGATAGATCTGGCGCGAAAAGCCGCCGTTCGTAATGGTCATGCCGATTCAACAGAACACACGCTGATCATTGAGTGCGGCAACATAAAAGCTGGGGCATCTGGTCTTCGTGCATTCGTGGTAGACGCCAATCAAGACCAAGCCATCCGAGTAACCGTCAGCCATCGTGTTCCTAGCAGTATCGTCGCCGGCGCGTGGAATTTGGTTGCATCAGGAACAAGTAGCGCGCGGACACGGTTACAAGCCCAAGCGACTGCAGGACGCGTGGGCCCCGCGCTAGCCAGACTTGCTATTCGTACCAGCCTAGCGGAGGTCGATACAGCCAAAAGCGCACTTTTGAACAGTACCCTCGGCGCATTATTGAACTCACAGCTAAGCCTGAGCGCTGCTCAATGGAACGGCTTATTAAATGCGGATTTGAATTTGCTACATTTTTTAGACGCCCTCACCCTTACAGCAGGCACCTATACAGAATTACTGCAAAGCACCGTGGCACTAAGCGATGTATTCACCGCCATGGCTCAGGTCGCCGCACAGGACAACCCGCTGATTGATGTCAGCGGTCTTGTCGCAATCAGTACCGCCACAAAGGACGCCGGCGGTATAGTGCTTGGCGAACTCATTAACATTCAGAATGGGAATACAAGCTCCGGCCTGAATGCGACTCTGAAAGCTTTTGAGTTGGTGCAAGGTACTATTGAATTGGCCAACAGCAAACACGCCGTAGAGACAACGCTCCCGGTCAATGTCCTGGGCTTAGGGGGTATATCCACACGCCTAAAAATTATCGACCCCCCGCAGATTTCCGTCGTAGGTGACCCTTCATTGGCACAGACTGAGCCTTCCGCACCGGGTCAAATCTACGTGAAGACCGCACAGACACGAATTCTACTTCGGGCAGATCTTAGCACGCTGTTACTTGACCTAAATCTTTTGCCCAATCTGGTTTTAGATATCGGCTTGGAGCTTGCCTCAGCTAATAGCCATGTTCAGGAGCACGATTGCAGTTCGGCACTGACTAAAAGACTCGGAGTGAAAAACGAATCCGCCGCCGCACACATACTCGTCGGCAGAATTGATATGGCAAAATTTTTCGACAGCCATCAACCCCCAACCGTTTCGCCCTTAGTTATTCTTAAACTACCACTACTTCTTGAAGTCACGCTGAAAACAGACTCTAAAATCATTTCCAATACCGAATTTTATAATTACGCCAAGCCGCCAAATCTTGACCAACTGCCAATGACTCACGTCATGAGCACGAAAAACATCGTCACTGGTCTCGGCAACGCTTTGAGGCATGTAGAACTTACACCCAACGTGGTTGGATTGAATCTGGTCATTAGCGGAATTTCCACTCTATTAGGTGCATTATTGGACCCATTGATCAACAACCTGCTCGATTTGCTAGGCGTAGACCTCAACAGTGCAAGAATTGATGCAAACCTGAGCTGCCAAAGTGGCCGCCCGCAACTATTACTCTAAACAAGCGGCAAGCAAACCCTGAAACAAGCCCCTTCCACCCCATTCGTCACACTCAATCTCCCCCCCATCCCTTCGACGATCCCATAGCTCACCGACAACCCCAACCCGGTCCCCACGCCCGCCGGCTTGGTGGTGAAGAACGGCTCGAAGATCCGCACCATCAAGCGTGGGTCGATACCGCCGCCGTTGTCCTCCACCCACAGGGAAAGCTCACCGGGCAGCAGGGTCTGGCGGATGTTGATCCACGCCTCGCCCCGGCGCTGTTCGAGCAGGGCGTCGCGGGCGTTGATGATGAGATTGATCAGCACCTGTTCCAGCTGGTCCTGATGCCCCAGCACCTCAGGTTGCTCGTCGGGGACCTCGATGCGCAGGGCCACACCTTTGCCGCGCAGGTTGTCTTCGAGCAGCGCCACCGCCTCGGCCACTGCGCCCCAGGCGACGAAGCGCTGGCGTTCGACTTCCGAGCGGCGGCCGAACACGCGCATGTGGTCCACCAGGCGCGCAGTGCGTTCGATTTGCGCCTCGATGCGGTGCAGCTTGTCTTCCAGGTAGGCCGGCTCCGCCGTGCCGTTTTCCAGACGTTTGAGCGCATTGGCAGCGGCCATGCGCATCACATTGAGCGGTTGGTTGATCTCGTGCAGCAAGCCGGTGGTCAACTCGCCCAGGGTGGCCATCTTGGCGCCCTGGAACAATTGCCGCTGACTGCGCCGTACCTCAGTGTTGTCGCGGCCCACGGCCTGGATCTCCAACAGCTGCCCCTGTTCATCGAACAGGCCACGGTCGGCCCAGACCCACCAGGCATGCTCGCGGCCAGGCAATTGCAGGCAGATCTCCGCGCTGCTCACGGGTTGCTCTGGGGTCAGGGCCGCAAGGCGTGCCAGGAATGCCTCGCGCTGCTCGTCCGACAGCCACTGGCCCAGGTTCATCCCCACCAGGTCCGCCGGTGCGCATTGCAGGTAATCGGCCAGGGGCCGATTGCCAAACACCAGGCCAAGGTCCGGGCGGTAGCGGCAGATCATCGCCGGGGAGTCCTCCACCAGCACGCGATAGCGTTCCTCGCTCTGGCGCACCCGCTCGGCGGCCTCGGTCGCCTCGCTGACATCCAGCCACAGGCCAACCACCTCCACCGGCTGGCCCAGGTCATTGCGCAACAGGCGCGCCTCATCCAGCACCCAGTGGTACCCGCCCAGGTTATCGCGCAGGCGATAGCGGCAACGGGCCTGGCCATCGCGCAGCAAGGTGCGGGTACGCTCGAGCCACAACGGGCGATCCTCGGGGTGAACCGCCAGGCCCGGTTGGCGGGCTTGTTCGCTGTCCATGGCCCAGCCGAGCAAGGGCATCAGGCTGGCGCTGAAGAATTCACTGTGCAGCGCGCCCTCGGCATAGCGCTGGATATAGATCACCGCGGGCGAGCTGGCGATCAGGTTCTCCAGCCGTGCCCGGGCCGCGCCCGCCTGCAGCTCCTGGGCCTTGAGCGCGCTGATATCGAGCAAAAAGCCCTGCAACTGGCGGTTCTGCCAACGGCCCACCCAATGGAACCAGCTCACCGTCTGGCCGGCGCCTTCCGGCATGCGCACGCTCAGGCTCAGGTCCGCGCCGCTGCGCGCCTGCTCGAGGGCCAACTGCGCCGGCTCGCGATCGGCCGGGTGCAGGCGCGCCAGCCATTGTTCCAGGCCCGGTTCACCCGGCAGGTCGAAGCGCGCGGCCAAGGCATGATCCAGCTGCAGGCCGCGCTCAGCCGACCATGCCCACCAACCGGCGCCCAGCTGTTGCTGCAGCGCATCCAGGTAGTGGGCCTGGCGCTGCGACCGGGCATGCCGGTATCGGCCCAGCAACACCTGCGCCAAGGCATGCCATGCCTGGTCCGGGCCATCGCCCTCGGGCATGGCGCCGCCGGCGCACAGCAGCCAGGCCTGGACATCCGGGCCCTCGCGGTAAGGCAGCAGCGACAGCGAAACTCCGCCGCACAAGGCCAGCAGCTCGTCAGCCACGGCGCTGTCCAACGCCTGTGTCGACAACCAAGGTTGCAGGCGCACGTCCTCAGGCCAGGGCCAGTCGCAGCAGTTGTCGGCGAAACTGCACCACCCCTCGGCCTCGCGCAGCAGCACACGCACGGCCTGCACCTGCCAACACGCGGCCAGGCGCTGCAGCTGCTCGGTGACGCAAGCCACCAAGTGGTCTTCGCTGCATTCGCGTACGGCGCGGCCGATCTCCAGCGCCAGTTGCCTCTGGTCCTGGTCTTGCCGGGCATGGGCCCCTTCGCGCAACAGGTCACCGATATCGAACAGTTGCAGCAACCAGCCATCACCCTGGCGCATCAGCCAGCCACGGGTGCGCAGGGGGTGACCGGTGACCGTATGGAAATCCAGGTCCAGCGCTTGCCCCTGCCAGTCCGCCGGTTCCCCTTCCAGCACCAACCAGCTGTGCCGCTCCAGGTAGTCGTGCACGCGGCCACCGCCTTTGAGCGGCAATGCCAGCAACGTACGCAGGGGGCCGGATAACCGCAGCACGGTGCCTTGCGGGTCGAGCCACAGCTGCAAGCCCACCGCCACGGGCACCTCGGCTTCGGCGGCAGGCGGCGGCGCCCCCAGCCAACGATCGAACAGGCCCGTCACAGTTGCAGGCTCGCTTCGGCCTGCAGGTGCTCGGGCAACCGAGGGACGTCACCTATCAGCGGCAGCACCAGGACCGGCAGCACATCGGTCAACTGCTCCCGGGGGTAGTCGATCGAGACGGTCAGCAGGTTGTCCACCAACGCCACCCGCGCATGGCTGGCGGCCGAGAAGCCCAGTGCCGCAGGCATCCAGGCCAGCTGTTGGTCGATCACCTGACGCGCCAGGGTCTCGTAGCCAGCGCTGCCACTGCCCGGCTCCAGCGCCACGCAGCGGCGTACCGCCTCGCTGGTGGCCTGGTTGAACGACTGCAGCATGAGCATTGGCAGCGCGTAGCTGACCAACCCGTAGAACACTGCGAAAAACACCATGAAGACTGCGACAAACTCGATGGCTGCCGCGCCTTTTTGCCGTCTCGCCAGGCTTGCTTTCATGTTCGCGTCTACCCTGACTATGACACTTGCTGAAAGCATAGAACCGTTCAACGAATAGGGATGGCAATTTGCCAATGCAAAGCATTGTTCTCCTGATGTGGCTTGCCTTGTGCACCGAACAAGATCTCCGTGAACGCCAGCTTTCCAACACCCTTACCCTGGGTGTCGCAGCCTGTGCACTGGCCTGGCTGTTCGCCACCGGTCACAGCTGGATCGGCGCCGATGCCAGCGAGGCGGGCTGGGCACTGGCCATCGTCATGCTGCTCACCCTGCCCGGCTACATGCTCGGCCGTTTCGGCGCCGGCGACGTCAAGCTGATGGGCGCCCTGGCCCTGGCCACCAGCCCGCACTACGTCCTGGGGACCTTCATCGGAGCCGGGCTGGCCGTGGTGGCCTGGCTGCTCGGTCGGCGCAGGCTCTGGTTGTTGCTCAACCCCAAGTTGAAGAAGCGCCTGCAAGCCTTGGCCGAGGAGGTCGGTGACAAACAACCGTTCGCGCCCTACGTGTTGGTGGGCTTCCTATTGACTGCTGTATGGATTCAATAGTGACCTAGTGGTCATTTCTCTTGTACAACCCTTGTACATAATTGCAAAGTGCGACTACTTTCTTAGGCGGCCAGGCACAGATGCAAAGGCCGAAGTTAACAGGGAGTTGATCGTGAACAAGTACGCCAGCGCCGTGAAAATATTGGTCGTCGACGATGAGCCATTGGTTGTCGAAGAGTTGTGTGAGTTCCTTGAAGGCAATGGCTACACCTGCATCCCCGCGCATTGCGCAGTCGAGGCCATAGAACGCTACCAGGCCGACGAGCATATCGGCCTGGTGCTCTGTGACCTGGACATGCCGGATATCGACGGCGTCGAGATGGTCCATGCACTGAAAGGCATCAATGGCCGCCAACGCGTGTTCGAGGCGATCATGCTGACCGGTCGCGCCGAAAAGCAGGACGTGATCCGCGCCTTGCGCGAAGGCTTTACCGACTATTACCAAAAACCCATCGACCTGAAGGACCTGCTCGAAGGGGTGCGTCGCCAGGAACAAGCGCTGATCGAACGACGCCGCAACGTACGTGAGCTGGGCAACCTGAACCAGCGCCTGCAGGAGCTGGCCGGGTCCATCGACGGGCTCTACCAGGACCTGGAGAAAGCCCGAGGGCAAGGCGCGCACCGGCGCTCGACGGACATCGAGGAAGCCGAGCCCGAGCTACCGCCAGCCTTCGAGAAGCTTTCGCCGCGCCAGCTGGAAGTCGCCAAGCTGGTGGGCAAGGGCAAGACCAACTACCAGATCGCCTGTGAACTGGGCATCACCGAAAACACCGTGAAGCTGTACGTGTCCCAGGTGCTGCGCCTGACCCACATGCACAACCGCACGCAGCTGGCCCTGGCGCTGACGCCACGTACATCGCCCGTGCACCAGCGCTTTACCGCCCATTAAGCCTCCAAGCGCCAGTTCGCGCCGCCCCCTGTAGGAGCGGGCTTGTCCCGCGATCAAAGGCGAAGCCCTTGCCAGGCGAAGGTGATATCGGGCCCGGCCTAATCGCGGGGCCAGCCCGCTCCTACAGAAGCCGGCATGGCCTTCAATCATCGGACGAACTCATCTTCTGCCAGCGGAACACCTCGGGGATCGGATACTTGTAGGTGTCCAGCCATCGCTGCATGGCGGCATCCCGCTCGGCCGCAGTCTGCACCTGCAGCCTGGGCGAGGCCTGCTGGTTGCTCGCCTGCACACGCAACCAGGCTTCGGCAGCCGAATCCGGCGGTGGTCGGCGAAGCGGTTCTTCGGCCTGGGCTGACAAAGGGCAGGCCAGCAGGACCAGTGTGATCATCAATGCACGCATGGCTACGCCCTCCTTTTCATCAACCGACCGAGCCACGTCCGGTCGCCTTCAACTGCTTGGCCCGAGCCTGCGCTTCGGCGAACTGCTCCGGCTTGAGCCGCAGGCGGGCCACCAGGTCGGTGGCCTGCTGCCAATTGTCCTCGACCAGCGACAAGGTCACCAGGTTCACCGCCGGCAACGGGTTGTCGTCCTTGAGCTCGATGGCCGTGAGGAACTCGAAGCGTGCCTGTTCGTGATTGCCCAGGTTCATCAGCACCACACCCAGGTCGTTGCGCACCTTCTCATCGGTCGGCGCCAGGCGCACGGCCCGCTGCAGGTTGCGCAGGGCCTGTACATCGTCGCCGCGGGCCGAGGCAAGCTGCCCCAGGCCATGCTCACCTTCTGCCGCCAGGCAGCCGCCGAGCAGGCTGCGGTACAACGGCTCGGCCTCGCTGCGCCCCAGCAAGCGCAGCACGCGCGCCTTGCGCAGGCGCACCTGATCGAGGTCGTCCGGTAGCTGCTGCAGGTGCGCAAGGCTTGCGTGGGGGCGGCCTTCGTTGAGCACCTCGTCGGCCAGGTTCAAGGCCAGTTGCTGATCGGCATCGGGCTTGCCGCACGCGGGGGTGCCCAGCAACCGGGCGATGCCCTCAGGTGGCTGGCCCGCGCAGCCGCCAAGCAGCAACAGGCCGGTGAACAACAGGATCGCTTTCATCCAATTTCCCTCCCCTCAGGACGCCAAGGCCCGCGTCAGTGCGGTGAACCCCGGCCCGGCCAGGACAATGAGCAGGGCCGGGAACAAGAACATCATCATCACGGCCGACATTTTTGCCGACATCTTCGAGACCCGCTCCTGCAAACGGGTCAGGCGCCGGTCATCGAGCAAGGCCTTGAGTGCCTGCAGCGATTTCATCGCGCCGCTGCCCTGCACCAGCAACTGGCGCAGGATCACGCAGGTGTCGATGAACTCATCCACCGCCAGCAACTGGGCGGTTTTCTCGAGCTCCGGGCCCAGGGCCAGGCCCGAGTCCACCCGTTGCAGGACCAGACGTAGCTCCTCACTGATTTCCGGCACCAGGCTACGGCCTTCATGGCTCAGCACACGCAGGGCCTGCTCCACGGCCAGGCCGGTCTCGAACAGGATGCGCAGCAGCGGAATCAGCAGGCTCACCTCCAGGGCGATGCGCTGCTGGCGGCGCAGCGCCGCTATCGCCAGCACGCGCTTGGGCAACAAATAGCCGATGCACAGGGCGCACAACGACAAGACCAACCAATGGCCGCCCCCGCCGCCTGCCAGGCCATGCTGGAGCAACAAGGCCATGGCCAAGGCCACCACCGGCAACCCCAGTTGCAGGGCGGCGAACAAGGCGCGCTGACGGCTGCGGCGCCAGCCCACGCGGTCCAGCAGGGCCTGGGTTTCGCCGTCCAGCTTCTGCAACCGTTGCCCCAGCGAGGTGCTGCCCAGCCAATGCAGCCAGTCCTCCAAGCGCTCTTCGCGCGCCAGCTGGCCTTGCAGACGACGGGCGACCAGCTGCCGCGCGCGCAACTGGCGCAGGGCCTGCAGGCCCAGCAAAAGGGAGACGACGAGCAGGCACAGGGCACAGAGCAACAACGCCATGGTCACAGGCTCCTCATCATGCGCCAGAGCACCAGGCAACCGACCGCCTGCAGCACGAAGGCGAACAACAACATCATCTGCCCGTGGCTGTCGCGCCACATGGCCAGCAGGTAGCCGGGGTTACCCATCAGGAAATAGGCGACCATCGCCAGCGGCAAGGCACCCAGGATCCACGCGGTGACCCGCGTCTCACCGGTCATGGCCTTGAGCTGGCGCGCGCCGTGTTCGCGTTCGCGGATCAACTTGATCAGGTTCTCCAGCAGCTCACTGGCATTGCCACCGTAATGCTGGTTGATGCGCAGCCCCAACGCGAACAACCGCAACTCGTCCTGCTCGTACAGTTCGGCCAGTTCACTCACCGCCTCCTCCAGAGGCACGCCCAACTGCACGTTGCGCCGCACCCGGCCCATGGCCGACCGCAGGGGTTCGCGGGGGCCGTCGATACCACCGAGCACGGCATCGCTCAGGGTGCGCCCGGCCTTGAGGCTGCGCACGCTGTAGTCCAGCAGGCCAGGCAATTGGTTGATGATCTGCGCCACCCGACGACGATAGCGCAAGCTCAGATAGAGATAGCCAAGCAGCGGCAAACCCACCAGCAGCATCAGTGCCGCCACCCAGCCGGCCCACCACCCGGTCAAGGCCACCACTGCCAGCCAACCCAGCAACCAAGGGCGCACACGCAGCTCGCCTGGGGCCAGCCCCGCCCGTTGCAGCAGTGGGTCGAGCCAATCGCGCCGGGCACTGCCCGTACGCACCATTTGGTAGGCGCGGCCCAGGCGCTGGAGGATGCGTTCCTCGCCGCGTTTGTGCAGGCCCCGGCGCCACAGCAGCAGGGCGATGCCCAGCAGCAGCGGCGACAACCCCAGCAACAACGGGCCCATCACGACAGGCCCTCATTGCGCAGCTTGGCGCCCGCCGGGTTCGGCGCCTCGCGCAGGAAACCGTCGCCGCCACGCCGGTCGAGGCGGAACAACGTATTGGTGACATACACATCGTCGCGCACCCCGACCACTTCGAGCACCTCGCTGACACAGCGACGCCCATCGGCCAGACGGGTCAGCTGGATCACCACGTCGAGCGCCGCGCAGATCATCTGCCGCAAGGTCTTCTCGGCAATCTGCCGCCCGGTCAGTCCCACCAGGGTTTCCAGGCGCAGCAGGGCATCCTGGGCGGTGTTGGCGTGCACCGTACTCATCGAACCGTCATGCCCGGTGTTCATCGCCGTGAGTACATCGAGCACCTCGGCGCCGCGGATCTCGCCGAGCAGGATGCGGTCCGGGCGCATGCGCAAGGCATTGCGGATCAGCTCGCTGGCCTTGATCTCGCCATGCCCCTCGGCATTCGGCGGGCGGGTTTCCAGGCGCACCACATGGGGGTGATGCAATTGCAGTTCCGCCACGTCCTCGATGGTCACCAGCCGCTCATGGGGCGCGATCATCTGGCTGAGGATGTTGAGCAGGGTGGTCTTGCCGGTGCCGGTGCCGCCACTGACCAGGATGTTGCAACGGCGCCCCACGGCATTTTCGAAGAAATCGAAGATCGCCTGGTCGATGGCTCGGGTGGCCAACAGGTCGGCACTCTTGAGCATGTCCTGGCGGAACTTGCGGATCGACAGGCAGGGCCCGTCCAGCGCCACCGGCGGGATGATCGCATTGACCCGGCTGCCGTCGGGCAGGCGCGCGTCGACCATCGGCGACGACTCGTCCAGGCGCCGACCGAGCGGTGCGAGGATACGCTGCATCACCCGCTCCACATGGTGGGCATCGATGAAGCGCAAGTCGGTGCGCTGCAGCAGCCCGCCCCGCTCCACGAATACCCGATGCGGGCCGTTGACCAGGATCTCGGTGACGCTGGGGTCGCGCAGCAACACCTCCAGCGGGCCGAAGCCAGTGAGCTCGTCCACCAGTTCCTCGGCCAGGCGCTCGGTCTCGTAGCGCGACAGGGCCAGGTGCAGGCGCGCGATATAGTCCCCCACCTGTTCCCCGACGAACTGGGTCAGCGCCGGCCGTGCGCCTTCGAGCAGGTTGCGGCCGCTGTCTTCCATGGCGTCGATGACGAAACGGTGCAGGGCCCGCTTGAGCGCCTGGGGGTCGGCGGTGGCGTGGCGGGGGCCGCCAAAGGGTTCGTCGGCACTCATTTGCCACCCCACAGCCGGCGCAGCCAGGGGAAGGTCGGCGCCGGCAGCTTCTCGGAGCGCCGTGCCAGGCGCTCGCCCAGGCCTCGCAGGGCCTGGGTCAGGCCTTCGCGCGGGGCCAGCTCGAACAGGCTCAGGCCCTGGTTCTTGGCGTTCAGGCGCACCTCTGGGCTATAGGGCAACGCCTTGAGCAGCGCCAGGCCATAGCGCTTGGCCAGGGCGTCGGCATCAGGGGCCACATTGCGCAGGTAACGATCCACCAGCAGCACCGCATGCTCCAGCTTGATGCCGCGATCGCGCCATTGCTCGAGCACGTCCAGGGTGCGGCGGCAATCGAGGATGTTCTGGTCGGTGTAGACGATCAGCTTGTCGCAGTGGCTGACGATGGTGCGCAAGGTTTCGCTGTCGGTTTGCCCGGTGAGGTTGATCACGATGTGCTGGAAGTGCTGGCGCAAGGCGCTGAGCAGCATGTACAGCTCGGCCGCGCTGGTCTGTTGCAGCGGCTCGTCGCTGTCGGCGTAGGCCAGGATGCGCAGGCCGCCCTTGTCGCGGGCGAACGCACTGTCGATCAGTGTCGCATCGAGCCGCCGTAGGTTTCGCAAGGCGTCGCCGAAGTAGAACGACTCCTCCATCCCGAGCAAGGCCAGGCTGTCACCACGCGGCAGGCCGAGGTCCAGCAGCAGGGTCTGCTGGCCGCTCTCCTGCACCACCCGCGCCAGGTGGGAGGTGAGCAATGCACCATCGGCACCCGCTTGGGCGCCATAGAGCACCGTAAGGCCACCCAGGTTGGGGTTGCTGACCACCGTCGGCAGCCGCTTGCCCAGCCGGCGCACCAGCCCGGCCACTTCGCTGGCGCGCGAGCCGTAGGCCACGAAGTCGCGGGCGCCGGCACGCATGGCGTGCAGTACCAACTGGTTGTCCATGCCATCGCCCAGGGCGACGATCGCCAGCATCGGCTTGGCCTCCAGCACGCCTTCGATCAAGGCGCACTGGTTGACCAGTTGTTCGCGGTCCAGGCCGATGAACACCAGGTTGCTGAAGGTCACATCGATCAATGCCAGCAGCTCGTCGAGGCTGCCGCTGTTGGCGCCGATCACCTGGCCCAGCGGGGTCAGGGCACCTTGCAGCCACTGCAGGTCCTCTTCGTTGCGGGTGATGGCCAGGTAGGTCTGGTTCAGCTCGTTCATCGCGATAACCCGCTGCGGCCTTCGAAATTGCCGTTTTCCAGGAAGAACAGCTGGCCCCAGCTGGGGTCGTAGGTGCGCAAGCGCTCGCCCGGCAGCTCCGGCAGGCGCGCATTGGCGGCCAGCGGCTGGACCAGGTGCGGGGTGACGATCATCAGCAGCTCGGTGTCTTCGCGGTTGAGCGTCGACTGACGGAAGAACGCGCCCAGGATCGGCAGGTTGCCAAGGCCGGGCAGCTTGTCCACGGCCGAACGGGTGTTGCTGCTGACCAGACCACTGATGATGAAGCTCTCGCCATCGGCCAGGGAAATGCTGGTGTCGGTGCGCCGCACCTTCAGTCCCGGCACCAGGGTGCCGGCGATGTTCACGGCATTGGTGTAGTCCAGCTCGCTGACCTCCGGCGCTACCTTCAAGGTGATGCGGTCGCGGCTGACCACCGTGGGCGTCAGTGCCAGGCGCACGCCGAACTCCTTATATTCGATCGAGACGTTGTCGCTGCCGCTGCTGGGTACCGGGATGGGGATCTCGCCGCCGGCCAGGAAGCTTGCGGTCAGGCCGCTGAGCACGGTCAGGCTGGGGCGCGCCAGGGTGTAGGCGAAGCCACTGTTCTCCAGGGCGTTGATCGCTGCCAGGAAGCGGCTGCTGCCTCCGCCCCAGACGATGTTGAACACGTTGTTGTCGAGCGGGATCACCGGGCGGTTGATCGGCACTTCGCCAGGGCTCACGCCGGTGACCGGCACGGTGCCGGGCGAGCCGATCAGGCTGTTGTTGGAGCCCTTGAAGAACAACCGCGCCCCAGCTTCCTTGTACTTGCTACGCTGCACCTCGACGAAGCGGATATCGGCCTGTACCTGGCTGGGCAACTGTTCGTCCTGGGACGGCAGCAGCGCGCCTTCGGCCATGTCCGCACTGGCCCGCCCCTTGACGAACAACATGGCGCGGTGCGGCGCGGGGGCGCAGGCAGTCCACAGCATCAGGCTGGTGTTGCCCGGCCCCACCGCCGTCAGGAGCACGGCACGCTCGCCGCTGGCCTGGACGTCCGCGACCTTGGGCTCGCCGATGGCAACCCGGGTGATGGTCACCGGCAGGCGCAGCTCCTGCTGCAGGCCCTGGTCCATCTCGATCACCGAGGGCAACTCGCCGAACGCCGCACAGCCATTGGCTGCCGCCTGGGCAAGAGGCACCGCCAGCATCAACGGCAGGGCCTGGCACAACTGTCTACGTATCCGCTCGATACTACGCATGGCGGCGTCCTTGCTAGGTCATGGAGTCTTGGGCGTGTCGTCGGCCTGGGCGCCGCGAATGATCTGCATGCCGGGCGCACGGTTGCCGGGCACCACCGCCTTGGCGATGGGGACCTGGGACAACTGGCTGAAGCGATAGAGTTCGCGGTTGGCGCTTTCCACCTGGGCAGCACCCTGCGGGTCGGACCAGTAGCGCGCCAGCAATTGCTCGTCGGCGCTGCGCACCGCCAGGCGCAAGGTCCCGGCCTGGGCCGCCAGCATCAGGCGGCTGGCCAGCGCTTGCGGCACGGCCAGGGCGACGGTCTTGGTGGCGACACCCAACTGGTTGCGCTGCGCCTTCTGTTCATCGGCGGTCTGCGCCGGGCGGCCATCGTTGGCCAGGCCCGTCTGCTCGCCGACACTGAGCACCCGCAGGGCCGGAAGCACGACCTGGGCGGAGGATTGCGGGTTGTTGTTCTCTTCACGCAGGAACAGCAGTACATCCACGTAATCGCCCGGGCGCACCTGCCCGGCTGCGCCGGCCACATCGTCGACCGCCACGGCCACCGCACGCTCGTGGCGGCGGATCATCCGCGCCAGCGGCCCACCGGCCTGGAAACTGTTCTCATCCAGCCAAGTACCTGCTGACAGCGGGCGCGGGCTGCTGCGCCCCACGGCCTGTTCGATGCGCTGGAAGGCACCGGCGGGTACCACCTGCAGATGCTCGAGCGCCAGGTCGTCCGTGGTCAGGGTGGTATGAGCCGCGATATCGCGGCGCACGACCACGATTGGCGAGCCGACAGGCTCCGGAGCCCCGACAACTGCTGGCACGACCGCTGGGACGGGCGCCTGGGCCGCTACCGCCGCCGGAGGTACGACAGCCGCGGGCGGACGACTCAGAACAATGCCCCAGTACCCAGCCAGTAGCGCAGCGACCAGAAACACGGCGGCCAATATCATGGTCAAGCGACTGCTCATATCCGCTATCCACCCTAGTGCCCATGCCGAGAGAAATGATGGCAAAAAGTTACTGTTTCGCTATTAGAAAGTAGCCGAGGGTGTCTAATTCGCCATTTATTCGTGCCGCATTCCCCATACATAAAATTGACGCATTAGCAAAACAAGGGGTTAGCACGCCTGTTCGATACCCATACTTTTGGATTAATACCTTCTTACATTTGCAAGTTCCCCAGGCTTGACAATTCTGTGATGGCAAAGGGGTATCACCTAGGCGACCCCATTATCGGCGCCTGATCGCGCAAGGAGTTGTGCCATGCTGCTGAAACTGTTTGTCCACTGCAAAGTCTTCCTGCAACGCAAGGATGGAGCGTCCGGTATCGAATATGCGCTGATCGCGGCGATGGTCGCGGTGGTGCTGGCGAGTTTCACTACAGAGATTTCTACCCAAGTCGATAACATCATGAACGCCATTAAAGAGGGCATTACGACTACGTCTCCGACTGACGGCTAATTAATCCATGCTTGTGTTCTCCTCTATAAAGAAGGAAGCCACCATGCCAACCTCTTCCTTGCGTCAACAGATCCTCCTGGTGGACGACGAGGAAGAGGCGCTGCTCGAACTCGCCGAACTGCTGGAAAACGAAGGCTTCATCTGCCATACCGCCACCTCGGTCAAGGGCGCCCTGCTCCAGCTCACCCGCCACCCAGACATGGCGCTGGTCATCACCGACCTGCGCATGCCCGAGGAAAGCGGCATCAGCCTGATCAAGCGCCTGCGCGACCACACCGCCCGGCAACACCTGCCGGTGATCGTCATGTCCGGGCACGCCGACATGGACGATATCAGCGACCTGCTGCGCCTGCAGGTGCTCGACCTGTTCCGCAAGCCGATCTACCACGCGCGCTTGCTGGAAACCCTGGACAACCTGTTCCCAAAGCCACGGATGCTGGTGGCGGGCTGAAGCCCGGCACACCTGCACCGCCCTGAGACATGTAGGAGTTACCCCTCTGCTCGTGCCCTCGTACGCTCCATTGCTCCTGTTCCAAGCAAAGGAAACATACGATGAAACACATGGGCTATCTCGGCATTTCGCTGATCACTGCCTTCCCCTACCTGTTCACCACCGTCTCGGTCGCCGACGACCTGGCCGTGGCCGTCGAGCATGGGCAGGCAAGCAAGGATACGGGCGCTCGTCCACAAGGCGTCTCGGCCTCGAAAGGCAACCCTACCAAGGCCAGCAATGGCCCGCTGCCAGGCGATGTCTGCCTCTTCTCCTCTTTCAACGGCAACGAAATCCAGGCGCGCGAATGCGGCAGCGGGCATTTTTCCGCGCAAGGGCCTGAACAGGTGCTCGGGGCCGACGAGCGACAACATGCGTTGCGCAGCTCAGTGCAAGTGGAGCGTGGCAGAAGTGAGGTGGCGTCCGTCAGTGAAAGCAAGCTTGCAGACCGAACGACGGCTCATAGCGCGTAGTCGAGGCTCACGGTAAAGCGCGCCTTGCGCTCACGGCTGTCCAGCGCAACATCCGCAAGCGGCTTGGCGAACTCCAGGGCGAGACTGGCGCCACGCCCATCCCCCAGGCGCACGCCCATGGCCATGGACGCCATGCGTGCATCCTGCACATCGAGGCCATTGGTCCAGGTCCGGGCGGTATCGAATACCAGGTACGGTTGCACCACGCGTGCCCAGGCGCTGCTTGCATGGACGCTGTAGTTCATCTCGTACGCCAGCCCCCAGCCCTTGTCGCCCGACACCTGGTCAGCCGGGTATCCCCGGCCGAAATGCTGGCCGCCGAACAGCACACGCTCGCTGTCGGGCAAGTCGTTGCCGCTCCAGTAGAGCGCTGTCGACGCCACGCCCTGCCACTCACCGAACAATCGATCGCTCTGTAAGGCCGACAGGCGCAGGCGCAGGAAGTCCACGTCGCGGTTGCTGTCGCTGCGGGCACCGAAGTAGTCCAGGCCTTGGTACACACCAGCACTGACGATACGCAGCCGCTCGGCTTCGAGGGTGCGCCAGTCCCCTTCGAACGAAACCGCGCGGATATAGGTATCGCGCTTCCCCTCTCGTGCCTGGTCGCGGACATGGTCGGCCGCCGTATAGAAACGCCCGACCACATCGAGCCACTCGCCGGGCCTGGCGATAAGCGCCTGGCTGATGCCGACGTCGAAACGTTCGCTCTCCCAGCGCTGGCGCAGGTCAGCGCCATGGTCCAGGCGCACGTAGGTGCGCGGCTGGCTGCGGTAGCGCGAGGCAGAAAGCAGCAGCCGGCTGCCTTCGTCATCCAGGTACTGGCTGTAGTCGAGCGCGTAGAAATGCGCCTTGTCATCGCCCGGAGGCCATAGCACGCGGGCCGCCCATTGCTCGGCGAAGCGGGTCTGAGCGTTGCTGGTGATGCCCATCGCCACCTGGGCAGCGTCACGGCTGCCATCGTTCAGGGTCAGGGTAGCGTCGAACGCTTTGCGTGATACGCGCACCCACAACGGCATGGCGCCCTCACGGCCTGTGCCGGGTAGCCACTCGACCTGGGCGCTCACACCCGGTATGCGATCGATCAGGCCGATGTAGCGCTCGAAGGAGGCGCGCGTCAGCGGGCGCTCGGCCATGAGCTTGCCCAGCAAGCGCTCCACGTACGCTGCCGCCGCACCGATCTCACCCTCGAGCCGATAGCCACTGATGTAGCCTTCCACCAGCACCACCTGCACACGTCCGTCGGCGAAGTCCTGCGCTGGCAGGTAGGCGCGGGAGAGGATATAGCCATCCCGCTGGTAACGTTGGGTCAGGCGTTCGGTCACCGCCGTCAGCTGCGCCAAGGTCACCACGTGCCCCAGCAGCGGCTGGTAGTGCTCGCGCAGCTCGCTCAGCAGGTAGACCGTGCCGCCTTCGAAGCGCACCTTGTGCACGGGGATCGGCGTGTCCATAGGCATGGCGTCATGCGTCGGAATAGACGGGGCCGGCAGGGGCACGGCGTAGCTGGCGGGGCGGTAGGCGTCCAAAGGCAGGTTTGGCGTGGGCAGCCGGCGTGCAGTTTCGTTGCTGTCGAGGGCGGGCGGCAGGGGGCCGGCATGGCAGGCGAAGGACAGCATCAGCAGGGTGATGGCCAGAGAACGCATGGGACGCTCCATGATCCGCCGAAGACGGGGCGCGTCGACACCGCCCTCAGGGTCAAGCTTAGGTGCCAGTACGTCGATCGTCGAACAGCTTTGCGGCCCCCAGGGCGTTCCAATCATTCACTGACCTGAAACTCCACCCGCGCCGTCTCGCCACTTTCGTCCAGGGCGCTGAGCTCGATGCGCCCGGCCTGCTCGAAGCGCACCAGCAAGCTCTCCTGCCCACGGGTTTCACCCACAGGCCGGCCATTGAGGAACCACCAGCGCTGCCCGCCCCCGCCCAGCGCCGACACAGGCAACTGCAATGGCTCGCGGCTGGTGGCCGGGCGGCGCAGGTGGTCACCGGGGCGCACGCCAACGATCGACAATGGTGGCGCACTGGCCGGACTCTGCGGCGGGCAGCTACCTTCCACCGCAGGCAGGCGCGCGGCACGCCGCTCGGCCCGTGGCAGCCACGGCTCTAATGGCGCAGGCCACAGCGCCACCTCCCTGGCCTTGGCACCAGGGCAGCCGGCGTCCACGCGCAGGCCGCGGTCATTGACCCAGATGGCCTCGCGCAGGCCTAGCCCCAGCGGTTGGTCGGCAGCCTGCAGCGTCGGCGGCGTGGTGCCGTCCAAGGTCCAGGCGAAGCGCTGCCGCCGGCAGTTGGGGTCCTGGCGACTCATGGGTTGGCCCAAGGGCCAGCAGATCGCGGCCACGCCGACGCTCTGCGGTACACGCACTGCCGGGGCGCTGATGCCTCGCTGGCTGTCGCGGTTGCTCAACAGGTCATGCACCTGCAGCATCAAAGGCGCCGCCGAGGCCAGGCCGAACTGCCCCGGCACAGGCGTACCATCCGGGCGTCCGATCCACACGCCGATCAGGTAGCGTGGCCCGACGCCCACCGACCAGGCATCGCGAAAGCCATAGCTGGTGCCGGTCTTCCAGGCCAGTTGCGGGCGCTGCACCAGCTCGGCATGGGGGTCGCGGTCCGGGCGGGCCTGGCCGCTGAGGATACGCCGCACGATCCAGGCAGCCCCGGGCGACAGCAGCCTGCGCTCTACCAGCGGGTCTGTCGGTTGCAGGCGGATCCGCGCACTCTTGCCGTCACGGGCGAACGCTGCGTAGCCGCCGACCAGGTCCTCGAGGCGGCTGCCGGCCCCGCCCAGGATCAACGACAGGTTCGGCTCGGCAAGCGGCGGCAGCACCAGCGGCATGCCGCCCATGCGCATCTGCGCGGCGAAACGTTTCGGCCCGTAGGCTTCCAGCAACTGGACCGCCGGCAGGTTCAGCGACAAGGCCAGGGCAGCGCTGGCCGAGACCGGGCCGCTGAAGCCCATGGAGAAGTTACCGGGACGATAGTCGCCATAACGGCGCGGGACATCCTGCAGCAGCGACTCGGAGTGGATCAGGCCATCGTCCATGGCCATGGCGTAGAGGAACGGCTTGAGGGTAGAGCCTGGCGAGCGCAGGGCATGGACCATGTCGACATGGCCGAAGCGACGCGCATCGCCCAGGTCGATCGAGCCCAGGTAGGCGCGCACCGCCATGGTTTGCGCCTCCACCACCAGCACCGCTGCCGAGGTGCGTTCCGGCAGGCGCGCACGCCAGCCCAGCAACAGGTCTTCCAGGCGCCGCTGCAGTGAGGCGTCGAGGGTCGTGCGAATGAGCGGCGGGCTATCGGCGCGGTTCAGACGACGGGCGAGCAATGGCGCCAGCGCGGGCTCCTGACGCGGTGCCAGCAGCAAGGGCTCCTCTCGTGCCTCCTGGATGGGCTGCGCCGGCCAGGCCTGGTAGTCGGCCAGGCGCTGCAGCACCTTGTCGCGTGCCCGCTGGGCGCGTTCGGGGTGTCGGTCGGGACGCAGGCGGCTGGGCGCCTGGGGCAGCACCGCGAGCAGCGCCGCCTCGGCCGGTGTGAGGTGCCTGGGTGACTTGCCAAGGTAGGCCCAGCTGGCAGCCGCCACGCCTTGCAGGGTGCCGCCGAACGGCGCACGGTTGAGGTAGAGCTGGAGGATCTCGCGCTTGGACAGGTGCCATTCCAGCTGCGCGGTGCGCCACAGCTGGCGCAACTTGCCCGGTACGGTGCGCGCGTGTGGATCGAGCAACCGCGCGACCTGCATCGATAGGGTGCTGCCCCCCGATACCACCCGCCCACCCTGCAGGTTCAACCACGCGGCCCGCGCCAGGGCCAGCGGGTTGACACCGGGATGGCGGTAGAACCAGCGGTCCTCGTAGGTGAGCAGCGCCTCCAGGTACAGCGGCGAGACCTCGTCAGGGCTGATCGGGTAACGCCACACACCGTCGGCATCGGCGAAGCGCCACAGGGGCGTGCCATCCTCGGCCAGCACCACCCGCGCCAGGTCATCGTCCGGCATGGGCAGTGGCCACAGTCGGTCGGCCAGCCACAACGCCCCCACCACCAGCAGGCAGACAATGCCGACAGCCCGCAGGGCCCTTGCGGTACGCGTAGGCAGGCAGGCTAACATGGACACCGGGAACCGACTTGGCCAGGTAATGGCCAAAGGCTAGGGAACGGCACCCATGCCGATTCGATCATCAGGAAGCAACTATGCATGTAGAAGGTTTTTTCGAGTGGCTGGGCCAGGCACTGGGTTCGTTGATCCGCTTCATCGTCGACGCATTGAGTGGCCTGTTCAACCTGTTGGCCAATGCCGGGGGCAATTTCATCGATGGTCTGGCACGCACCCTGGGCATGGACACCTCGCTGGTCAGCATCCTGGCCCTGGTGGTCGGCCTGATGCTGCTCTACTCGGCGATCCGCGCCTTCATGCGCGCCTCGGTCATCCTCGGGATCGTCTGGTTGCTGCTGGGGTTGTGGGTGTTGAGCTGGGTGATTCACTGAAGCCTTTGCACATTCCCCTGTAGGAGCGGGTCGCCCCGCGATTGCGTCAGCCAGGTCGAGTGCGTTTGCCGACCTGGCGCAATCGCGGGGCAAGCCCGCTCCTACAGGGGGAAGCGCAACTTTATCTGCCGCGCACCACCATTTCTCCCTGCCCTTCTCCAACCGCCTGCAGGTTCGGCCGGTACATCGACTCCACCTGCGGCGGCGGCACGCGATAGGTGCCTGGCGTCACCGCACGGGCCAGGTACAGCAGGTGCTGGGTGCCATAGCCGTCGAGCTTGAGCGCCGCCACGTACCGGTCATCGCGGAACTCCTGGTGCACCAGGTTGGCGTTCTGCATCGACTCTCGCCATTCCTTCACGGCACTGCTGGCGTTCTCCAGGCTGGCCGCACTCTGGGCCAGGTTCTGGTTCTCCAGCTCGAGGCCTGCCGGCAACAAGTCCACCACCAGGGCATCGGGCACCTGGGTATCGGCCTTCAGCGCCAGGTGCACCAGCACCAGATCGCCGCTGCGCAGGTTGCGCAGATCCAGCGGTTGGCCGTTCATGCCCAGGTACTCACGGCGCACCTGCATACCGTTGCCCCCGGCCGGCGGTGCCTGGCGCGGGTAACCGGAGAGCGTCAGTTGTTGGTAGAGCGTCTCGCTGCCTTGGTTCTGCACGGTCAGCGGCGACCTCAACAGCGGCCCGGTAAGCGTCATGCCCGCCTCGGCATTGCTGAACTGGCGGACTTCGCCGGCGCTGTCCAGGCGCGCTTGCCATTGGCCTTCTGGCTTGCCCAGCAAGCCACGGCCCGCCAGGAACAGGGCATTGCGCTCCTGGGTCGACAACCAGCGGTTGGCCGCCAACTCATCCGAGAGGGCGAACAGGCGCTGGTCGACCTGGTTGCTGGCCAGCGTGTTCTCCTGCAGCAATGCCAGGATCAGCGCCTGATCACGCAGCTCGCTGCCATAGTCGGCCAGCCAGCCGTCGCCACGGTCGATGGCCAGGCCGGCTTGCAGGGCCTGCTGGGCACGCGGCTTGTCGCCCATCTTGTCCAGTGCCACCGCCAGTTGCACCAGCGGCAGGCCGGAGCGGGCGTCGCTGCGACGCTCGAACAGGCTGCGCAGCGCGCCCAATGGTGCTTGCTGGTTACGCGACAGTACCAGGCCCGCGTAGGCCTGCACGGCGAAACGGGTGTGGTCGGCGTTCTGGCTGTAGTCCACCTCGATCAGGTTGCGTTCCTGCAGGTAGCGCAGCAAGCGTTCATTGGCCTTCTTCAACGCCTCGGCGGGCACACCGAAGCCTTGTTCACGAGCCCGCAGCAGGAAGTCGGTGACATAGGCGGTGAGCCAGTATTCCTCTTCGCTGTCCGAACTCCACAGGCCGAAGCTGCCGTTGTAGCGCTGCATGCCCAGCAGGTGTTCGATACCCATCTCGATCTTGCGCTTGCGCACCTCGGCCGGCTCGCCCTTGATGCCCAGGCGCTTGAGGCTGTCGGCATCGGCATAGAGCGACGGGTACAGGCCGCTGGTGGTCTGCTCCAGGCAGCCATACGGGTAGGCTTCGAGCGCACGGATCTGCTCGGCCAGGTTCAGCGGTGGCCGGCTCGAGAGCACCAGGCTGGCCTCCAGGCCTGCGGGCTCGAACTCGGCCAGCTCGCTTTCCGGCAGGGTCCAGGGCTGGTCCTTCAAGGCGACCCGGTAGTGCTTGAGCATTGCCGGGTAGGCGGGGCGTACGCCCAGGGTCCACTCACGCGCGAAGGCATTGTTCGGTTCACCCGGCAACTGCAGGCCGTCGACCCGCACCACTACCTTGCCCTGGCCAAGGCCGCCCTGGGCCTGTACGGGAATCATCAGCGTCTTGCGCTGGCCCTCGGCCAAGTTGACGCTCTGCAGCCCCTCACCGGCCAGGCCCAATTGGCCGGAGGCGCTGACCTGCACGTTCAGTTGCTGGGTACGGCCGGACAGGTTGGCCAGGTCAAGTGCCAGGCTGGTGCGGTCGCCACCGGCCAGGAAACGCGGAGCCGAGAGCTCGGCGATCAACGGCGCGGCGACCACGGTCTTGCCTTCGGCCATGCCGAAATGCTCGTCGGTCCAGGCTTGGGCCATCAGGCGCAGCTCCCCGTTGAAGTCGGGGATGTCGACGCTCGCTTCACCCTCGCCCTGCTCGTTCAAGGTCACCGGCAGGCTTTGCTGGGCAACGATGGTCACCGTGGTGTTGGGGCGCTTGCCACCCTTGGCCATGGCCGCGTCGCCCCCGAAGGCCAGGCTGGCCAGACGGCCCTGGCCAGCCTCGATCAGCTGGCCGTAGATATCCAGCTGGTCGGCGCCGTAGGCCTTGCGGCCGAACAGGCTGGCATAGGGGTCCGGGGTCTTGAAGTCGGTGATGTTGAGGATACCCACGTCCACTGCCGACAGCAGCACATGCACCTGCTTCGGCACGCTGCCGTCGGCGTTGGCGGCCTTGAACTTCACGGTCAATGGCTGCTTGGGCCGCATCTTCTCCGGCGCCTGCAGGGTGACCGCGAGCTTGCGCTCGGCACGGTCCAGCGGCAGGTGCAGCACACCCACGGCACGCTTGGGCGTGGCATTGGCCTTGCGCTCGCCGGGGCGGATCACCAGGGCGCTGATGTACAGGTCATGGCGCGCCCATTGCTCGTCCAGCTGCACATCGAAGGTCTTGCCCTCGGCAGGCACGTCGATCTCCTGCCACCACAACGGCCCATCGCTGGACTCGATCATCAGGTAGCCACTGCCGGCGGCGGGCGGAGTGACCGTGACCTTGGCCGTGTCGCCGTCGGCGTAAGCCGGTTTGTCCAGCGCCAGCTTGACCTGGTCCGGGCGCACCGCGCCGCCCTCGGCATTGTCCTGGGCGCGGTAGCCGGCCCAGAAGCGCGCGCTGGACACGAGCCCCGTCTGCGGGTCTTCCACCTCGACGCGATACGGGCCCCATTCCACCTGGAAATTCAGCTTGGCCGTGCCGCCGGCCTGGACGCTGACCGTTTCCTCGCTCTGGGTAAGGAACTTCTCGTTGTAGTTGTAGCTCCAGCCATCGCTCTCGGAGTAGTTCCAGTAATAGTCGCGACGCTCACGTACCAGGCGCACCTTGAGGTCGTCGGCGGCCAGCTTGCGGCCTTCGCGGTCGGCCACCAGCACCTCGAATGTCACCGGGCCGTCGCTGTCGGTTTCCTCGCCCTCGAACAGGCCACGCAGCCCAGGCAGGCGTTCGGCAGGCCAGATCGGTTGTTCCAGGCGTCGGGTGATCGGCCGGCCACCGGACTCCTGCAAACTGGCCTGCACGGTCAGCTGCAGCGGCGAGCGGGCCTCGGCCCAGCGGCTCTCGATGTCCAGGGTGGCCTTGCCGGCGTCGTCCAGGGTGACCTCGTCCAACTCCAGGTCCTGGCTGAGTTCGCTCTCGGTGACCGAGCCGAACTGATAGCCCGGCAACGCCGGCACCGCTTCGCGCAGCGGGCGCAGGTAGGCCTGGCCACTGAGGCGGTTGCCGGCGGCCGGGGCGCCATAGAGGTAGCGACCATTGACCTTGATATGCGCGGTTTGCTCGGGCGAGAGCGGCGTGTTGCTGCCCTTGAGCTCCAGGGCCAGGCGCTCGGGGAGGAAATCCTCGACCAGGAATTCATAGACCTGCTTGCGCCCGCCGCCCAGGTCGAGCAGCAGTTGCCAGCGACCGGTCGGAGCCTCGCTCGCCAGTTGCAGCTGGTACTGGAACAAGCCGTTGCGGTCGGCCTCCCAAACGAACTTGCGGCTGACCTGTTCATCTGGTCGGCGCACTTCTACAGTCACCGGCTGGGCCTTGACCGGCTTGCCGTCCTGGTCGCGCAACAGGCCGTTGAGCAGCACCGTCTCACCCGGGCGATACAAATCGCGCGGGCCGAAGATGAAGAACTGCAACGGGTTGGCCTGGGGGCCGGTGATGTCGAACTCGGCCAGGTCCAGGGCGGCAGTGTTCAGGCGCAGCAAGGTGGTGTTCACGCCCTGGGTGGCGATCAGGGTATCGGCCTTGGCGGTGATCGGCAGCTGCGCATGGCCCTGACCGTCGGTTTCGGCCTGGGCCAGCAGCTTGCCCTTGTCGTCGTGCAGCGCGAGGTTGACACCCTTGAGCGCCTTGCCGCCTTCCAGGGCCTGGGCGAACACATCCACCCGATCGCGGTAGCGGTGGGCGGAAACGCCGATGTCGCTGAGGGTGAACAGGGTTGCCGGTTGCGAATAGTCGTAGGTACCCGAGGCGCGCATCACCGCCAGGTACACGCCCGCCTCCTGCAGCGGCTTGATCCCGGCGATCGGCAGCAGCACGGTCTCGCGGGTATTGCGCGCCGGGTTCAAGTCGAAGCGGCCGCTGTAGACCAGCTCGGCCATGTCCAGGGTTTCCTTGGACTGGTAGTAGTACAGGCTGCTGTTGCGGCCCCAGTTGACCAGGAAGCTGGAAAGCATGTCCGGCTTGATGCGGAAGAACTCCACATCGACCTTGTCGACGTTAAGGGCGATCACCGGCAGGCCTTCGGCCAGGCGGGTAGGCAACAGCGAGCCGCGGCTGGCGAAGCCCACGGTCGGCTGCATGTCGCGGGTTTCCAGGCGGCTGACCGACTCGGCCTCCAGGCGCTTGCCATTGACCGCCAACAAGCCCTTGTCGACGGTCAGCACCAGCTTGCGCTGCGGCTCCAGGTGACGCAGGCGCAGCTCCATCTGGTTGTCGGAGAGCTCCCAGGCACCCTCGAGCTTGCCTTTTACCGTGTCGACCAGGTGCACCTTGGCGGCAAAGTCCTGCTCGGCATCCAGCGGCGCGGAGAAGCTGATCGACAAGGCGGCGGCGCCGTCGAGCTGGACTTCCGAGACATCCAGCACGCTCAGTTCGCGGTCGGCGTAGCGCTTGGCCAGCACGGCGGGGTCTTCGCGCTTGGGTGCCGGGGTTTCGGCCGGTGCGCTCGCGGCGGGCTTCTGGGCCGGTGCCGGGGCATCCTTGGAGGAGGAATCACAGGCACTGAGCAAAGCCAGCGCGCAGGCCAGCAACAATCCTTTGTTGAACATGGGAGTGGGAACTCTCAGGCAGCGTATCGATAAGGGCGCAACTATAGCGCAATGGCGGGCGGGCTACCTGCTGCCAAGTGAGACCTCGTTCACGCTGGCCGCTAGAATGCCAGGCCAGCTGGCGGGGTTCCTGTGGGACCGCCGCACCGCCGCGCATTGACCCCGGAGCCCGCATGTTGCAATTGACCACCGACTGGCACGATCGCCGCACCCACCGCAAGGTCTGGGCACTGGCCGCGCCGATGATCCTGTCCAACATTTCGGTACCGCTGGTGGCCCTTGTCGACAGCACCGTGATCGGCCACCTGCCCCATGCCCATCAACTGGGCGCCGTGGCGGTGGGGGCGACCTTGTTCACCTTCATGGTCGGGCTGATGGGGTTCCTGCGCATGGGCTCCACCGGTTTCGCCGCCCAGGCCGCCGGGCGCGCTGATGGCGCGGCGTTACGCCAGGTGCTGGTGCAGGGCTTGTTACTGGCCCTGGCCTTCGCATTGCTGATCGCTCTGCTGGCGATGCCTTTCAGCCAGCTGGCGTTACAGGCAATGCAACCGAGTGCGGCACTGCACCAGTCCACCGAGGATTTCTTCCATACCCGCCTGCTAGGCCTGCCGGCAGCGCTGGCCAGCTACGCCCTGGTCGGCTGGTTCCTGGGCACCCAGAACGCCCGGGCGCCAATGGCGATCCTGCTGACGACCAACGTGCTGAACATCGTCCTCAACCTGTGGTTCGTGCTCGGCTTGGACTGGGGCGTGCTGGGCTCGGCACGGGCCTCGGTGATCGCCGAGTGGAGTGCCGCCCTGCTCGGCCTGGCCCTGACCCGTCCAGCCCTGCGTGCCTACCCGGGGCACATCGCCTGGGCCGCGCTCAGCCATTGGAAGTCCTGGCGACCGCTGTTGGCGGTCAACCGCGACATCTTCCTGCGCAGCCTGGCGCTGCAACTGGTGTTCCTACTGGTGACTCTGCAAGGCGCACGCCTGGGCGAGGCCACGGTGGCAGCCAACGCCCTGCTGCTCAATGGCCTGATGCTTACCGCGTACGCTCTGGATGGCCTGGCCCATGCAGTCGAAGCCCTGTGCGGCCACGCCATCGGCGCCCGAGACCCCCAGACCTTACGCCGCTCGCTGGTGGTGGCATGCGGGTGGTCGCTCATCGTCAGCCTGGGCTTTGCCGTGGCGTTCCTGCTGGGGGGCCACCTGTTCATCGACCTGCAGACCGATATCGCCAGCGTGCGCGAGGCAGCGTATCCGTATCTGCCGTACCTGGCGGTGCTGCCGTTGGTGGCGGTGTGGAGCTACCTGCTCGACGGGCTGTTCATCGGTGCGACACGGGCACGGGAGATGCGCAATGCGATGTTGCTGTCGGTGGCGATCGCGCTGCCCTTGGCGCTGCTCATGAGTGGGCTCGGCAACCATGGATTGTGGTTGGCGTTCCTGGGCTTCATGGGGTTGCGAGCGGTGACGCTGGGGTGGGTGGGCTGGCGGTTGCACTCGAAGGGGCAGTGGGTTCGGTGAAGTTGTGGCCGCTTTGCGCCGCGAAATGAGGGCGCAGCCCTCACCTGCCAGGTCACAGCCAGACACAATCCCAATGGGGATACTCGCCAGCCCGCTTCACCAAACCCGCGCGAATGGGGTTGGCGATGATGTAACGCGCAGTGGCCTTGACATCCTCACCCCTGCGCAATGCCCTGTCATGAAAACCAGACTGCCAGATACGCTGGCGATCTGCCCCCACCCGATAGAGCGCACAACTGCTTCGGGATTTGAACGCACGCATCAGGTCGCTCAAACTACCTCGGCCCAGCTCGACCAGCCAATGCAGGTGATCAGGCATCAGTACCCATGCCAGAGATCGACAAGCGCCTTGCTGCTCACTCAAACGAAGTTGCCTGACGACTGCCCTGGCCAAACGCAGCTCGCTGAACAGCGGTGCGCGGTTGCGGGTAGCGGTTGTCAGCAGGTAGAGGCGACCAGCCTCGGAAAAACGCCCCCTGCGTAGGCGGTGGTTGCCTTGACCGTCCATGTCTTGCTCCCTTGAACATTGCATTCAAAGGTAGGCGCTTGAACCGGAGTGCCGGCAGGTAAAATGTTTCCGGTTGTGCGTTTGTGAGGGCTGCGCCCTCATTTCGCGGCACAAGGCCGCTCCTACAAAGGATCAAGCATCCCCTGTAGGAGCGGCCTTGTGCCGCGAAAGGGCCGCGACGCGGCCCCAGGTTTACGACGAGAGGTACGACGAGCGGGTCAGTCCCAGGCGCAACGCATCCAGGAACTGGGTACGCTCACGCGCCGTGATGCGGGCGCTGGCGACCTTGTCGCGGTAGTGCGTCATCAACTCCTCCGGCGACAGGTGCACATAGCGCAGCATGTCCTCGATGGTGTCGTGGGTCTCGATGCCGGCGTGGTACACGCTACCATCGGCGTTCTGGTAGATGTTCACCGAATCGGTATCGCCAAACAGGTTGTGCATGTCGCCCAGGATTTCCTGGTAGGCACCGACCAGGAATACGCCCAGCAGGTAGTCCTCGCCTTCCTTGACCGCGTGCACCGGCATGCTGGTCTCGATGCTCTGCTCGTCGACGTACTGATTGATCTTGCCGTCGGAGTCGCAGGTCAGGTCCTGCAGCACGGCGCGGCGCATCGGCTCCTCGTCCAGGCGGTGCAACGGGATGATCGGCAGCACCTGGCCGATGGCCCAGGTGTCCGGCAGGCTCTGGAACACCGAGAAGTTGCAGATGTACTTGTCGGCCAGCTTGTCATTGAGCTCGTCCAGCACCTGACGGTGCGAGCGCTGGCGGGCCTTGAGCGAGTTGTGCAGGCGGCGGCACACGGCGAAGTAGCACTGTTCGGCCAGGGCCTTCTCGGCCAGGCTGATCTTGCCATCGGCATACTGCGCGGCCACGTCCCCCATGTAGTGGGTGGCGCGCCAGTAGGTCTCGGTGACCATTTCGATGTCGGTCGGGCCGAGCAGGTCGGCCAGCCACTGCACGGTTTCGGGCAGCGCTTGCTTATCTTCGATGGTCGGCACGTCGTCGTTGTGCTTCTCGACGTCGGTCACCTGAATCACCAGCATGGCGTGGTGCGCGGTCAGCGAGCGGCCGCTCTCGGAGAAGATATGCGGGTGCGGCAGGCCTTGGGCGTCGCAGAACTCCTTGAGCATGCCCACCACCACGCCGGCATAGTCGTCCATGTCGTAGTTGATGGAGCTGGCATTGCGCGAGTGGGTACCGTCGTAGTCCACGCCCAGGCCACCGCCGACGTCGATGTGATCGACCGGCAGGCCCAGGGCGCGCAGTTCGCCGTAGTAGCGGATGGCTTCTTTGAAGCCATGCTGGTAGTCAGCCAGGTTGGCGATCTGCGAGCCCATGTGGAAGTGCAACAGGCGGATGCCCTGGTCCAGGCCGGCATCGCGGAAGCGTTGCACCACCGAGATCAGCTGGGCGGCGGACAAGCCGAACTTGGACTTCTCGCCACCGGTATCGGCCCACTTGCTCGAGGCCAGCGACGACAGGCGCACGCGCAGGCCGACCTGCGGCTTGACCTTGAGCTCTGCGGCCTCCTCGATCACCAGGGCGACCTCGGACTCCTTCTCGATGACGATGAACACGTTATGGCCAAGCTTCTGGCCCATCAGCGCCAGGCGGATGAACTCGCGGTCCTTGTAGCCGTTGCAGACGATGGTGCCACCCTTGGGCGCCAGCGCCAGCACCGCCAGCAGCTCGGGCTTGGAGCCTGCCTCCAGGCCAATGGAGACGTTCTGGGTGGCGATGATGTTCTCCACCACCGCTTCCTGCTGGTTGACCTTGATCGGGTACAGGGCGGTGTACTTGCTCTGGTACTCCAGGCGCGCGAAGTTGGCATCGAACGCGCCGGTCAGCTGGCGCACACGGTCCTGCAGGATGTCGGGGAAACGCACCAGCAGCGGCAGCGACAAGCCGCTCTGGCGCAGTTCGTCGACCTGCTCGTACAAGTCGATCGGTGCGCTCCCTGGGCCGTTGGGGCGCACTTCGACGCGCCCGGCCTCATTGATGGCGAAATAACCAGCGCCCCAATGGCGGATACCATAAACACTGCGGCTGTCGGCCACGGTCCATTGGCTGCCATCGTCTTTGCGTGTGCGTCGTACGGACATTCAAGTCCCCTGTAGATAAGTCGAAGACACTGCCCCACATGGGCGCGCAGGCAGTGTAGAAATCGAAAATGACGATTCGTCCGTGCCCAGGGTAGACCCCTGCCACGAGAACGAGTTTAGAAAGCACTGGGCAAAAAATCGCGCGAGCCGGATCAACCGCCGGATTTCTTCGCCTTGAAACCCTGCCTGGTCAACTCGCCGAGCAGCAGCTCGACATGGTCGCCCTGGATCTCGATGACCCCATCCTTCAGCGCGCCCCCGGTGCCACAACGGCGCTTGAGGGTGCTGGCCAGCTCCTTGAGCTGGTCGAGGGGCAGCGGGACGCCACTGATGGTGGTCACGGTCTTGCCGCCACGGCCTTTGCTTTCGCGGCGCACGCGGGCGATACCATCACCTTCGGGGATGACCTGTTGCTTGCAGATGCAGGCGTCCACCGGCTTGCCACAGTCCGGGCAATGCCGACCGGCATCGGTGGAGTAAACGAGACCGCCAAGGGCGGCGAAGGAAGAAGCTTTCTTGGCCACTTTTGTTCCTCTTGCTGAGGACAAAATACTGGTCGGCGCCTGGAGCCAGGGCCGACCGCGAAGCCCCACTCTGGCAGGGGCAGCGCTACTGCCGCAGATCCTGCGACAGCCCGAAAAGGGCGCGCAGTGTAACGATAAATCAGGCGATTGCTAAGTACTGGAATGCGCCATTTTGCGAAACTTTTGCGACCCTCGTGCAAGGGGCTGCCTTGCAGCCCTTTCGCGGCACAAGGCCGCTCCTACACAGCCTATGCTGCTCCGCGGGCCTGTGGTGCTCACGCCAAGCTGGCCTTGTAGCGGTCCAGGGCCGCCAGCGAATCGGGGCAGAACGGCAATTGCCAACGATCGACCTCGATCTGCTCCAGGCCGATGAACCGCGCCTCGCTCACCTCTTCAGGCTGCAACCTGAGCGGCCCATCGGACACCGCCGAATACACCGCGCACCACAACCGGTTGTCCGGCTGGTCGAAATAGAACCGCTCGTGGAAACGCAACTCGACGCCCGCGATACCGAGTTCTTCGGCCAGCTCCCGGGCGGCCGACTCGGCGTAGCTCTCGCCCGCCGCCACCATGCCGCCGGCGGCCACGTCCCAGTACCCCGGGTACAAGGCCTTGCTCAGCGTGCGCCGGTGTACGCACAGTTCACCGGCACCGTTGAACAACAGGATGAAGGTACAGCGACCGATCAGGCCGCGTTCACGCAGCTCGGCCCGGGGCAGCGCGCCAAGCAGCTGGTCGGCCTCGTCGACCCAGGCCACCCGTTCGCGGTCGGAGGCTGCGCGGTGCGCGGCCTCCGCAGGGCTGATGGCCACCGTCAGCCCTGCGAGAGCAGTTGGCGAAGGTCGATGACGGCGGCGTTGGCGCGGGAAATGTAGTTGGCCATGACCAGCGAGTGGTTGGCCCACATGCCGAAGCCGCTGCCGTTGAGCACCATTGGGCTCCACAGCGCTTCCTGGGACGCCTCCAGCTCACGGATGATCTGGCGCACGCTGACCGTGGCGTTCTTCTTCGCCAGCACATCGGCGAAGTCCACCTCGATGGCGCGCAGCAGGTGCGACAAGGCCCAGGCCTGGCCACGGGCCTCGTAGAACACGTTGTCGATCTGCAGCCACGGCGTTTCCACCAGCTCCTCGTCCACCTGTGGCGCCTGGCCGGCGACCACCGACTCGGTCTTCAGGGTGCTGTTGAGCTTGACCCGACCCACGCTGGCCGAAAGGCGCTGGGAAAGCGAGCCCAGGCGGGTGGCCACGTCACCCAGCCAGTTGTTCAGGTTGTCCGCGCGGGTATAGAAGATCGCGCCCTGGTCTCCGGCGGCCAGGCGCTTCTGGTAACGGGTCAGGGACTTGATGCCTTCCTCGAACTCCGACTCGCTCGAGGGCAGGATCCAGCTCTTGTTGTCGAAATTGAAGCGCGGCTCGGCCTTGGCCAGGTCCGCGTCCTCGGTGGACTGCGACTGGGAGCGGGCGAAATCCTTGCGCAGGGCACGGGACAGGTCGCGCACCTGGACCAGCACGCCGTATTCCCAGCTCGGCATGTTGTCCATCCACAACCCCGGTGGGAAGCGGTCGTTGGAGATGTAGCCACCCGGCTTGGTCAGCAGGGTATTGGCGACACTCTTGAGGGTCTCGATGGTCGTGTAGCCGACCACCATCTGCTGGCCGCTCTGCTCGGCGGCAGCCTGGGCGCTCTGCTGCACCGGGAACAGGTCCGGCTCCTGGCTCCAGTACCACCCCAGGCCGATGCACACCAGCAGGTACAGGCCGATCAGGGTACCCAAAGCGCGGCTCCACAGCCCGCCCAGGTAGCTACGGGTGGCGGCACCACGGGCGTCGACACGCTCGCGAGGCTCGGCTTTGGCCTCGCGGTTTTTCCAGTCCAGCATGGCGTTGTCCTTATCAGTCTCGACAGTTCAGGGGCTTGGACCACCAGCCCCAGCCAGGGTGCCACGGCAAGCCCGCGTGGCAGCACTATAAAGCAGACACCGCCTTACGCATAAGCGACCAATGGGTCGACAACTGAATATTCATCCTTACGAACTTTGTTGATATAGGACACACGGGCACCGGGAAGCAGTGCTAGCATAGAGCCACCATCGCCTTGCATCCCCTTCCAACAAGCAGCCAGGACATGACCCAGCCAGCCGAGTCGAGCCATGAGCGCCTCCAGCAGCACCGCCTGATGCAACGCCTGCTGCGCACCGGCCTGCGCAAGGGCGACCCGCTCGACCACATGGCCCTGCCGCCCTTACGCAAACCGGTGTACATCCTGCTCCAGGACCATGACCGCGCCGAGCGGCTGGCCCAGCAACTGGAGTTCTTCGGCCTGCCTGCACAGGCCCTGTCCAACGCCGAGGCCTTTGGCACCGCGATGAACGACCGCCTGCCGTGCGCCATCGTCATGGACGTCGACTTCACCGGCAAAGGCCAGGGCCTGAACCTGGCGACCCAGGCCCTGCTCGGCAGCGAACCGCAGGTTACGCTGCTGTTTTTCAGCCACCTCGAGGCCGACACCCCCACCCGCCTGGCTGCTGTACGCGCCGGCGGCCAGGAATTCCTCACCGGCCCGCTGGATGCCTCGAGTCTGCTGGAGAAAGTCGAGCTGTTGACCAACGCCACCGAGTACGACCCGCTGCGCGTGCTGATCGTCGACGACTCGCGCGCCCAGGCCATGTTCACCGAGCGCCTGCTCAACGGCGCAGGCATGATCACCCGCACCCTCACCGACCCGATCCGCACCATGGCCGAGCTGGCCGACTTCCAGCCCGACCTGGTGATCCTGGATATGTACATGCCAGCCTGCACTGGCACCGAGCTGGCCAAGGTGATCCGCCACAACGACCGCTACGTCAGCGTGCCGATCATCTATCTCTCTGCCGAAGATGACCTGGACAAGCAGCTGGACGCCATGAGCGAGGGCGGCGACGACTTCCTGACCAAACCGATCCGCTCGCGACACCTGATCACCACGGTGCGCAACCGGGCCGCCCGCGCTCGCCATCTCAAGGCCCGCATGGTGCGCGACAGCCTCACCGGGCTGTACAACCACACCCATATCCTCCAGCTCCTTGAAGACTGCAGCTTCCGCGCTCGCCGCGAAATGCAGCCGCTGAGCTTCGCCATGCTCGATATCGACCACTTCAAGAAGATCAACGACCGCCATGGCCACCCCATGGGCGACCGGGTGATCAAGAGCCTGGCGCTGTTCCTCAAGCAGCGCCTGCGCAAGACCGACTTCATCGGGCGCTATGGCGGCGAGGAATTCGCTATCGTGATGCCCGACACACCGCTTGAGGCCGCGCACAAGGTCCTCGACGAGATTCGCCAACGCTTCGCCGAGATCCTCTACCCGGCCCAACCCCATGACCTGCGTTGCACCTTCAGCGCCGGGGTGGTGCAACTGGACGACAGGCTCGATGCGCTGACCATGGCCAGCGCCGCCGACGAAGCGCTGTACCGGGCCAAGCACGCCGGGCGCAATTGCGTAGTGCGCATCGAACCCTGAGGTTCGTGGAGGTGCGTGCCCCCCCTTGGGGGAACGGCCTTGTCCCGCGATCCGGCCAATAAAGGCAAAACGCCACTTTTTTCGCCCTCAGTCATCACCCGGTCACAAATCCGCAATAACTTCAGGCACCTACCGTTCCACCTCTATTGCTGGAAGTTCACGGCTATGCGCCTGAAGTGGCTGACCAATTTCAACACCCTGCTGCTGGTAACCGTCTGCATCGCCCTGGGCGCGACCCTGTGGTGGTCGCAACGTGCCCTGGAGCGCCCCTATCAACTGATGGAGCGCTACCTGGGCCTTTCTCAGCAGTTCCAGAACGATGCGGTGCGCAACATCCAAGCCTACCTGGCCAGCGGCGACGCCCTGCGCCACGCTGCAGCCAGCGAGGCGACCCAAGGGCTGCAGGCGGCACTGGCCGACTGGCCGACGAACCTGGCCGAAACGCTACGCCCCAGCCTGGACGACCTGCAGGCCTTCACCGCCAACGAACTGCTCGCCGCCGGCAAGCTGGCCGGCGACCCGCAGGCCTTGCTGTTGCAGGCTGAACGCGAGCTGGGCGCCCAGTTCGAGCAACTGGCGGAGTATGCCCGCAACAGCGACAGCCCGGACGCTGCCCGCTACCTGGCACCCTTGCTGGACGCTTCGGTACACCTGGGGCGCCTGTCGCTGGCCCGTGACAAGCTGGTCGCCAGCGGCCGCGCGGAGCTTGCCGAGGAAGTCGAGCGCGAGCTGCAGCTGATTCGGGCACAGGCCCAGGTAGTCGATGGGCTACCGTTGCTCGGCGTGACCCGTGCCACCGAATCCAACGCCGACGATTTCGCCGCACTGATGGGCCTGGACACCCAAACCAGCGCCCAGCAGGAAGATGTCGCGGTAGGCCTCAAGCGCGAACTGCAGAGCCTGCTGGCGCGCTACCCGGCCGAGCTGCAACGAACCCGCGAGCAGATCGAGCGCCGCGCGGCCCTGGCCGCCAGCACCGGCGAACGCCTGGGCGCCGTGCAGCAGGCCATCGCCGGGCTGGAACCGGAAGTGCGCGGCCTGCATGCCAAGATCGCCAGCGAAGTGCGCCTGATCCAGGGCCTGATGATCGGCCTGATCCTGCTCATCGCCCTGCTCATCGACACGCTTCAGCGGCGCCTGACACGTACCCTGACCGGCCTGGCGCCGGCCCTGTCGCGCTGGGCCGATGGCGATTTCGCCCAGCCTGTCGCCCTGGGCCGCACCAACCGCGAACTGCACGATATCCAGGCCTCGCTCAACCGCCTGCGCCAGTACCTGGTGGAGCTGGTTGGCACACTGCGCCACAACGCCGAGCAGGTGGCCGGCAGCAGCCATGCCCTGGCCAGCATGAGCAGTGCCCTGCACGAAGGTGCCGAACGCCAGGCCGGGGACACGGGGCAGATCCGTGACGCCCTTGGCGAGCTCGAGGCGACCATCCAGCAGGTGGCCGGTGACGCCAGCGCCGCCGCCGATGCCAGCCGTGACGCTGGCCGCGCGGTGGAACAGGGCCAGGCGGTGATCGGCCAGAGTCTGTCCGGCCTACGGGCATTGGTGGACGAGGTGCAAGGTAATGCCCAGGCGATCGAGCAACTGGCCGAGGAATCGGCCACCATCGGTGGCGTGCTCACGGTGATCCGCGCCATCGCCGAACAAACCAACCTGCTGGCGCTAAACGCCGCCATCGAGGCGGCACGGGCCGGCGAGATGGGCCGGGGGTTCGCCGTGGTCGCCGACGAAGTGCGCTCCCTGGCCCAGCGCACCACCGGCGCCACCGGCGAAATCCAGGCGCTGATCGACCGCCTGCAACAAGCCGCCCGCGAGTCGGTGAGCGGCATGCGCGCCCAGCTCGAGCACGCCGAGGCCACGGCCAGCCAGGCCCAGGCGGCCGATGGCGCGCTGGATGAGATCGTCGGGGCGATTCGCACCATTGCCGATACGGCCGTGCGCATTGCCGATGTGACAGCGCAGCAGACGGGCGCTGTGAGCGAGATCCGCGATCACAGCGAGCGAATTCATGCATTGGGCGAAGACAACCTGCAGCGCATCGGCGAAGGGCGGGCGCAAGGGGAGCAGTTGCTGAGCCTGGGCGGGGAGCTGAACCGGGCGGTGCGGGCGTTCAGGGTGTGAGACCGAGCGCCGCGCGGGCGGCGCTCGGTCTATCAGGCGATGAAGATGTCGAGCACTACGGCCCCAACCCGCGGCAACTCCGCTATCATGCCCCCACGTTTCACCTAGCGAGACCGCCATGCGCCGCCTGTTTTTCCTGTTGTTCCTGCTGCTGGCCAGCCCTGCGTTCGCCGCTGGCCTGCTCGACGATCGCCCCAGCGCCACCCTCGGCGCCGCGTCGCTGGGCAACAACGCCGATTTCCTCCCTGTCCATGAAGCCTTCAAGCTCAGCCTGGTCCAGGCCGACGCCCAGTCCATCAAGCTGCGCTTCGTCGCTACCGAGGGCTACTACCTCTACCGCCATCGTTTCCAGTTCCGCACCGAGCCTGCCGATGTCCCCCTCGGCACGCCGGATATCCCCAAAGGCGAAGCCAAGCACGACGAATTCTTCGGCGACGTGGAGGTGTACCACGGCGTGCTCGACATCGAGCTGCCCCGCCCAGCCAACGACCCGCGCCCCTTCACCCTGCTGGTGGGCTACCAGGGCTGCGCCGACAAGGGCCTGTGCTACCCACCGGAAACCGAACGCCTGAGCATCGACGGCGCAGGCGGCCCGGCGGGTATCACGCCGGCCAGCGCCGAACCGGGCTGGAACTGGCAATCGCTGCTGCTGTTCTTCCTCGCGGGGGTGGGGCTGACCTTCACCCCATGCGTGCTGCCCATGCTGCCGATCCTCTCCGGCGTGGTACTGCGCGGCCAGGTGGGCGGCTGGCGCGGCCTGAGCCTGTCGCTGGCCTACGTGCTGCCGATGGCCATTTCCTTCGCCGTGCTCGGCGCCCTGATGGGGGTGTTCGGCGCCAGCCTGAACCTGCAGGCGCGCCTGCAGTCGGCCTGGGTACTGGTGCCCTTCGCCCTGTTCTTCGTGCTCTTCGCCCTGGCCATGTTCGGCCTGTTCGACATCAAGCTGCCCCAGGCCCTGAGCAGCCGTCTGAACAACGTCGCCAACCGCACCAAAGGCGGCTCGCTGCTGGGCGCTGCGGTGCTGGGCGTGCTGTCCAGCCTGCTGGTTTCGCCCTGCGTATCGGCACCGCTGGCCGGAGCGCTTTTGTATATCAGTGCCAGCGGCGATGCCCTGGGCGGGGCGCTGAAGCTGTTCGCCCTGGGCCTGGGCATGGGGGCGCCATTGCTGGTGGTCGCCACCGGTGGCGCGGCCTGGTTGCCGAAAAGCGGCCCATGGATGAACACAGTCAAGAACGCCATCGGCGTGTTGCTGCTGGGCCTGGCCATCGGCCTGCTCAGCCGCGTGCTGCCGGGGCCGGCCACCTTGTTGCTGGTGGGCCTGCTGGCTGCGGGCGTGGCGCTGTTCCTCGGTGCCCTGGAGTTCGTGGTCAAGACGCCACGCCAACGCCTGGCGCAGCTTGTTGGCCTGGCCCTGCTGGTCTACGCCCTGGCCTGCTGGTATGGCGCACTCAATGGCCAGGGCGACCCTTTGCGTCCCCTGCCGCCACCGGCCATCGCCACCACCGCTGGCACGCCAGCCCGCCAGGCCGATGCCTGGCAGACCGTCACCACCCCGGCCGCGCTGGACGCCGCCCTGGCCCAGGCCAACGCGGCCGGCCAGCCGGTGCTGCTGGACTGGTACGCCGACTGGTGCATCAGTTGCAAAGTGATCGAACATGAAGTGCTCAATGCGCCCCAGGTGCAGCCCCAACTCGCCGGCTTCAAGCTGCTGCGCTTCGACATCACCGAGAGCAATGCCGAGCAACGCAGCCTGCTCGACCGCTACCAGCTGTTCGGCCCTCCCGCATTGCTGTTCTTTGCCGCGAACGGCAGCGAAATAACCGCCGATCGGGTCATTGGCGAAGTGAATTCCGTCGAATTTGCCGATCGTTTGGCGCGCGTGCGTCGCGATCTGGGTCTATAACTTCCCGCGAGCCGGCCATTTTCCCGCGATAGTGACCAGACTTAATCATCTGGTCACATACTTTGCGCGAATCTCGGACAACGTGCTGGCTATTGCCGGGAACTGGACACCCGACGCCCTCTTGCGGCATAGTCGCCGCGCTCATGTCGTATTGCCCTACAAGACCAAGGAATTCGCAGATGGCAACCCTACTGGTGCTACACGGCCCCAACCTCAACCTGCTCGGTACCCGCGAGCCAGGCCACTATGGCGCCGTGACCCTGGCCCAGATCAACCAGGACCTGGAGCAGCGCGCCCGCGCCGCTGGCCACCACCTGCAATACCTGCAGAGCAATGCCGAGTACGAGCTGATCGACCGTATCCACGCCGCGCGCAACGAGGGCGTGGACTTCATCCTGATCAACCCGGCTGCTTTCACCCACACCAGCGTCGCATTACGTGACGCATTGCTGGCTGTGAGCATCCCATTCATCGAAGTGCACCTTTCCAACGTGCACAAGCGTGAACCGTTCCGTCATCACTCCTACTTTTCCGATGTCGCCGTAGGGGTGATCTGCGGCCTGGGCGCCACCGGCTACCGGTTGGCCCTGGAGTCTGCACTGGAATACCTGGCTGCCAACGCACAGCCCTGATGACACAAGGCCTTGGCCCCTTCGGGCCAGGGCCTGGATAAACGTTCTAGCCACGTTTTTTAAATTACGTCCCCGACCGAACCTTGGGAGTTGATGATTAATGGATATCCGTAAAGTCAAGAAGCTGATCGAACTGCTGGAAGAGTCTGGCATCGACGAACTGGAGATCAAGGAAGGCGAAGAGTCCGTTCGTATCAGCCGTCACAGCAAGACCCCGGCCGGCGCCCAGTACTTCGCGGCCCCGGCTCCAGTAGCCGCTCCGGTTGCCGCTGCCGCCCCGGCCGCTGCCGCTGCGCCGGCCGCCGAAGCCGCCGCCGCTGCCCCGGCCCTCAAAGGCACCGTGATCCGCTCGCCGATGGTCGGCACCTTCTACCGCAAGCCTTCGCCGACCTCTGCCAACTTCGCCGAAGTCGGCCAGACCGTGAAGAAGGGCGACACCCTGTGCATCGTCGAAGCCATGAAAATGATGAACCACATCGAAGCCGATGTCGGTGGTGTCATCGACGCCATCCTGGTGGAAGACGGTCAGCCGGTTGAGTTCGACCAGCCGCTGTTCACCATCGTTTGAATCGCGGAGAGCCAACGATGTCTGGGAAGCTCGAAAAAGTCCTGATCGCCAACCGCGGGGAAATCGCCCTGCGGATCCTGCGTGCCTGCAAAGAGCTGGGTATCAAGACCGTCGCTGTTCACTCCACGGCCGACCGCGAACTGATGCACCTGGGCCTGGCAGACGAGTCGGTCTGCATCGGCCCTGCATCGTCCAAGGACTCCTACCTGCACATTCCGGCGATCATCGCCGCCGCCGAAGTGACAGGCGCCACCGCGATCCACCCCGGTTATGGCTTCCTGGCGGAAAACGCCGATTTCGCCGAACAGGTGGAGAAGTCCGGTTTCGCCTTCATCGGCCCGAAAGCCGACACCATCCGCCTGATGGGCGACAAGGTCTCGGCCAAGGACGCGATGATCCGCTCGGGCGTACCGACCGTGCCTGGCTCCGATGGCCCGCTGCCCGAAGACGAGGAAGTCGCCCTGGCGATCGCCCGTGACGTCGGCTACCCGGTGATCATCAAGGCCGCCGGTGGTGGCGGTGGTCGCGGCATGCGCGTGGTGCACAAGGAAGAGGACCTGATCGCCTCGGCCAAGCTGACCCGTACCGAAGCCGGTGCCGCCTTCGGCAACCCGATGGTCTACCTGGAGAAGTTCCTGACCAACCCACGTCACGTGGAAGTCCAGGTCCTGTCCGACGGCCAGGGCAACGCCATCCACCTGGGCGATCGCGACTGCTCGCTGCAGCGCCGTCACCAGAAGGTGCTGGAAGAAGCCCCGGCCCCGGGCATCGACGAGAAGGCCCGCCAGGAAGTCTTCAAGCGTTGCGTCGACGCGTGCATCGAGATCGGCTACCGCGGTGCCGGCACCTTCGAGTTCCTGTATGAGGACGGCCGCTTCTACTTCATCGAGATGAACACCCGTGTCCAGGTCGAACACCCGGTTTCGGAGATGGTCACCGGCATCGACATCGTCAAGGAGATGCTGAGCATCGCCGCTGGCAACAAGCTGTCGATCCGCCAGGAAGACGTGGTGATCCGTGGTCACTCCCTGGAGTGCCGTATCAACGCCGAAGACCCGAAGAAGTTCATCCCGAGCCCAGGTACCGTCAAGCACTTCCATGCCCCTGGCGGCAATGGCGTGCGTGTCGACTCGCACCTGTACAGCGGCTACTCGGTTCCGCCGAACTACGACTCGCTGATCGGCAAGCTGATCACCTACGGCAAAGACCGCGACGAAGCCATGGCGCGCATGCGCAATGCCCTGGACGAAATCGTCGTCGACGGCATCAAGACCAACATCCCGCTGCACCGCGACCTGGTGCGTGATGAAGGTTTCTGCAAAGGCGGCGTCAACATCCACTACCTCGAGCACAAACTGGCCAACCAGGAGTGATCGCGTTAGCGTGATGAAAGAACCCCGGCCTGGTGCCGGGGTTTTTTGTCCGCTTCAGGAGGCGTCGCCTGAGAGATCGCAGCTGCTCCCGCGACCTCTACAAACCCCACGCACTCAAGTAAACTGCCAAGCTCCGCGCAGCCCTGGCTGCCCCTGTCGATTTACCAAAGGTGCCCGCCATGCCCTGGCTGCAAGTTCGCCTGGCCATCAGCCCAGACCAAGCCGAAACCTACGAAGACGCCCTGCTCGAAGTCGGCGCCGTCTCGGTGACCTTCATGGACGCCGAAGACCAACCCATCTTCGAACCGGACCTCAACACCACGCCGCTCTGGTCGCACACCCACCTACTGGCCCTGTTCGAGGCCGACGCCGAGCCCGAGGCCGTGTTCGCCCACCTGCGCTTGCTGACCGGCGCCGAGTTGCCCGAGCACCACGCCGAGGTGATCGAGGACCAGGACTGGGAACGCAGCTGGATGGACAACTTCCAGCCCATGCGTTTCGGCCAGCGCCTGTGGATCGTGCCCAGCTGGCACGAGGCGCCGGAAAAGGACGCGGTGAACCTGCTGCTCGACCCGGGCCTGGCCTTCGGTACCGGCACCCACCCGACCACCGCCCTGTGCCTGGAATGGCTCGACGGCCAGCAGCTCGAAGGCACCCAAGTCCTGGACTTTGGCTGTGGCTCGGGGATTCTCGCCATCGCCGCCCTGCTGCTGGGCGCCCGCGAGGCGGTCGGCACCGACATCGACGTGCAGGCCATCGAAGCCTCGCGCGACAACGCCCAGCGCAACGGCATCGCCGACGAGCGACTGGCCCTGTACCTGCCCGAGCAGATGCCCGCCATGCAAGCCGACGTACTGGTCGCCAATATCCTGGCCGGCCCGCTGGTCTCGTTGGCGCCGCAACTGGCCGGCCTGGTCCGCCCCGGCGGCCTGCTGGCGCTCTCGGGCATCCTCGCCGAACAGGGCGAGGAAGTGGCCGCAGCCTACGCGGGCGACTTCGAGCTGGACCCGATCGTCGTGCGCGACGGCTGGGTACGCATCAGTGGTCGCCGCCGCTAGCCAACTAGACTCAACCTTCTGCACAACCCGGATCGCCGCATGACCGACAGTTTCGTCACCCAGTGTCCTCATTGCCAGACCAGCTTTCGCGTCACGCACAACCAGTTGAGCGTGGCCCGGGGCGTGGTGCGCTGCGGCCATTGCCTGCAGGTGTTCAACGCCGCCAAGCAGTTGCTGGAGCAGAACCGCACCTCCCCTGCCCCGGCGGCACCGATACAGGCACCGGAGGCGACGCAACCGACGATCAACGAACAGCCGAATACCGAGCCCGAGGACTGGGCCATCACCGCCCAGGCGCTGGACGATTTGGACCTGGACCAGGAACTGGCTCGCCTGGAGCGTCGCGATGCGCCCGAAGAACGCCAGGCCCCGCCTCGCGAGGATGCCCTGCAGGCCCGTCGTGACGAGCATGGTCCTGATGACCATGCCGACGAACCCTTCGGTACGGCAACCGGCGAGCCGCCGGCACTCCAGGCCGCCGACGAACCGGCTCCGGTGCTGGTCGAACAAGAGGTCCTCGACCTCCAGGCAGAACCGCAGCCCGGTGACCGCACCGAGCCGACCCTGGGCAACGGCCTGGTCCTGGACGACGACGAGCCGCGAGCATTCGGCCAGGCCGAGCCCCATCACGACGACGGGCAGGGCGACCATTTCACTGGCCTGGATGACGATATCCCTGAAAAAGGGCTCTCGGCACGGGACGATGACGAGCAGGGCCATCTGCGCCTGTCGGCCCGCGACGACGAGCTCGAGCACCTCGCCGACGAGCGGCCCGAGCCTGCCTTGGCGGCCAAGGCCGAACGCCCGACGCGCAAGGAACCGCTGGTGCATGTGGTGGACGACCCGCTGCAGCTCGACTGGCAGAAGGCCAGGCCCAACTGGGCCAAGCGCCTGCTGTGGGGCGTGCTGACCCTGCTGGCCGCGGGTTTGCTGGCGTTCCAGTACATCAGCTACCACTTCGACGAAATGGCTCGCCAGGACCAGTACCGCCCCTGGTTCCAACAGCTGTGCCCGATGCTGGGTTGCCAGGTACCGACCCGGGTGGATGTCAGCCGGATCAAGAGCAGCAACCTGGTGGTGCGCAGTCACCCGGACTTCAAGGGCGCACTGATCGTCGATGCGATCATCTACAACCGGGCCCCGTTCTCCCAGCCGTTCCCGCTGCTGGAGCTGCGATTTGCCGACCTCAACGGCCAGCTGATCGCCAGCCGTCGCTTCAAGCCCAGCGAATACCTCTCGGGGGAGCTGGCCGGGCGCGGCGACATGCCGAGCCAGACGCCGATCCACATCGCCCTGGATATCCTCGACCCCGGCCCCAAGGCCGTGAACTACAGCCTGAGCTTCCGCTCGCCGGAATGACCACAACACTCGGCCACCTGTAGGAGCGGGCTTGCCCCGCGATCAAGGGCGAAGCCCTTGCCAGGCGACGGTGATATCGGGCCCGGCCTAATCGCGGGACAAGCCCGCTCCTACAGGGGCCCCGTGCCGCACCGTCGGGCGCGGCCTTGTGTCGCGATGGCCTGCCGAGCGGCCCCCCTGAAACCCACCAACGGCCCATAATTTGCAGCTTGGACCGCAAAGTCATAAGCCCACAGCTGTTCAGATTTTATCCAGATTCATCTTTATCCGGTCATCGAGAGCGGGTATCATGCCAACCCTTTTTCGGACTCCAATGATTCGGCCCCACAACAGGGAACACCTATGTCGGCGGTACGCATCGGCCCTTACACACTGCGAAACAACCTGATCCTCGCGCCCATGGCCGGGGTCACGGACCAACCTTTCCGTACGCTTTGCCAGCGCCTGGGCGCCGGCATGGTCGTCTCGGAAATGGTGACCAGCGACATGAGCCTGTGGAACAGCCGCAAGTCGCGCCTGCGCCGCATCCATGATGGCGATCCCGAGCCACGCTCGGTGCAGATCGCCGGTGGCGATGCGCAGATGCTGGCCGCGGCGGCCCGGGCCAATGTCGAGGCTGGTGCCCAGATCATCGACATCAACATGGGCTGCCCGGCGAAAAAAGTCTGCAACAAGGCCGCCGGTTCTGCTTTATTGAGAGATGAAGCCTTGGTCAGCGAAATCCTCCACGCCGTGGTCGGCGCAGTGGAGGTACCGGTGACCCTGAAGATCCGCACCGGCTGGGACCGGGCGAACAAGAACGGCCTGACCGTGGCGAAGATCGCCGAGCAGGCCGGCATCCAGGCGCTGGCGGTACATGGCCGCACACGCGCCGACCTGTACACCGGCGAAGCCGAGTACGACACCATCGCTGCGATCAAGCAGGCGGTGTCGATCCCGGTTTTCGCCAATGGCGATATCACTTCGCCAGAAAAGGCCCGGGCGGTGCTGCACGCCACCGGTGTCGACGGCCTGCTGATCGGCCGTGCCGCCCAGGGGCGGCCGTGGATTTTCCGCGAGATCGAGCATTACCTGCGTACGGGCGAGCACCTGCCTGCTCCGGCGCTGGAGGAAGTGGAACACATTCTGCTGGAGCACCTGGCGGCGTTGCATGCCTTCTATGGCGATGTGATGGGCGTACGTATCGCCCGCAAGCACGTTGGCTGGTACCTGGCAACACGACCGGGCGGCAAGGAGTTCCGCGCCCGGTTCAATGCGCTGGAAGACACACAAGCGCAGTGCGCCAACGTTCGCGCGTTTTTCCGCGAACGTCGAGAGAGCCTTGAGACAGAGGACGGACAAGGGGTGGCCGCATGACGATGATGACCGAGACATTAGTGAGTGGAACAACGCCCGTGAGCGACAACGCCAACCTGAAACAGCACCTCAATACGCCGAGCGAAGAGGGCCAGACCCTGCGCGACAGCGTGGAGAAGGCGCTGCACAACTACTTCGCACACCTGGAAGGGGCGACCGTCACGGACGTCTACAACCTGGTGCTGTCGGAAGTCGAGGCACCGCTGCTCGAAAGCGTGATGAACTACGTCAAGGGCAACCAGACCAAGGCCAGCGAGATGCTCGGGCTCAACCGTGGCACCCTGCGCAAGAAGCTCAAGCAGTACGACCTGTTGTAATCGAACCCCAACCAGAAAAGGCGGCTCTCCCAAGAGGCGCCTTTTTTGCTGAATCCACCGCGTTATGGAATCCGAAATGACCGACCAGACTACCCGCCTGCCGATCCGCCGCGCCCTGATCAGCGTCTCCGACAAGACCGGGATCCTCGAGTTCGCCCGTGAGCTGCAACAGCTCGGCGTCGAGATCCTGTCCACCGGCGGCACCTACAAGCTGCTCAAGGACAACGGTGTGAACGCGGTGGAAGTGGCCGACTACACCGGCTTCGCTGAAATGATGGATGGCCGGGTCAAGACCCTGCATCCGAAGATCCACGGCGGCATCCTGGGCCGTCGCGGCATCGACGATGCCATCATGAACGAACACGGTATCAAGCCGATCGACCTGGTCGCGGTCAACCTGTACCCGTTCGAGGCAACCATCGCCAAGCCCGGCTGCGACCTGCCGACCGCCATCGAGAACATCGACATCGGCGGCCCGACCATGGTCCGTTCCGCAGCGAAGAACCACAAGGACGTCGCCATCGTGGTCAACGCCAGCGACTACGCCAGCGTCCTGGAGAACCTCAAGGCCGGCGGCCTGACCTACGCCCAGCGCTTCGACCTGATGCTCAAGGCCTTCGAGCATACCGCCGCCTACGACGGCATGATCGCCAACTACATGGGCACCATCGACCAGGCCAAGGACACCCTGTCCACCGAAGGCCGCAGCGAGTTCCCGCGTACCTTCAACAGCCAGTTCGTCAAGGCCCAGGAAATGCGCTACGGCGAAAACCCGCACCAGAGCGCGGCGTTCTACGTCGAGGCCAAGAAGGGCGAGGCCAGCGTTTCCACTGCGCTTCAGCTGCAGGGCAAGGAGCTGTCGTTCAACAACGTGGCCGACACTGACGCCGCACTCGAATGCGTGAAGAGCTTCGTCAAGCCAGCCTGCGTCATCGTCAAGCACGCCAACCCGTGCGGCGTGGCCGTGGTTCCGGAAGACGAAGGCGGCATCCGCAAGGCCTACGACCTGGCCTACGCCACCGACACCGAGTCGGCCTTCGGCGGCATCATCGCCTTCAACCGTGAACTGGATGGCGAAACCGCCAAGGCCATCGTCGATCGCCAGTTCGTCGAAGTGATCATCGCGCCGAAGATCTCCCAGGCTGCCCGCGAGGTAGTGGCTGCCAAGCAGAACGTACGCCTGCTCGAGTGCGGCGAATGGCCTGCCGAGCGTGCTGCCGGCTGGGACTTCAAGCGTGTCAACGGTGGCCTGTTGGTGCAGAGCCGTGACATCGGCATGATCACTGCCGAAGACCTGAAGGTCGTGACCAAGCGCGCCCCGACCGAGCAGGAGATCCACGATCTGGTCTTCGCCTGGAAAGTGGCCAAGTTCGTCAAGTCCAACGCCATCGTCTACGCCAAGCAACGCCAGACCATCGGCGTAGGCGCCGGCCAGATGAGCCGCGTCAACTCCGCCCGCATCGCCGCCATCAAGGCCGAGCATGCCGGCCTGCAGGTGCAGGGCGCGGTCATGGCCTCGGATGCGTTCTTCCCATTCCGTGACGGCATCGACAATGCAGCTAAAGTGGGTATCACCGCGGTGATCCAGCCGGGTGGTTCGATGCGCGATGCCGAAGTCATCGCCGCTGCCGATGAAGCCGGCATCGCCATGGTGTTCACCGGCATGCGCCACTTCCGCCATTAATCAAGCTCCCACGGTCCCTGTAGGAGCGGCCTTGCGCCGCGAAAGGGGTGCGTAGCGCCCCTCGGATCTCGGCTTCGTAGCAGAGATCGCCTGGGCCGCCTTGCGGCCTTTTCGCGGCACAAGGCCGCTCCTACAGGGAAACGGGATCGGCGCTAAACGAATTCGAGGTTTTGACATGAAAGTTTTGATCATCGGCAGCGGCGGCCGTGAGCACGCCCTGGCCTGGAAAGTCGCCCAGGACCCACGGGTCGAGAAGGTCTACGTGGCCCCGGGCAATGCCGGCACCGCCACCGAAGCCAAGTGCGAGAACGTCGCCATCGACGTCACCGCCCTGGAGCAGTTGGCCGACTTCGCCGAGCAGCACGTACAGATGACCATTGTCGGCCCAGAGGCCCCGCTGGTCGCCGGCGTCGTCGACCTGTTCCGCAGCCGCGGCCTGGACTGCTTCGGCCCAACCAAGGGCGCAGCCCAGCTGGAAGGCTCCAAGGCCTTCACCAAGGACTTCCTCGCACGTCACAAGATCCCGACCGCCGACTACCAGAACTTCACCGAGATCGAGCCGGCCCTGGCCTACCTCAAGGAAAAAGGCGCACCGATCGTCATCAAGGCCGACGGCCTGGCTGCGGGCAAGGGCGTGATCGTCGCCATGACCCTCGAGGAAGCCGAAGCCGCCGTACGCGATATGCTCGCCGGCAACGCCTTCGGTGATGCAGGTTCGCGCGTGGTCATCGAGGAGTTCCTCGACGGCGAGGAAGCCAGCTTCATCGTCATGGTCGATGGCCATAACGTGCTGCCGATGGCCACCAGCCAGGACCACAAGCGCGTCGGCGACAAGGACACCGGCCCGAACACCGGAGGCATGGGCGCCTACTCCCCGGCTCCGGTGGTCACCCCGGACGTGCACCAGCGCGTGATGGACCAGGTCATCTGGCCGACCGTGCGTGGCATGGCCGAGGAAGGCAACGTCTACACCGGCTTCCTGTACGCAGGCCTGATGATCGACAAGGCGGGCAACCCCAAGGTCATCGAATTCAACTGCCGCTTCGGCGACCCGGAAACCCAGCCGGTCATGCTGCGTCTGGAATCGAGCCTGGTGTTGCTGGTCGAAGCCGCCTTCGCCAAGGCCCTGGACAAGGTCGAGGCGCAGTGGAACCCGCAACCGAGCCTGGGCGTGGTCCTGGCTGCCGGCGGCTATCCGGGCGACTATGCCAAGGGTGACGTCATCAACGGCCTGGATGCGGCCGCCAAGCTCGAAGGCAAGGTCTTCCATGCCGGCACCGCCCTGAAGGACGGCCAGGTCGTCACCGCTGGCGGCCGTGTGCTCTGCGCCACCGCCATGGGCGCCACGGTCGAGGCTGCCCAGCAGCAGGCCTATCGCCTGGCCGAGCAGATCGACTGGAACGGCAGCTTCTACCGCACCGACATCGGCTACCGGGCCATCGCCCGCGAGCGTGGCGAGCACCAGTAACCTGCACCGAATCGCCGTGTCGCCCCTGGCGCACGGCCTTCGGCCCGCCGACAAGGCCTCCTCGGGGGCTTGCCTCGGTCTCGGCGCCCCGCGCATAGTTGTAATCCGGCATCTTAGCTAGGAAGGACCTCGTCGTGCGTCGGCTTCGGATTGCCATTGCCCTGATCGTCAGCCTGCTGACACTGCTCTGCCTGCCTCCTGCCTCAGCCGAGCAAGGCGCAGGCTGGTCGGTCCTGCTCGATGAACAGGCCAACCTGCAATTGAGCGATGTGCGCTCGGAGCGCTACCGCAACCAGTTCAGCCCCATCCGCCTGCTCGAGCTCGACGCCGCACCGGCCGACCAGGCCCTCTGGCTGCACTACCGGCTCGAACCCGGTGAGCAGGAACAACTGTTGCGCATCTTCGCCCCGGACCTCTCGCGCCTGGACTTCTACGCCCTGGATGGCGAAAAGCTGGTGCGCCAGATGCACCATGGCCGCCAGGCCGGCAATGCCAGCCCGACCCTGCGCAGCAGCGACCACCTGTTGCCATTACCCAACAGCCCCAACGCCCTGGAAATCTACGTACGGCTGGTCTCCGAACACCAGTTGCGCCCTGCCATCAGCCTCGAGCCTGCTGCGTCGGTCGCCGCCGACCAGACCCGCCCCTTGCTGTTCGGCCTGCTGTTCGGCGGCCTGGCAATGCTGATCCTGCACAACCTGATCCGCTTCCTCTACACCCGCTCCAACACCACACTGATCCTGGCCCTCTACCATGGCCTGATGCTGCTCAGCGCCCTGATCCTGCTCAACCTCAGCGGCCCCTGGTGGCACCTGTGGCACAGCGCGCAGACGCCGGCAGCCTACCTGACCCTGGTCCTGGCAGGCCTGGCCGGGCTGTACTTCACCCAACATTTCTTCAGCCCTTGCAGCTCGCTGCGGTGCAACCGCCTGTTGCATGGGGAGATGCTGATCGTCGCGGTCAGTGGCCTGGTGCTGCTGTTCGTCGATACCTTGCCGCTGAACCTGATGACCTACGCCCTGATGGCCCTGGGCAGCGTCACCATGCTGCTGGTCAGTGCCTACCACTGGTACAAGGGCTATGGGCCTGCGCGTCTGTTCGCCGTGGCCATGCTGGTGTTCAACCTGGGTGGGCTGGTGCTGCTGCCTGCCCTGCTGGGCCTTACCCGCACCACGACCCCCTGGCTGTTGTGCATTCTCATGGGGCTGACCGTGGCCAGCGGGCTGCTGTTGAACCTGGCGGTCAGCGAGCGCCTGCGCAGGATCAGCGAGGAACGCTTCCGCGCCAGCCGCGCCCTCGCCGCCAGCGATGCCGAGATCAACGCCAAGGCCGAGTTCCTGGCCAAGATCAGCCACGAAATCCGCACCCCCATGAATGGCGTGCTAGGAATGACCGAACTGCTGCTGGGCACGCCGTTGTCGGTCAAGCAGCGTGACTATGTGCAGACCATCCACAGCGCCGGCAATGAACTGCTCACCCTGATCAACGAGATCCTCGACATTTCCAAGCTCGAGTCCCGCCAGATCGAACTGGACGATGTGCAGTTCGACCTCAACGCGTTGATCGAGGATTGCCTGAACATCTTCCGGGCCAAGGCCGAGCAGCAGAACATCGAGCTGATCAGTTTCACCCAGCCGCAGGTTCCGCAAGTGATCAGCGGCGACCCGACCCGCCTGCGCCAGGCCCTGTCGAGCCTACTGGACAACGCCCTGAAGAATACCGAACAGGGCGAGATCCTGCTGGTGGTGGCCCTCGACCAACGGGGTGGCGTGCCGCGCCTGCGCATCGCCGTGCAGGACAGCGGCGAAGCGATGCCGCCTGCCGAGCGCGAAGCCTTGCTGCAGGCCGAGCTGCACAGCCACCAGTTCCTCTCCAGCAACAAGCTCGGTGGCCACCTGGGGTTGGTCATTGCCAAGCAATTGATCGGCCTGATGCAAGGCGAGTTCGGGATCAAGAGCAGCAGCAATACCGGGAACACCCTCTGGCTCACCCTGCCCCTGGACCCCTCGCGCCTGGAGCAACCGCCTACCGACCTGAACGGCCCGTTGCGCGACGCCCGCGTACTGGTGGTGGATGACAACGACACGTGTCGCAAGGTGCTGGTGCAGCAGTGCAGCGCCTGGGGCATGAATGTCAGTGCCGTGCCGTCGGGCAAGGAGGCCCTGGCCCTGCTGCGCACCAAGGCGCACCTGCGCGACTATTTCGACGCCGTGCTGCTGGACCAGAACATGCCAGGCATGACGGGCATGCAACTGGCCGCGAAGATCAAGGAGGACCCCAGCCTGAACCACGACATCCTCGTGGTGATGCTCACCGGTATCAGCAATGCGCCGAGCAAGATCATCGCCCGCAATGCCGGGGTCAAGCGCATCCTGGCCAAGCCGGTGGCGGGCTACACCCTCAAGACCACCCTGGCCGAAGAGCTTGCCCTGCGCGGCCGCGAACAGCCACCCGCGCCCGGCCCGACAGGCCCATCCGGGCCGTTGGACCTGCCCAGCGACTTTCGCGTGCTGGTGGCCGAGGACAACAGCATTTCGACCAAGGTCATCCGCGGCATGCTCGGCAAGCTCAACCTGGAGCCGGACACCGCCAGCAATGGCGAGGAGGCCCTGCGGGCAATGAAGGCTCAGCACTACGACCTGGTGCTGATGGACTGCGAGATGCCCGTGCTTGATGGCTTCTCGGCCACCGAGCAGCTGCGCGCCTGGGAAGCTGCCAACCAGCGTCAGCGCACCCCGGTGGTGGCGCTGACCGCGCACATCCTCAGCGAACACAAGGAACGCGCGCGCCAGGCGGGCATGGACGGGCACATGGCCAAGCCGGTGGAGTTGTCGCAATTGCGCGAAACGGTCCAATACTGGGCCAGCCAACGCGCGTCTGCCTCGGACCCGTTACACACCCCCTGAACAGCGGCGTAGGCTTCATCGCGGGACAAGCCCGCTCCCACAGCCCCCCGATAATCCAGCTGTTACCTGTAGGAGCGGGCTTGAACTGGCCTAATGATTTTGGACACCTTCTTCGGGCGCTATGATGGCGCCCAATTGGAGGCAAAATCAGTGCGCAAGTCTTATTCGAGAGAACACAAAATCCGAGCAGCTGAAATGGTGCTGGATGCCGGCCAGTCGGTTCCTGAGGTATGCGAAATCCTCGGGATTGGCCGCACAGCTCTTCGTCGTTGGGTTGAGCAGGTAAGGCAGGAGAGAGAGGGCAAGGTGCCGGCTGGAGCCAAAGCCATCACTCCGGAGCAGCAACGTATTGAAGAGCTGGAAGCGCTGGTTCGTCAAAAGGATCGGGATATCGAAATCCTAAAAAAGGCCAGTGCTCTCCTGCTTCGGGACTCCAAAGATCGTTCTCGCTGATCAACGAGCTGAGAGAGCAATATGGTGTTGTCGACTGCTGTCGCGTGCTTGGGGTCAAACGCAGCAGTTTCTATGCATGGCGCAAACGCCAAGGGCGTGAGAATCCCGGCAGGGATGCTCTACGCTCGCGTGTAATCGATCGTTTTAAGGCGTCACGAAGCTCTGCCGGTTCACGCACGTTGATGCAGGAGCTGCGGCGTGAAGGCCATGAGATTGGGCGTTACAAAGTGCGTGCGCTTATGCGTGAAGCTGGCCTGAAATGCCGGCAGCGTAGACCGCACCGGTATCGGTCATCCGGCACGGAAGCATTGATTGCGGAAAACCAACTGAAGCGAAACTTCAAAGTTTCGACAATCAACGAGGTTTGGTGTGGCGATGTAACTTATATCCAGGTTGGCAGGCGTTGGCTGTATTTAGCCGCAGTAATCGACTTGTATGCACGCCGAGTCGTAGGCTGGGCGTTTTCAATGACTGCCGATGCCAGGCTGGCCTGTGACGCGCTGCGTATGGCGTCTGAGTCCAGGGGCAGGCCTGCGGGCGTGATGTTTCATTCAGATCAAGGCTGCCAGTACACCAGCCACAAATTCAGGTCTGTGCTTGAAGAGTGCAGCCTGAAGCAGAGCATGAGCCACCGTGGCCAATGCTGGGACAACGCCGCCATGGAGCGATTCTTTGGGGCATTGAAATCAGAATGGGTGCCACCAGGAGGCTATGAGTCCGAATCTGAAGCCAAGGCCGACATCATGGCTTATTTGGTGCACTACAACCTCAAGCGCCTCCACAGCTACAACGGCTACGAGACCCCGGTAGCCATGGAGGAAAAGCTCAGGGCAGCGGCATGAACCTTAACCGGTGTCCAAAATTACTTGACCAGATCAGCTTGCCCCGCGATCACCGGCAACGCCGGTGCCATCCCTCACCGGCAAATCCGCTCCCCATTCAGAATCAGAGGGTTGTCCCTGGAGTGCTGATACACTTGCCCACACCTCTCCCCCGCCATGGATCCACGCCATGCTCCATGAGTTGTTCAGCGTCTACCTGAAAATGCTCGTGCTCTACAGCCCGTTCTTCGTGCTGTCCTGCTTCATCAGCCTGACCCGCGGCTATTCCAGCAAGGAGCGCAAGCAACTGGCCTGGCGTGTGGCCGTCGCCGTGCTGGTGGCCAGCGTCCTGCTCTACCTGTTCGGGCGGGTGATCTTCGGCGTGTTCGGCATTACCGCCGACGCCTTCCGTATCGGCGCCGGCAGCGTGCTGTTCATCTCAGCCCTGGGCATGGCCCAGGGCAAGTCGGCGGTACAGGCCGACAACGTGCAGCAGGATGTGACCATCGTGCCGCTGACCATCCCGCTCACCGTCGGCCCCGGCACCATTGGTGCACTGTTGGTGATGGGCGTGGGCCAGCCACACTGGGATGACAAGCTGCTGGCCATTGTCAGCATCGCCCTGGCCAGCTTCACCGTAGGCCTGGTGCTCTACCTCTCGTACCATATCGAACGCATCCTCGGCGACCAGGGCCTGCAGATCGTCAGCCGCCTGATGGGGTTGTTCGTCTGCGCACTGGCGGCGCAGATCATCTTCACCGGGATCAAGGGCTACCTGCTCACCTGAGCTTGAGGTCGAGAATCGATCGACGACTTTGCGCGGTCACTCGGGATTGCACCTTCGCCTTGAACTCATCCCGGAAGATCCGCAGATTGAAGCGGATCAGCTCCGCACTTTGGATGCGTACCTGGGACTTGTGGTCGAAGCTGTAGAACAGAACCCCTCCCAACCTGGTATCGAGCGGCACATTCAGCTCCATGTGATAAAGCACCATGTCGAAGTAATCGCCCGAATGACGCACGCAGGGCAACAACTGGAAATGCAACGTGCTCCCCGTTCGCGCGTTTATCTCGAATACCCGCATCGCCTTCGGGTCGTTTTCAAGCGCGTTCAACGCTTGGCCGGTCAACTCGGCATGCACGCCTGAGCCCGCCTGCTCGATCTGCGTCACGGCATGGTCCACCAGCCGCCCACGGTCCGGGCCCCGACGCTGCACATTGGGTGGCGGCGTGGCATCCCACCCCAGGTAGCTCAGTTTGCGCCGGTAGTTGTCGAACCAGTTGCTGTTCAAGCCAGAGGTGTATTCGTCGCGCGTCGCGCGCTGCGCGAACAGGTTCACCAACAGGATGTCCTCCCGATCCGCAGGGCTTACACCAGGCATGAACGCCGCCAGGCTGCCAGAGACGACACTGGCACTGCTTGCTTCATTCATGGTGTCGCCCTCCCGACATGGGCAAGGCGACCTGGCATACGTACTGGGCTCGCACATGCGCGTACTTCTCCCGAAGCCCATCACGGATGTCCGCCAGCGCACGTTCGGAAACCACGTAATGGGTAGCGTGCAACGTCAATTGTTCCAACGCCAATACATCGAACCGCTGCCAGGGCCAACGTCGTTCGATGCCCTCCCGGCTTTTGAAGCGCATCTCCCCGCTCACGATCGACGCATCAGGCAACACCACCCGTAGCTCGGCCGCCAAGGTGGCGCAAAGGCCCTGTTCGGGGGGTTGGACGCATTCGGTCCATAGGGCCTGCAAGGCTGGGTGCGCCTCAGGCAGGTCGACAGCCTTCAGGCAACGGGCTGCTCCCGCTCGGTACACAGGTGCAAGCTTGCTCAACACACTGCCGCACAATGCCTTGAACGGTTCGATCGACACCACAGGTGTGTCGGGCGATGCCAGTTCGGTGAAGGGGCAACCCAGGTTCAACTGGGTGTTACGGTATTCCAACCGCCACCGTGTGTAGTCATCGAACACGGCATATTCCGCGCTCGCCTGAAGGTAGGCAGCCAATTGCAGGTCGAGCAAGGTTTCGATCTGTTGCGCACTCAACGCACTGGACATCAGCACCAGGCTGTTGCCGTTGAGCCACAAGGTGTAATCATGGGGCATGATTCATCCCTCCAAAGGCGCATCGGGAACGATTCCCGATGCGTATGGGCTCAACGCTTGAGTTTCAGGCTCAGCAAGGTGGAGCGGGCATTCTTGCTCACGCGGTCGATCAAGACATCGCGGTTCTGCTCGTAGAGGCCACGATGGAAGACCAGCGCAGCAACACCGGTATACGTGGTGCTGCCATTGCTGTTCCATTTGAACAGCAGGAAGTTACCGTTCACGTCCGGCTCGGCATCGGTATGGACAGCGGTCAGCAGCATGACTACCTCACCGTTGGCCGACTGGTTGCACTGTGCCAGGCTCAGGCCGCTGCGATCCTTTTCGAGGGTGTCGCGCTGAAGCAATTCGATGGCTTCGGGGCTATTGGCAAGCGCGTCGATCGCCGCCGTGCCGACCTCCTTGGCAGCACCGATGATGCCACCGGATAGAAAGCCCAGCGCTACCTGCAACCCCTTGCCCAGCAAGTTGCTGACCTGCAACTGCACATTACTGCTGACGGTGCGGTTCATTTCATAGCGAACCGGTATCCACCCCGTTTGCTGCATGACATCGATGTAGAAGCCGAACCATTGGTCCGCCTGGGTCGTCGGGTGAAACTGCGCGGTGGCCGCCTGGGTGGCGAAGACGTGACATTCCTTGGCAGCGTTACAGTTCGCCAGACTCATGTGGTCAGGGAAGACGAACAGATTCTTGTCAGCCAGCACTTCGACGCGCTGATTCTCGATTTTTTCGCTCATGGCCATGGTTCCTCGGTAGGTTGAAGCTGGAGCCGGGTGACTCCAGCCATCAACCTACCGAGCGCGACAGGCCGTGCCTGCCGCGAAAGACTTCCTGGCCCGGTAAGCCTCCAACCCTCAGGGTCGGGCGCCGTACCAACGCGGTGTATAGACCCATTCGCCGCCGCCAGGCCGCTCGAACCGGCAGGTGGTCGACGACCCCACCAACACCATGGTGCGCATGTCGACCATTTCCGGCACCAGCTCGGCCAAGGTGACGACCCTGAGCGTCTGCCCTGGCCTACCGATATCTCGGCCAAGGACTACAGGTGTTTGCCCGTCACGGTGCTGGCGCACGGTGTCCAGGGCACGCCCCAGCTGCCAGGGCCGCGAACGTGATATCGGATTGTAGAAGGCCAGCACCAGGTCAGCCTGGGCGGCAAGGTCCAGGCGCCGCTCGATGATCGACCAAGGCTTGAGGTTGTCCGACAACGACATGACGCAGAAGTCATGGCCCAGCGGCGCCCCCGCCTGGGCAGCGGTGGCCAGCGAAGCCGAGACCCCAGGCAGGATCTCCAGGTCCACCCGATGCCAGGCCGGGTCACTGGATTCGTGCAAGGCTTCGAGCACGGCGGCTGCCATGGCGAACACTCCCGGGTCCCCGGAGGACACCACCACCACTGAACGCCCCTGGGCCGCCAGCTCGAAGGCATGACGGGCGCGTTGCATCTCTTCGCGGTTGTCGGTGCAATGCAGTACCTGGTCCTCACGGAACGGGCCGGCCATACGCACATAGGTCTCGTAGCCGAGTACGTCCTGGGCACGGGCCAGCTCGGCCTTGACCGCCGGGACCATCAGCTCGGCCGCGCCGGGGCCAAGCCCGATCACGGCCAGGCGCCCTCGACGCCTGCCCACCTGCAGGGCATCCACGGGCGCCGCAGCCACCGCGACGACGAGACCGTCCTGTACGATCAACCGGGCTCCGGGCACGGCTTCGGCGACCATCCCGGCAAGGTCCGAGGCCAGGGTGGCGAAGCGCAGTTCGACACCCAGTGCTTGCGCCGCATCGTGCAGGCCCTGGTCGGCCATGGCCTGTTCGCCGGCCAGCAGACATGCCAGCGACTGCTCGGCGATACCGGCCTTGCGCAGCCCCTCACGTACCCGTTCGACGACACCCGGGCCATTGTCTTCGACCGCCACGACCACGCAGCGGGCATGGATCAACAACTCGTCACGGCTGGTCGGCCGCGCTTCACAGCCCACATGGATGGCGCGCTGGGCAGCCTGGTCCTGCGGCAGGTGCGCCTGGGCAAGCCAGGGCGCCTCGCCTTCCACGCGTACCGCCTCACCGGCCAACAGGTCGGAAACGAAGCGCTTGCCCTGCTCCAGGTCCGCCAGTGTGTAGCCGGGCGGCGGGTTGAGCAGGCAGGTGCCGAAACGCAGCTCGCCACTGGTGGTGATGGCTGGTGCAACGTCCAGCGCCAGGCCGATCTCCCGAGCCATGACATTGACCCCGCCCAGGCCACCCAGCAGCGGCACCACGGCGCTGCCATCCTCGGCCACCGCCAGAACCGGTGGCTCGGCGCCCTTTTCCGCGAGCAGGCCGGCCAGGCTGCGAATCACGATGCCGGCAGCGCACAAGGCAATGATCGGCGAGCCCTGCCGGTAGAGCTGGCGCAGGGTGTCACCGAAGTTGTCGTAGTGTGCATCCACGTCCTCGACCCGCCCTTGCAGGCCATGGATCGTCGCCTGTGGATAACACCGCTGGATCCGCTGCGCGGTAGCCAGGCTGCCGGGGCCGAGGATGACGATCGCCGGGGCCTTCTGCATGTTCAGCCCTGCCATTTTTCACCCGGTACGACGATCAGCGAGAAGTACGGCGAGGATTGCGGGTCCACCTCGTCCAGCGGGACGATCTTCTGGTTGGCCATGGTCGCGCGCTCTACGTACAGCGCGCGCCCCTCCAGGCCCAGCTCGCCCAGCACCTGGCGCACCTTGGGGAAGTTGCGCCCAAGCTTCATGATCACGGCGGCATCGGCATCGGCCAGGCGCCGCTTGAGTTCCTCGTGGGGCAACACGCCGGAGAGGACCGACAAGCTCTGGTTGCGATACACCAGCGGCGCGCCCAGCACCGAGGCCCCTCCGAGCATCGAACACACGCCAGGGACGACCTCGGCCTCGTAGCGCTGGGCCAGGCGGTCGTGCAGGTACATGTAGGAGCCGTAGAAGAACGGGTCGCCCTCGCAGATCACCGCCACGTCACGCCCGGCGTCCAGGTGCGCGGCCACCTGCAGGGCGGCCTCGTCGTAGAAGTCGCTGATCACCTGTTCGTAGGACAGCGGCGCTGGCAGCACTTCGGTCGTCACCGGATACACCAGTGGCAGCAAGGTCTGCGCCGCCTGCAGGTGCGCCTCGATGATGCCGAAGGCATTGCCCCGCTTGCCCTTGGCCACGAAGTAGGCCACCACGGGGGCCTCGCGCAGCAGGCGCAGGGCCTTGACCGTGATCAGTTCCGGGTCGCCGGGGCCTACGCCCAGGCCGAACAGACGTCCACGCGGCTGCATCATTCCACCTCCGTGGCCAGGGCATTGACCGCGGCGGCGGCCATCGCGCTACCGCCCAGGCGGCCCTGCATGATCACGAACGGCACGCCGCGGCTGTCGGCGGCCAGCATCGCCTTGGACTCCGCGGCGCCGACGAAGCCCACCGGGAAGCCCAGGATCAGCGCAGGCTTGGGCGCACCGGCGTCGAGCATTTCCAGCAGGTAGAACAACGCTGTCGGGGCGTTGCCGATCACCACCACGCTGCCCTCCAGGTACGGGCGCCACAGTTCCAGGGCCACGGCCGAGCGGGTGTTGCCCTGCGCCTTGGCAAGGTCCGGTACGCTGGGGTCGCGCAAGGTGCAGATCACCGGGTTGTCGGCCGGCAGGCGCGCGCGGGTCACGCCTTCGGCGACCATGTGTGCATCACACAGGATCGGCGCCCCCTTGGCCAGGGCTTCGCGGCCGGCGCGCCCGGCACCTTCGGAAAACTGCAGGCCGTCGATGGCATCGACCATGCCGCAGGCATGGATCACCCGCACGGCGAGCTTCTCCAGGTCGGCGGGTATCCGCTCGAGCCGGGCTTCCTCGCGGATGATCCGGAAGGAATTGCGATAGATCTCCTGACCATCGCGGATGTAGTCAATCATCAAGGTGCTCCGTCGGCAGGTCGAGCATGGCGCCTGCTTCTTCTGGGGTGATGTCGGTTGCGCGAAGCCTGCCGAAACCCGGCTGTTGCCTGTCGCGCAGATAAAGGTCGTATCGGCCCGGCGAGCGGGCCAGCAAGGTGGCCGGGGCGACATGGGCCGCAGCGCAGGAACGGGGGCAGCCGGACAGGTGCACGCTGCCGGGGCGCCCGGCCTGCAACAAGGGCGCGAGCACCTGGGCATCGGCCTTGGTGTCGGCCAAGGCCTTGGCGCACCCTGTGGAGCCGGTACAGGCGGTGAGCCGGGCAAGGGGGTGATCGGCGTGGCAAAGCAGGCCCAGGGCGTGCAATGCTGCCTGGGCCTGCTCGAGCCGCGTCGGGTTCAGGTTGGGTATCACCAGGCTTTGCCAAGGGCTCAGGCGCAGGCTGCCATCGCCCGATGCCCGAGCCAAGGCAGCGATGCCGCGCAGCTGGGTCGATGTCAGGCGCCCCAACGGCGGAGCGATACCCAGGGCCATGCCCTGTCGCTGGGCCAAGGGACCAAGCCACGGGGCCCGGGCCGGCGCACGGCGCCAGCCAAGTACCGCTGCATCACGGCGGATATCCAGACCCAGGCCGCCGATGAACGCGTCGACCGGGCAACCGGCGAGCAACTGGCGCATGCGCGACTGCTGCGGCCCGGCCAGGTCGAGGAAGCGCACCAGCACTGCCTGCACCAGCGCCAGCCCCTGTTCGACCGGCACGGCGCCCATCGCCTGGCCAGGGCACCCGGCCAGGCCGAACGCAAGCCAGGTGTGCTGGTCGAGCGTCATTGCCGACAGCCACAGGTCATGGGGGTGCTCGAGCATCGCCAGGCCTTCGCCGCCGTCGAGCTGGATGGCGAACTTGGCCGACAGTTCATGCAAGCGAGGGGTGGTTTCCAGCATCCGCAGAATTTCCCCGGCCAATGGGCGGGTATCGAGCAGCATGGCGGGGTCGAGGCCGGCGAGTGGGCTGAGCATCAGGTTACGCACATCATCGAACGCGGCATCACGCGGCCCGAGCCCGGCATCGAGCAAGTTCTGCACCAGGCCCTGGCGGTCGTTGCCAATGCCACGGATCTGCAGGTTGGCGCGGTTGGTCGCTTCGATCACGGCCGTGGCGAAGCCCTCGGCGACGTCGGCCACGGCTTCGGCCTGCTTGGCCTGCAGCAGGCCACCAGGCAGCTTGATGCGGCAGATCCCGCCGTCGCGCGCGTCGACGATGCGCCACAACCCCGGGCAGGCCGAGGGGCGGGGCGACACGAGGGTGCTTGGTGGCTGCGTCAAGGGGGCATCCGGCATCTTGAAATGCGCTTGAGTGTAGAAGGCGCGGTATTATGCCTGCTTTGTCCGGCGGCATGAAAAACCGGCGGTCGAACACGACACAGAATTTCAGGGCGGTAAACGCGGACTCTATAACAGCGGGCTTGCCCCGCGATGAGCTGCAGCGCGCCCCAACATGGCGGATCAACAACAGATGGCACCCTGGCTGACAATAGTGGGCATCGGCGAAGACGGCTTCAGCGGCTTGGGCAAGCAGGCCCGGCGCGCCGTGCTGGGTGCCCCACGGATCTTTGGCAGCCCGCGCCAGCTGGCGCTCCTGCCTCGCTGCGTGGCCGGCGAACGCCTGAACTGGCCGAGCCCGTTCTCCCTGGCCCCGGTCCTGGCCCTGCGTGGCGAGCCGGTGTGCGTGCTGGCCAGCGGCGACCCGATGTTCTACGGCGTCGGTGCCAGCCTCGCCCGCCACCTACCCGCCGAAGAACTGTTGGTGCTGCCGATGCCATCGTCCTGCGCCCTGGCCGCCGCCCACCTGGGCTGGGCGTTGCAGGACGTGCAGGTGGTGTCGCTCGTCGCCCGCCCCCTGGCCGCGCTCAATGCCCACCTCTACAGCGGGCTGCGCCTGCTGGTGCTGAGCAACGACGGCGACAGCCCGGCAGCCATTGCCCGGCTGCTTTGCGAGCGTGGCTTCGGCCCCAGCCGGCTGCAGGTCCTCGAACACCTGGGCGGCCCCCAGGCACGCCAGTTGTCCGGCAGCGCAGAAGACTGGCCCCACGGCCGGGCCGCAGACCTGAACCTGGTGGCCATCGAATGCCAGGCCTCGGCCGCCACCCTGCAGCTATCGCCCGTTGTCGGCCTGCCCGATAACGCCTTTCGCCATGACGGCCAGTTGACCAAGCGCGACGTGCGCGCCATCACCCTCGCCCGCCTGGCCCCTCGCCCTGGTGAGCTGCTGTGGGACGTGGGCGCCGGCTGCGGCTCGATCGGCATCGAGTGGATGCGCGCCCACCCCAGTTGCCGCGCCCTGGCCATCGAGGCCGACCAAGGGCGCCAGGCGCATATCGAGCATAACCGCGACGCCCTCGGCGTACCCGGTTTGCAACTGGTCCGCGGCAAGGCCCCCGAAGCGCTCGCCGGGCTGGAGCGCCCCGATGCGGTCTTCATCGGTGGCGGCGTCACTGGCGATGGCGTACTGGCGACGTGCTGGGAGCGGCTGCGCCCCGGCGGCCGTCTGGTGGCCAATGCCGTGACCCTGCAGAGCGAACTGGCCCTGGCCACGTTCCGCGACACCCATGGCGGCGAGCTGACCCGTATCCATGTGGCCCATGCCCAGCCCCTGGGCAGCTTCGACACCTGGCGCCAGGCCCTGCCGATCACCCTGCTCGACGTGGTGAAGCCTCTCGATGCGTGAAGAAACCCGCGAGAAAGCCGCCCCCCTGCGCAGCGGCCTGACCACCGGCAGCTGCGCCACGGCCACCAGCCTGGCGGCGGCAAGCCTGCTGCTCACCGGCGAACCTGCCGATGCCGTGGAGATCACCTTGCCCAAGGGCAAGCAGGTGCAGATGCGCCTGGAATTCTGCCGCCTCATCGCCGAAGGCGCCGAGGCCGGCACGTTGAAGGATGCCGGCGATGACCCCGACGTGACCCACGGCGCCCTGCTCTACAGCCAGGTACGCCTGCTCGATACGCCGGGCGTACGCTTCGTCGCCGGCGTGGGCGTGGGCACGGTCACCCGCCCCGGGCTGGTGCTGGCGGTGGGCGAGCCGGCCATCAACCCGGTGCCACGGCGCATGATCAGCGAGCACCTGCAGCGCCTGGCGGATGAATGCGGCCATGAAGGTGGGTTCGAGGTGACCGTCAATGTGCGCGACGGCCAACAACTCGCTCTCAAGACCATGAACCCCCGCCTGGGCATCCTCGGCGGGCTGTCGATCCTTGGCACCAGTGGCATCGTCCGGCCATTTTCCTGCTCGGCCTACATCGCCTCGATCCAGCAAGGCATCGACGTCGCCCACACCAACGGCTACACCCACATCGCCGCCTGCACCGGCAACGCCAGCGAAGACACCATGCGCCAGCTCTACGGCCTGCCGGAAATCGCCCTGATCGAGATGGGCGACTTCGTCGGCGCCGTGCTCAAGCATCTGCGCAAGGTACCGGTGCCGCGCCTGACCCTGTGTGGCGGCTTCGGCAAGATCAGCAAGCTCGCCGCCGGGCACATGGACCTGCACAGCCGCAGTTCGAGCATCGACCTGCCGCAACTGGCGCGCTGGGCTGCCGATATCGGCGCGGACTCAACGCTACAGGCGGCCATCATCGACGCCAACACCAGCCAGCAGGCCCTGGCCCTGGCCCACACGGCGGGCATCGCCCTGGGCGATGCAGTGTGCGCCCATGCCCTGGCCTTCGCCCGCAGCGTGGTGCCGGCCCAGGTGCAGGTCGAGGTGTTCGCCATCGATCGCCAAGGTGGCATCGTCGGCAGGGCGGGCGTGCAATGAGCATGCGTATCCTGCTGCTTGGCGGTGTCACCGAAGCCCTGGCCATCGCCCGCCAGTTGGGGCCTGAACATGTCTACAGCCTCGCCGGCATCGGCCGCGTACCCCAGGACCTCGCCTGCCAGGTGCGCGTGGGCGGCTATGGCGGCGCCGATGGCCTGGCCACCTACCTGCGCGAAGAACGCATCGGCCTGCTGATCGACGCCACTCACCCGTATGCGGCGCAAATCAGCGCCAACGCAGCCCAGGCCGCCGCCACCGTCGGTATCCCCTGCTGGGCCCTGCGCCGCCCGGCCTGGCAGCCCCAGGCGGGCGATGACTGGCGCGAGGTGGACGGCTGGGCCGAACTGATCGACGCCCTCGCCCCCTTCGAGCGGCCCTTGTTCACCCTCGGTCGCGAACCCTTGCAGCACCTGCATGAAATCCCTGCCCACCAATTCTGGACGCTGCGCGCCCTCGAGGCCTGCCCCGGCAACGAGCGCTGTGAGGTGATCGGCGCACGCGGGCCGTTCCACCTCGCGGACGAGCGCGCCTTGTTCGCCCGGCGGCGAATCGATGTACTGGTGAGCAAGAACAGCGGCAGCACCGCCACCGAGCCCAAGCTCGAGGTGGCCCGGGAGCTGGGGGTGCCGGTACTGGTGCTCAAGCGGCCGATATTGCCCAAAGTCGACCGGGAGTATGAAGAGGTACGCTTGCTTCTGAACGCCATTGCCGACCTCGGCCTCGACGCAAGCCAGGACTTCATGGCCAACCGCGACCAACCTGCCGACCAGGAGCGCGAAGGGTTCTGATGGAAGTTCTGGAGTATGACAACTATGCTGCGGCTCACACAGGTCAACTACGAGCGGAACTTGCATGTGAAGGTCGCCCCATCGGGCCCTACGACCAGATGATCGCGGGCCACGCCAGAGCGCGCGGCCTGGTACTGGTCACCCACAACCAGCGAAAATTCCTTCGTGTACCGGGGTTACGTGTAGAAGACTGGCTGTCTTCGGCCCGTTGACCTGTCAGGTATTTCGGCGGGCATCGCTCAAAGCGCCAGCTTTTACAGGGACCACCTTGAGAAAGCCCCTACACCCAACCCTCACCCATGGTGCGACACTTCATCGCACCCGGGCATTTTTACCTATACTCGCCCTTACAATAGCCATCTGATTCCTGACCGGATCTCTCCCATGACCCCACGTCGGCACATTGCGTGGATAGCCTGCCTGGCAGTGCTGTTCAACCTGCTGGCCATGCCGCTGTCGTCGGCCGCGCCCAAAGGGCCGGTCGAGCAGCTGCTTTGGGGTGCCTTCTGTTCGAGCATGGCGAACAAGAGCAAGGTCGATGTCCAGGCCCTGGCCAAGATCGACCTGGGGCCGCAGAGTGACGACAGCGCCAGCATGATGAATTGCTGGTGCTGCTCCGGCGCCGCGCCCCTGCTCGCATTGCCCGGCTACCCTGCACAGCTGCATAACCCGCCACTGGTGCAGGCCGGCTTCGTAGCGCCTCTTGCCGACTACCGACCCACGCCGCGCCAGCTATGGCCGGCGCTCAATCCCCGCGCGTCCCCCCTGGCCTGAGTTCACCCCGCTGTCTGCCTGAACCTGTACAGATCGGAGACTCACCATGCTCAAGCACGCCCTCGTCCTGGCCGCCCTGATGCTGCCCGGCGCTTTCGCCAACGCCCATGAATACACCGTGGGTGACCTGCATATCGCCCACCCCTGGTCCCTGGCGCTGCCACCCAATGCGCCCAACGTCGCGGCCTATTTTGTCGTGCACAACAACGGCCAGGAGGACGACCGCCTGCTCTCGGTGGACAGCCCCATCACCGACGACGCCCAGTTGCACGAGCACGCCAGGACTGCCGATGGCCTGATGAAAATGCAGCAGGTGCCCAGCGTGCTGGTACCGGCGGGCAAGGACTTGACCTTCGCCCCCAGCGCCTACCACGTGATGCTGATGCAGCCCAAGGACCGCAGCCTGCTCAGCGACGGCAAGCGCTTCCCGCTGACCCTGCACTTCGAGAAAGCCGGCGACGTCACCGTCGAGGTGGCCGTGCAGCAGCAACCGCCCGCCGAGCAGCAAGGGCACGCGCATAATCATTGATCGTTGACGAGCACTCGCCATGAGCCTGCCGCGCAACCGGTTCGCCCGCACCTCCCGCCCTGACCGCAGGCGCTTGGGGGGTGGCTGGCTGAGCCTGTTCGCCATGTGGATGATTTTCATCGGCCCACTGATTTCCCAGTCGATGCCGATGGATCACCACGCCGGCATGAGCATGCCGATGGACATGCCGATGGCCGCTGCCCATCAGCATGGCGGCGACACACATCACGGCAAAGGCAACGACGGCCAGCTGCATGTGATGTGGGAAAAATGCGGCTATTGCAGCCTGCTGTTCAACTACCCCGCCCTACCGCAAACCCTTGGCCCGCTGAGCGTCGCCAGCGCAGCGCCCTCCAACCCCATCTTTGCCCCCACGCGCCAGGGCCATGCCCGCCAGGCCGTGTTCCCCGGTGCGCGCAGCCGCGCGCCGCCCCTTTCGACCAGCGTCTGAAACCACCGTTATCGCACGGAGCCAGGAGGCTTCGCGCTGACTCATGACTGATCGACTGGAATCACTATGTCCGGCTGCACCCCTGTTTTTACCCCCGCCGTATGCGGGACCCTCGCCGCACTGTGCGGCTCACTGCTCGCGCCCATGACCTTGGCCGCCGATACCGGCCATGAAGGCCATGAGGCCGAACTGACCCCGACGGTCATCACCGCCGTTGCGCCAAGCTCGCCGCTGACTGTCGTCACCAACCCGAAAGACCCGCGCCAACCGGTGCCGGCCAGCGATGGTGCCGATTACCTCAAGACCATCCCCGGCTTCTCGGCGATTCGCTCTGGCGGCACCAACGGCGACCCCGTGCTGCGTGGCATGTTCGGCTCACGCCTGAATATCCTCACCAACGGCGGCGTGATGCTGGGCGCCTGCCCCAACCGAATGGACGCGCCGACCTCCTACATTTCGCCGGAAACCTACGACCGCCTGACAGTGATCAAGGGCCCGCAAAGCGTGATCTGGGGCCCAGGCGGTTCGGCCGGGACCATCCTCTTCGAGCGTGAGCCGGAAAAATTCGGCGAGCTCGGCAGCCGCGTCAACGCCAGCCTGCTGGCCGGTTCCCATGGCCGCTTCGACAAGGTGCTCGATGCCGCTGCCGGCACCCGCCAGGGCTACGCCCGCTTCGTCGGCAATCAGTCGCGAGCCGATGACTACGACGACGGTAACGGTGACACCGTGCCCTCACGCTGGGACAAGTGGAACGGCGACGTCACCCTCGGCTGGACACCAGACCAGGACACCCTGCTGGAACTCACCGCCGGCAAGGGCGATGGCGAGGCCCGCTACGCCGGGCGCGGCATGGACGGCTCGCAGTTCAAGCGCGAGAGCCTGGGCCTGCGTTTCGAGAAATCCAACCTGGGCGACGTGCTCGACAAGGTCGAGGCACAGGTCTACTACAACTATGCCGATCATGTGATGGACAACTACAGCCTGCGCACGCCGGGCATGATGGCGATGGTCAGCAACGTCGACCGTCGCACGATGGGCGCACGCGTCAAGGCCACCTGGCGCTGGGCCGATGTGCAGTTGGTTTCCGGTATCGATGCGCAGACCAACGAACACCGCAAGCGCGGAGGCATGGCGGTGGACGCACACAAGGGCCAGCCCTGGACCAAGGACGCCGACTTCCACAACTACGGGCTGTTCAGCGAGCTGACCTGGTACGCCACCGGTGAAGATCGCCTGGTCACCGGGGCGCGCCTCGATCGCGCCTCGGCCCGCGATTTTCGCAAGAAGAGCCCCACCGAAGGGGACACCCGCGCCGACACCCTGCCCAGCGGTTTCGTGCGCTACGAGCATGACCTGGCTGCGCTTGCGGCCACCACCTACATCGGCCTTGGTCATGCCCAACGCTTCCCAGACTACTGGGAGCTGTTCTCGCCCACCCTGCCACCCAATGGTTCAGCGAACGCCTTCGATGGCATCAAGCCCGAAAAGACCACTCAGCTCGACGTCGGCATCCAGTACCACGATGAACGCATGGAGGCCTGGGCTTCGGGTTACATCGGGCAGGTTCGCGACTACATCCTGTTCGACTACGTACCAGGCAGCGGCGGCATGGGTAGCAAACTCGTATCCCAGGCGCAGAACATCGACGCCCGCATCATGGGCGGCGAACTCGGCGCGGCCTACAAGCTGAACGAAAACTGGAAAGCCGATGCTACCGTGGCCTACGCCTGGGGCAAGAACAGCAGTGACGGCAAGGCCCTGCCGCAGATGCCGCCATTGGAAAGCCGCCTCGGCCTGACCTACAGCCGCGACACCTGGAGCGTCGGCGCCCTGTGGCGCCTGGTGGCAGCGCAGAACCGCATCGCCGAGAACCAGGGCAATGTGGTCGGCAAGGACTACGAGAAGAGCGCAGGCTTCGGCGTGTTCTCGTTCAACGGCGCCTACAAGGTGAACCGCAACCTCAAGCTCAGCGCAGGCGTCGACAACCTGTTCGACAAGGCCTACGCCGAGCACTTGAACCTGGCCGGGAACGCCGGGTTCGGCTACCCGGCCAGCGACCCGCAGCCGGTGCTGGAGCCCGGCAGGACCTTCTGGACCAAGGTCGACATCAGCTTCTGACAACAACGACCCAGGCGCGGCCTTCGCCGCGCCTGACCGGTCACTCGGGAGGTTCACATGAGCGAAAAACGCATCTCCTTCTACAACCTGGCCTGGCGCTGGCATTTCTATGCCGGGCTGTTCGTCGCACCCTTCATGATCCTGCTGGCGATCACCGGGATCATCTACCTGTTCAAGCCCCAGCTCGACCCGCTGCTGTACCGCGACCTGATGGTGGTCGAGGCCGGCCACCACCGGCAGGACGCTGACACGCTCCTGGCCGAGGTACGCCGGGTTTATCCACAGGGGCATGTGGGCCAGTACCTGCCGCCGGTCAGTGCCGAGCGCAGCGCGCAGTTCGTGGTGCATGACGGCGGGCGCGAACTGAACGTGTTCATCGACCCGTACAGCGCCAAGGTACTCGGCGAGCAGGACGGCAAGAACAACCTGCAGGCAGTGGCCAGGGCCCTGCACGGTGAGCTGATGGTCGGCACCGTCGGTGATCGGCTGGTGGAACTGGCCGCCGGCTGGGGCATCGTGCTGGTGGTGTCCGGCCTGTACCTGTGGTGGCCACGCGGGCGCAGCAGTGCTGGCGTGTTGTGGCCACGGCTGTCGGCACGCGGCAGGGTGCTGTGGCGCGACCTGCATGCGGTCACGGGGTTCTGGGGCTCGCTCCTGCTGCTGTTGATGCTGCTCAGCGGCATGACCTGGACGGGCCTGTGGGGCAAGCAGTACGCCGACCTGTGGAATCGCTTCCCGGCGGCCATGTGGAACGACGTGCCCAAGTCCGACCAGCAGGCCCGAGAGCTGAACAATGCGCATCGCCAGACCGTGCCCTGGGCCGTGGAGAATACGCCGATGCCGGTGTCCGGCGCTCATGCCGAGCATGCGGGCCACCACGCCATGGCCAGTGGCCCCGCGGCGCCCCAGGTGACCTTGCAACAGGTCGAGGACGTGGCCACCGCGCGCAAGGTCGAGCCAGGCTACAGCATCACCCTGCCGACCACCGCCGAAGGCGTGTTCACCATCGCGGTGTTCGCCGACGACCCTCGCAATGACGCCACCCTGCACGTGGACCAATACACCGGCCGGGTGCTGGCCGATGTGCGCTGGCAGGACTACAGCCCGATCGCCCGCGCTACCGAGCTTGGGGTAATGTTGCACGAAGGGAAGATGTTCGGGCCGCTCAACCAGCTCATCATCCTGCTGGTGTGCCTGATGATCCTGCTGGGTTCGGTCAGCGGCCTGGTGATGTGGTGGAAACGCCGGCCCGATGGCGGCCTGGGCGTACCACCGCTGCGCCATGACCTGCCACGCTGGAAGACCGCCACAGCGGTGATGCTGGTGCTGGGTGTCGCGTTCCCGCTGGTGGGAGTGTCGATGCTGGTGATGTGGGCAGTCGATAGCCTGGTGGTGCGCCGCAAGGTGCTCGCCAGGGCGTGACGCCATAGGGGCCGCGGTGCGGCCCTTTCGCGGCACAAGGCCGCTCCTACAAAAGAGCCGTGCCCCTGTAGGAGCGGCCGCGGTGCCGCGAAAAGGCTGCACAGTAGCCCCTCTTGCATCCGCTCTGCCCCGGCAAAATGGAATCGATCTGTCACGCCACGATCTGGAACGCGCGTGTTAGCCTACCTGGCTTTCCCACAAGAAGACCGATCTCAATGGAATGCAGCCCATGACCCGGACCTCCCCCACACCGGCAGACGACACCCACCTGCAACGTAACCTCACCAACCGCCATATCCAGCTGATCGCCATCGGCGGCGCCATCGGTACCGGCCTGTTCATGGGCTCGGGCAAGACCATCAGCCTGGCGGGCCCGTCGATCATCTTCGTCTACATGATCATCGGCTTCATGCTGTTCTTCGTCATGCGCGCCATGGGCGAACTGCTGCTGTCGAACCTCAACTACAAGTCCTTCATCGATTTCTCCGCCGACCTGTTGGGCCCCTGGGCCGGTTATTTCACCGGCTGGACCTACTGGTTCTGCTGGGTCATCACCGGCATCGCCGACGTGATCGCCATCGCCGCCTACTCGCAGTTCTGGTTCCCCGACCTGCCCCAGTGGATACCGGCGCTCACTTGCGTGGCGGTACTGCTGTCGCTGAACCTGATCACCGTGAAGATGTTCGGCGAGATCGAGTTCTGGTTCGCCATGATCAAGATCGTCGCCATCCTGGGCCTGGTCGCAACAGGCCTGTACATGGTGATCACCGGCTTCGAGTCGCCCGCCGGGCGCACGGCGCAGTTGGCCAACCTGTGGAACGATGGCGGCATGTTCCCCAACGGCGTGATGGGCTTCTTCGCAGGTTTCCAGATCGCCGTGTTCGCCTTCGTCGGCATCGAACTGGTAGGCACCACGGCCGCCGAGGCGAAGAACCCCGAACGCACCCTGCCACGGGCGATCAACTCCATCCCCGTGCGCATCATCGTGTTCTACGTGCTGGCCTTGATCGCCATCATGGCAGTCACTCCGTGGCGCGACGTGGTGCCGGGCAAGAGCCCGTTCGTCGAACTGTTCGTCCTGGCCGGCCTGCCAGCGGCGGCGAGCATCATCAACTTCGTCGTGCTGACCTCGGCGGCGTCCTCGGCCAACAGCGGCGTGTTTTCCACCAGCCGCATGCTCTACGGCCTGTCCCAGGAGGGCGACGCGCCCAAGGCCTTCGAGAAGTTGTCGCGGCGGGCCGTGCCGGCCAACGGGCTGTATTTCTCCTGCACCTGCCTGCTGCTCGGTGCCGTGCTGATCTATGTGATCCCCGACCTGGTGGAGGCCTTCACCTTGGTCACCACGGTTTCGGCGCTGCTGTTCATGTTCGTCTGGACGCTGATCCTGCTGTCGTACCTGAGCTATCGCCGACGGCGCGCGGCGCTGCATGAGAAGTCGACCTACAAGATGCCGGGAGGGCGTTTGATGTGCTACGTATGCCTGGCCTTCTTCGCCGCGATCCTTTTGCTGTTGAGTCTGGAAGCGGATACGCGCTCGGCGCTGATGGTAACCCCGCTGTGGTTCGTGGTCCTGGCGGTGACCTATCAGTTCGTGCGCAGCAAGCGCCAGCCACAGGCTGCATTGCGCGACGACTGAGGCGTTGGGGGCCGCGGTGGCGGCCCCAATGCTGTGCTCGTGTCTTCGCCAGGCACCATCCTGGCCCACATCGATGCCCCGATACCTCGCACACCCTGTCTATTTCGCGCTCTCCGCCGTTCGGCACACCCCTTGCAATACCCCTTCTCGCTTGGCCCCCCTAAGACCTCAGCGGAGAGAGCACATGAAGCGTCGCAGTCTGATCAAGGCCTTTACCCTCAGCGCATCGATCGCGGCGATGGGCCTGAGCTGGAGCATCCAGGCCGCCGAAACCATCAAGGTCGGTATCCTCCACTCGCTGTCCGGGACCATGGCCATCTCCGAGACCTCGCTCAAGGACATGGCGCTGATGACCATCGACGAAATCAACGCCAACGGTGGGGTGAACGGCAAACTGCTCGAGCCCGTGGTGGTGGACCCGGCGTCCAACTGGCCGCTGTTCGCCGAAAAGAGCCGCCAGTTGCTCAGCCAAGACAAGGTCGCCGTGGTGTTCGGTTGCTGGACCTCGGTGTCGCGCAAGTCGGTGTTGCCGGTGTTCGAAGAGCTCAATGGCTTGCTGTTCTACCCAGTGCAGTACGAAGGCGAAGAACTGTCGCCCAACGTGTTCTACACAGGTGCGGCGCCTAACCAGCAGGCCATCCCGGCGGTGCAATACCTGATGAGCGAAGATGGCGGCGCTGCCACGCGCTTCTTCCTGCTCGGCACCGACTATGTCTACCCGCGCACCACCAACAAGATCCTGCGCGCCTTCCTGCACAGCAAGGGCGTGGCCGACAAGGACATCGAGGAGGTCTACACACCGTTCGGCCACAGCGACTACCAGACCATCGTCGCCAACATCAAGAAATTCTCCGCCGGTGGCAAGACTGCGGTCATCTCCACCGTCAATGGCGATTCCAACGTACCGTTCTACAAGGAGCTGGCCAACCAGGGCCTGAAGGCCACCGACGTGCCGGTGGTCGCGTTCTCGGTAGGCGAGGAGGAACTGCGCGGTATCGACACCAAACCGCTGGTGGGCCACCTGGCCGCATGGAACTACTTCGAGTCGGTGGATAACCCGGTCAACCAGAAGTTCGTCGCCGACTGGAAGGCCTACGCCAAGGCCAAGAAGCTGCCCGGGGCCGACAAGGCGGTGACCAACGACCCGATGGAAGCCACCTATGTAGGCATCCACATGTGGGCCCAGGCCGCCGAAAAGGCCAAGTCCACCGACGTCGACAAGGTCCGCGAGGCGTTGGCCGGGCAAACCTTCCAGGCGCCGTCCGGCTACACCCTGACCATGGACAAGACCAACCATCACCTGCACAAGCCGGTGATGATCGGCGAAATCCAGGACGACGGGCAGTTCAGCGTGGTGTGGGAGACCGAGCAGCCGTTGCGGGCGCAGCCGTGGAGCCCGTTCATTCCAGGCAATGACAAGCGCCCTGACTATGCGGTGAAGGGCAACTGACGCTATCGCGGAGCAAGCCCACGCCTACACGGCTCTTGCTGCACCTGTAGGGGCGGGCTTTCGCGATGAATCCACTGCCGATTCCAGGATGGCCCGCATGCTCAGATGCTTGCTCACTCTATTCTTGCTGCTGCCGCTGGCCACCCAAGCCAGCGAAGGCGAATTCTTCCTTGCCGCCAAGCCCGCCGAGCAGGCGCACCTGCTCCAAACCTGGGCCGCGCAGCCCGATGCCGCGCGCTTGCCGTTGCTGGAAAACCTGCACCAAGGCCGTATCGCTGAAAACGACGCGCGCAAGGTGCGCCTGAACAACCGCCTGCGCAGCCTGATCGACAACGCCCTGGCCAGCCATCGATTGCTCAGCGACCAGGTCAGCATCCGCCTGGCCGCAGCCCAGCAACTGCAAAAATCCGCGCAACCGGCGCAGATGGCCTTCCTCGACCGGCGCTTCGCCAGCGAGCCGGATGCCGCGGTGCATGCAGCCCTGGGCCTGGCCCTGGCCAACCTGCAACTCGGTGCCGAAGACCCCGCCGTACGCCTGGCCGCCGTACGCCTGCTCGGCGAAACCGGCGACCCGCTCGCCCGCCCCCGTCTGGAGGCGCTGTTGCAACCGGACGCCGAAAGCAACGCTGCAGTGCGCACTGCCGCCGCCACCAGCCTCGCCCAAGTCCAACGCAAACTGCTGTTTGGCGAACTGCTCGGGCAAGCCTTCAGCGGCCTGTCGCTGGGTTCGATCCTGCTGCTCGCAGCCTTGGGCCTGGCGATCACCTTCGGCCTGCTGGGCGTGATCAACATGGCTCATGGCGAGATGCTCATGCTCGGTGCCTACAGCACCTACATGGTCCAGGTGATGGTGCAACGCTACGCCCCGGGCGCCCTGGAGCTGTACCCGTTGATCGCCCTGCCGGTGGCCTTCGTGGTCAGCGCCGGGGTCGGCATGGCCCTGGAACGCACGGTGATCCGCCACTTGTATGGCCGCCCGCTGGAGACCCTCCTGGCGACGTGGGGTATCAGCCTGATCCTGATCCAGGCCATCCGTCTGCTGTTTGGCGCGCAGAACGTCGAGGTGAGCAACCCGGCATGGCTGTCCGGTGGAATCCAGGTACTGCCCAACCTGGTGCTGCCCTACAACCGCCTGGTGATCATCGTCTTCGCCCTGGCCGTGGTACTGCTCACCTGGCTGTTGCTCAACCGCACACGCCTGGGCCTGAACGTGCGCGCGGTGACGCAGAACCGCAACATGGCGGCCTGCTGCGGGGTTTGCACCGGGCGCATCGACATGCTCGCCTTCGGCCTCGGCTCCGGCATCGCAGGCCTGGGCGGGGTCGCTCTGAGCCAGATCGGCAACGTCGGCCCCGACCTTGGCCAGAACTACATCATCGACTCGTTCCTGGTGGTGGTGCTCGGGGGCGTCGGCCAACTGGCGGGCAGCCTCTGGGCCGCGTTCGGCCTGGGCATCGCCAACAAGCTGCTGGAGCCGCAGATCGGTGCGGTGCTAGGCAAGATCCTCATCCTTGCGCTGGTCATTCTGTTCATCCAGAAACGCCCGCAAGGCCTGTTCGCCCTCAAGGGACGGGTAATCGACTGATGAACCAGCCTCTGCTTGTCACTGCCTCGCAAAAGGCCGGGCCACGCGCCTCCCTGACCATCGGCACCCTCGTCGTCCTGGTGCTGCTGGCCATGCCGCTGCTGTCGCTGCTGCCCGACGGCCATGCGCTGCAGGTCTCGACCTACACCCTGACGCTGGTGGGCAAGATCCTCTGCTATGCCATCGTCGCCCTGGCCCTGGACCTGGTATGGGGCTACGCCGGGTTGCTGTCGCTCGGCCATGGCCTGTTCTTCGCCCTCGGCGGCTACGCCATGGGCATGTACCTGATGCGCCAGGCGGCCGGTGACGGTCTGCCAGGCTTCATGACCTTCCTGTCGTGGAACGAGCTGCCTTGGTACTGGGCCGGTACCCAGCATTTCGCCTGGGCGCTGTGCCTGGTGGTGCTGGCGCCGGGGCTGCTGGCCCTGGTGTTCGGCTTCTTCGCCTTCCGGTCACGGATCAAGGGTGTGTACTTCTCGATCATGACCCAGGCACTGACCTTTGCCGGCATGCTGCTGTTCTTCCGCAACGAGACTGGCCTGGGCGGCAATAACGGCTTCACCAGTTTTCGCACCATCCTGGGCTTCGACATCGCAGCCCAGGGCACCCGCGCCGTGCTGTTCCTACTCACTGTCGGCCTGCTGCTGGCAAGCCTGTACCTGTGCTGGTGCCTGACCCGCAGCAAGTTCGGGCGGCTGCTCATCGCCCTGCGTGACGCCGAGAACCGCCTGATGTTCTGCGGCTACGACCCGCGCGGCTTCAAGCTGTTGGTGTGGGTGTTGAGCGCGGTGCTGTGTGGCCTGGCCGGCGCGCTGTACGTGCCCCAGGTGGGCATCATCAACCCCAGTGAAATGTCGCCGACCCATTCCATCGAAGCGGCCGTGTGGGTGGCCCTGGGCGGGCGCGGTACGCTGATCGGCCCGCTGCTCGGCGCTGGGCTGGTCAACGGCATGAAGAGCTGGCTCACCATGGCGTTCCCAGAATTCTGGCTGTTCTTCCTCGGCGCGCTGTTCATCCTCGTCACCCTTTACCTGCCCAGGGGGGTGATGGGCCTGCTGAAGAAAAGGAGCGCCCCATGAAAGGCATCCCCCCAGTGCATCCTGAATTCATGCTCGAACCGGTGTTCGATAACCTTGGGGCTGGTCGCGATGCCATCGGCCTCGGCCAAACCCGCAAGGAAGGGCTCGACACCCGCCACGGCACGGTGCTGAGCCTGGAAGACATCAGCGTCAGTTTCGACGGCTTCAAGGCGCTCGACGCGCTGACCCTGTACATCGGCGTGGGCGAGCTGCGCTGCATCATCGGCCCCAACGGTGCAGGAAAGACCACGATGATGGACGTGATCACCGGCAAGACCCGGCCCGACAGCGGCAGCGCGTTCTTCGGTGACACCCTCGACCTGGCACGCATGAGCGAATATCAGATCGCCCAGGCCGGGATCGGCCGCAAGTTCCAGAAGCCCACGGTATTCGAGGCGCTGAGCGTATTCGAGAACCTGGAGCTGGCCTTGAAGACGGACAAGTCCGTATGGGCCAGCCTCGCCTCCCGCCTTGACGGTGAGCAGCGCCAGCGCATCGAGGAAGTGCTGCAGACCCTGCGCCTGCTGCCGCTGGCCGGGCGCCGGGCGGGGCTACTGTCCCATGGCCAGAAGCAATTTCTGGAGATCGGCATGCTGCTGGTGCAGGAGCCGCAACTGCTGTTGCTCGACGAACCCGTGGCGGGCATGACCGATGCCGAGACCGAGTTCACCGCCGAGCTGTTCAAGAACCTGGCTGGCAAGCATTCGCTAATGGTGGTGGAACATGACATGGGCTTCGTCGGCAGCATCGCCGACCACGTCACCGTGCTGCACCAGGGCAGCGTGCTTGCAGAAGGCTCTCTGGAGCAGGTGCAGGCCGATGAGCGGGTGGTCGAGGTCTACCTCGGCCGATGATCTTTCCCCGCTGTGTTTATCCGCGAAGCGCCGGCGAAGACCGAGCGGGCCTACCAGGGAACCCAACATGCTCAAGATCGACTCATTGCATCAGTACTACGGCGCAAGCCACATCCTGCGCGGCCTGTCCTTCGAGGCCAAGGTCGGCGAAATCACCTGTCTGCTGGGCCGCAACGGCGTGGGCAAGACCACCCTGCTGCGTTGCCTGATGGGTCTGGTGCCTGCACGCGAGGGCAGCGTCGAGTGGGAAGGCAGGCCGATCACCGCGCTCAAACCCCAGCAACGCGTGCAAGCAGGCATCGCTTATGTACCCCAGGGGCGCGAGATCTTCGCGCGCCTGAGCGTCGAGGAAAACCTGCTCATGGGCCTGTCGCGCTTCCCCGCCCGCGAGGCGCGTCGGGTGCCGGCCTTCATCTATGAGTTGTTCCCGGTGCTCGAGCAGATGAAGCAGCGCCGTGGCGGCGATCTTTCCGGCGGTCAGCAACAACAGCTGGCCATCGGCCGGGCGCTGGCCAGCCGCCCGCGCCTGCTGATTCTCGACGAACCCACCGAGGGCATCCAACCGTCGGTGATCAAGGAGATCGGTGCGGTGATCCGCAAGCTGGCCGACCGCGGCGACATGGCAATCCTGCTGGTCGAGCAGTTCTACGATTTCGCCGAGGCGCTGGCCGACCAGTATCTGGTGATGGCCCGCGGCGAGATCATCCAGCGCGGTCGCGGAGAAAAGATGCAAGCCGAGGGTGTGCGCGGCCTGGTTACCATTTAATCTGGGCCAAACTCCTTGCGTGAGGCTGTCATGAGTCACCTGATCCGCGATGCCCTGGCCGACGATCTGGCCGGGATCCTCGACATCTACAACGATGCCGTGCGCAACACCACGGCGATCTGGAACGAAACCCCGGTAGACCTTGCCAACCGCCAGGCCTGGTTCGCCGCACGAGCCGAGCAGGGCTACCCGATCCTGGTGGCGGTGGATGACAGCGGGGTGCTGGGCTATGCCTCGTTCGGGGACTGGCGGCCGTTCGAAGGGTTTCGCCACACGGTCGAGCATTCGGTATACGTGCGCAGCGACCAGCGCGGTAAGGGCCTGGGGCCGGTGCTCATGGAGGCGTTGATCGAGCGCGCACGGGGGTGCGGCAAACACGTGATGGTCGCAGCGATCGAAAGCGGCAATGCGGCGTCGATCCGCCTGCACGAGCGGCTGGGCTTCGTGGTGACCGGGCAGATGCCGCAGGTGGGGGTGAAGTTCGGCCGCTGGCTGGACCTGACCTTCATGCAGCTGATGCTCGACCCGGGGGCCGAGCCAAGAGGCTGAAGGCCGGCCAATTCGGGTTTTGCACAACCTGTGGGAGCGGCGCAATCTCGGTGGTGGCGACGGCCTGCGATGAGCTGCAAAGCAGCCCCAAGCCCTCAAACGGTAGTCTTAAGGGGCCGCTTTGTGGCCCATCGCAGGCTCCGCCAGCTCCCACAAGGGACCAATCAAAGCAAGCTCACATATGAATGAACCGGCCCAACCGCTGGCGCAGCATGCTGTTTTCGCTGCGCAGCTGTTGCACCTCGTCCAGCAGCTCCAATGCCAGGGCCACCCCCTCCCATTCCAGCTCCAGCTCCTGATGCAGCTTCACCGCCCGCTTGGCCAGCAACGGCGCCTGGTCATCGAACAACCAGTCCTCTGGCGTTCGCCCCGACGGTTCAACGATGCCGTGTTCGACGATTTCGATCACGCAGTCGGCCGTGATATCGGCTTCCTGGCAGAGGGTTCGCATGTCCAGTTGAACGATCAGGGTGTTGCTCATGATCAACTACTCCATTGTGTCCTCGGATTGAACGCGGCTTTCTCGGAGAGCTTGGTCCAGAGTTCGCGCGTGGTGGCGTCCGACTGGCTGGGCATCACCACCTTGAGCTGGGCGTAGAGATCGCCCCGCTCGCCCTGCTTGTTCGCAAGGCCCATGCCCTTGACCCGCAGGCGCTGGCCGCTCTGGCTGTCGGGGCGGATGGTCAGGTTGATCTTGCCGGTCAGCGTCGGCACCGCCACCTTGGCACCCAGGGCCGCCTCCCACGGCGCCAAGGGCACGGTGATGATCAGGTCATGCCCTTCGACATCGAACAGCGGGTGCGGTGCCATGCGGATGGTCAGGAACAGGTCGCCATTGGCTCCGCCACCGATACCCGGGGCGCCCTGGCCTTTGAGGCGGATGCGCTCACCGTCCGTCACCCCGGCAGGGATCTTGACGTTCAGGGTCTTGGTGGTGAACCCGGTGCGCTGCCCGGCCGCGTTGGTCTGCGGAACCTGGAAGCTGATCTGCTTGGATTCCTTGCTCAGGGTTTCTTCAAGGAATATCGCCAGTTCCAGCTCCACGTCCTGCCCTCGCCTGCCCGCGCTGCGCTGCTGACCACGACCGAACGGGTTGCCGCCCCGGGCGCCGAAGATCGAACTGAAGAAATCGGAGAAGTCGCCGCCTTCGAAACCACCGCCGCCACCACGGCTTTCCCAGCCCGGCGGCGCCTGGAACGGCCTGCCGTGCTGGCCACCGTACTTGCGGATCTCGTCGAACTCAGCGCGTTTCTGGGCGTCGCCCAGCACTTCGTAGGCCTCGTTGGCCTCCTTGAATTTTTCCTCGGCGTCGCGTTCCTTGCTGACGTCGGGGTGATACTTGCGCGCGAGCTTGCGGTAGGCGGCCTTGATCGCCTTGTCATCCGCCGTCGGCTCCACGCCGAGTATCTTGTAATAGTCTTTGAAGTCCATCTAAGGCATCACCGTTGGAAATTTTTACGATGTTTCTGAAGATTGGGGTCAAGCATAGCCTTTCAAGGTTCGCCTGGGGTTGCTGTAGAGCAGACGACCGGTCTTGATTTAGCCGGCCACTGGCATAAACTGCGCGGCCGTTTTGCCTCCGGAAGCTGCTCCCCATGTCTGACGTATCCCCGGCCCGTGCCTGCGGCATCGACTTCGGCACCTCCAATTCCACGGTCGGCTGGCACCGCCCCGGCGTGGAATCGCTGATCGCCCTGGAAGACGGCAAGATCACCCTGCCCTCGGTGGTCTTCTTCAACATCGAGGAGCGGCGCCCGGTCTATGGCCGCCTGGCCCTGCACGAATACCTGGAAGGCTACGAAGGGCGCCTGATGCGCTCGCTCAAGAGCCTGCTCGGCTCCAAGCTTATCAAGCACGACACCAGCGTGCTGGGGACCGCCTTGCCGTTCAAGGACCTGCTGGGCATGTTCATCGGCGAGCTGAAGAAACGCGCCGAGGCCAATGCCGGCCGCAGCTTCGACGAAGTGGTGCTGGGCCGCCCGGTGTTCTTCGTCGACGACGACCCGGCCGCCGACCAGGAGGCCGAGGACACCTTGGCCGAGGTGGCCCGCAAGATCGGTTTCAAGGAGGTCTCGTTCCAGTACGAGCCGATCGCCGCAGCGTTCGACTACGAGTCGGGCATCAGCCGCGAAGAGCTGGTGTTGATCGTCGACATCGGCGGCGGTACTTCGGACTTCACCCTGATCCGCCTGTCGCCGCAGCGTCACTTGGTGGCCGAGCGTCAGAGCGACATCCTCGCCACGGGCGGCGTGCACATCGGCGGTACCGACTTCGACAAACAACTGAGCCTGCAAGGCGTGATGCCCTTGTTCGGCTACGGCAGCCGGATGAAGAGCCAGGCCTTGATGCCCACCAGCTACCACCTCAACCTGGCGACCTGGCACACCATCAACTCGCTGTATTCGCAGAAGTCGCAACTGGCCCTGGGCAGCATGCGCTACGACATCGAGGATACCTTGGGGATAGACCGGCTGTTCAAGCTGATCGAGGAGCGTGCCGGGCACTGGCTGGCCATGGAAGTGGAAGCGAGCAAGATCGAGCTGACCGAGCACGAAAGCCGGCGCATCGACCTCGGGCGCATCGAGCCAGCGCTGGCCGTGGACCTGACCCGTGGGCTGTTCGAGGAGGCCATCGAAGGGCTGCTGGAGCGGGTGCGCGGCAGTGTCAGCGAGCTGCTGAACAAGGCCGGCGTGAGCGAGGGGCAAGTGGACACGGTGTTCTTCACCGGCGGTTCCAGCGGCATCCCGGCGCTGCGCAACAGCGTAGCGGCGATGCTGCCCAATGCCCGGCATGTGGAAGGCAATATCTTCGGCAGCATCGGCAGCGGGTTGGCGATCGAGGCGCGCAAGCGCTACGGCGTAGCCTGATAACCGGCATATTTCCGCACCTGCCCTATCGCCGGCTTGCCGGCGATAGGGCAGGTGCAGGCCACCACCGTAATCAGACCAATTCCGCCCGCTTCAGCTCGCTCTTGAGGTAGGCGTAGTAGATCGGCCCCGCCACCACTCCAGGCAGCCCGAACGCCGCCTCGAACACCAGCATCGCCAGCAGCAGCTCCCACGACTTGGCACTGATCTGCCCGCCGACGATCCGCGCGTTGAGGAAGTACTCGACCTTGTGGATCACGATCAGGTAGCCCAGCGCCGCCACCGCCACCCAGATCGACAGCGACAGGCCGACGATGGTGATCAACGTGTTGGACATCAGGTTGCCGATCACCGGCAGCAGGCCCAGCAGGAACGTCAACACGATCAGGGTCTTGGTCAACGGCAGGTGCACGCCAAACAGCGGGAACACCACGGCCAGGAAGATCCCGGTGAAGAAGGTGTTGAGCAGGGAGATCTTGATCTGCGCGAAGACGATGTTGCGAAACGCTTGCACCAGCAGGCTCAGGCGTTCGAACAGCGCCGCGGCCAACGGCTTGCGCCGGGAAATATCGGGGATCCTCTGCAGGGCGACGATGGCGCCCAGGATCATGCCGATCAGCAAGGTGACGAACATGTGCGCCATGCCCTTGCCCACCAGTTGCAGCTCGCCCAGGTGACTCTTGAGCCAGTCGCCGATGGCCACCTTGAACTCGGCGGCGCTGGCCGGCAGGTAGCCTTCGATGAACGGCGGCAGCTGGCTGCGGGCCCGCTCTACGAGCCCCATGAACTTGTCCAGCGAAGCGCCAGGGTTTTCCGCCTCGTGCAAGAGGAAGCTGAAGGCGCCTGCGATCAGCAGGGTCAGGGTGGTGACCACCAGGGTGCCGAGCAGGGCCACGGCCAGCCAGCGCGCACGCTGCCCGGCAATGACCGGTTGCAACCGGGGGGTGAGCATATTGACCAGCTCGAACACCAGCAGGCCGGCCAACAGGCTGGGCAACAGCTTCAGGGGCAACGCCAGCAGCAGGCCGGCAAACACGATGATCCAGCTGGCCAGGGTGACCTGGCGGGGGGTGAAGGTCATACAGCCTCAACGGCAGACAACGGGAAAGATCCGCAGTCTGCCAGCCTTCGCCGTACAAACATAGGCGCAGGTCACTTCTTCTTGAGGCAGTCGCTCATGAAGGCCTTGCGCTCATCGCCCTTGAGCGCCTTGGTGGTGGCATCGGCGTTGCAGGTCTTCATTTTCTCCTGCTGGGTGGTCTTCAGGCATTTGCTCATGAAGGCCTTGCGCTCGTCACCCTTGAGGGTTTGCGCGGTGGCTTCGGCGTTGCAGGTTTTCATTTTTTCTTGCTGCGCAGTGGCGGCGAATCCCTGCGCGCTGATCATCACACCCAATACCAGCAATGGTACGTGCAGCATCTTCATGAAGCATCTCCTTGTCTCCACGCTGTGTGCGCGGTCGTCGAGCAGAGTGTAGACAAAATTTGTTACTCCCTGCTCAGCCCATGCGCGCCCGCCGCCGGTACTGCTCCGGCGTGCAATGGGCCTGGCGCTGGAACATGGCGATGAACGCCGACGCGGTGCTGTAGCCCAGATCGAAGGCGATGGCCTGGATCGGCAGGCCCGCCTCCAGCGCCTCGATCGCACGCAAAAACCGCAGGCGCAGGCGCCACTCGCCGAAGCTGATACCCAGCTCGCGAAGAAACTGGCGCGCCAGGGTCCGTTCGCTGACGAACACCTGGCTGGCCCAGTCGGCCAGCGGGCGGTTGTCCCCGGGCTCGGCATGCAAGGCGTCGAGCACCTGGCGCAGGCCCTCGCTGCGGGCGAAGGGCAAGTAGCAGCGTTGGGTCGGCGCCAGATGCAACTGGTCGAGCAGCACCTGGACCAGGCGCAAGTCGCGTTCGTCCTGCGCGACCTTGAGGTCGCGCTGGGCGAAGTCGCCGAGGATGGCCTTGAGGATGTCGCTAATGACCAGGCTGCAAGGGTTTGCCGGCAAGCCTTGGCACACGTCCCGGTCGAGGTAGACCGAGCGATAGACGATGGCCTGGGGGTTGTAGCAACCATGCTCAGTGCCCGGCGGGACCCACACGGCGTAATGCGGCGGCGAGACGAAGCGCTGCCCCTCGACATCCAGGTGCATGACGCCGTGGGCAGCGTAGTTGAGCTGCCCCCAGGAATGACGGTGCGGGGCGCTATGGGTGTCGGCGCCGAACTCATCGTAACGGAAGTACACCGGGGCCGGGAGGTGGTCGAAGGTTGGGATGTCGAGGTATTTGCGGGCCATCTTGGCTGCTTCGTGGGGTGGATTGTCCGTTTGCAAGTATAGGCATATGGACGGACAAGGGATAATGGCTGCCAGTCGGGGCCGCTGCGCGCCCCTTTCGCGGCACAAGACCGCTCCTACACGAGATTCACTGCTGCATGAATTACCTGTTCCCCCTGCTGGCGATCCTCATCTGGGCCGGCAACACCGTGGTCACCAAGATGTCCGCAGGCGCGATCCACCCTGCGGAAATCGGTTTCTACCGCTGGTTGCTGGCCGGCCTGCTGTTCACCCCGTTCCTGCTGCCGCAGGTCTGGCGCAACCGTGCGGCCATCGCCCCGCACCTGGGCAAGGTCTTCGTCCTCGGCGTGCTGGGCATGGCCATGTACCAGAGCCTGGCCTACTTCGCCGCCGGCATCACCAGTGCCACCAACATGGGCATCATCCTCTCGCTGATGCCGCTGATGTCCCTGGCTCTGGCCATCGCCTGGCTCGGCCAGCGGCTGACCTTCGGTGCGCTGTTCGGCGCCCTGGTGTCGTTCGTCGGTGTACTGGAAGTGGTCTCGGCAGGCCAACCCGCAATGCTGCTGCAGCAAGGCCTGAACGGCGGCGACCTGATGATGCTGGTGGCCACTTTCGCCTATGCGCTGTACAGCTTCCTGCTGAAGAAATGGCAACTGCGCGTACCTGCGATGCAGCTGCTGTACCTGCAGGTGCTGGTGGCGATCATCGTGCTGCTGCCGTTGTTCGTGCTGTCGCCGAAGACCGGCCTGAACGCGCATAACATCGGCCTGGTGCTGTATGCCTGTATCCTCGCCTCCATGGTCGCCCCCCGGGTATGGATGCAGGCCGTGCACCGCCTGGGCCCGAGCCGTACCACGCTGTTCTTCAACCTGCTGCCGGTGGTCACTGCGCTGATCGCCGCCGTGGTGCTGGATGAGCGCCTGGCCAGCTACCACTTGTACGGCGGCCTGCTGACGCTGCTGGGCGTGCTCCTTGCCGAGCGCTGGACAACGCCGCTGCGCAAGGTCGCTACAGCCCCGCGGCCTTGAGCCTTGCGGCATGCTCGGTGAACAAGCGCACCGGGTCGGCGCCCTTGCCCACGGCGCCAAGGGACTGGTTGACGATGTCCAGGTGGTCCAACGGGTAGTCGTCGCCGATCACCTGGCCCAGGTGCGAGCTGTAGCGCCCGACCATGCCGTCGCACTGGCCCCGTTCGCGCACGAAGGTACGCGCGAACAGCCGGCAGAAGCGGTTGCTGCCATCGAAGCGGTTGCGCCCCTGGTCGGTGCGCCCAGGCTGCAAGGTCCCGGACCAGGAGTAGTAGCGCACCCCATCGACTTCGTAGGCGCCTTCACCGCCCCAGGTCGTCGGCAGGCCCTGTGGATGGGCCTGGTTGAAGCGAGCGACGCCGGCCGTGGTGAAGGACTGGTGCGAGGCGTGCACATCGATGGGCAGCGGGTCGCGGCGCCAGCCGGTCTCCAGCCATACCAACAACACGGCCAGGGCATGCAAGGCCGCTTTGAGCAGCCGCCCCTGCGGTGAATCGCCCGGTGCCTTGCGCTCGAGGTAGTCGGCCAGCTCCGACCCCTGGTTGGGCCCGGCAACCGAGGTCACCGAGGCCACCCGGTCAGGTCGCTTGGCCGCGGCGTAGCGGGCGCTCAAAGCGCCCTGGCTATGGCCGATCAGGTTGACCCGCTCGGTGCCGGTACGCTGGCAGATATCCTCGATGATCGCCAGCAACTGTTCGCCGCGCAGTTCGCTGCAATGCAGCGGCGAGACCTGCACAGGGAACACCTGCGCACCGCCCCGGCGCAGCGCCGGTACGATGCCGAACCAGTAGGGGTAGAGCAGCACCCGCACGAAACCGAGCATGCCCGGTACCAGCACCAGCGGGTAGCGCGTGGCCAGCGTCTGGTTCATGGCTCCCTCCCCTCTCTTGGGCGATGCGCCCAACACTACCGCGCAGGGTCTGGCCATCGCAATCGAACTCCTGGCGCGCGGTGCGGTTCCAAACCAGAACAGACCCCTGAGCAAGGAGCGGGACCATGTACAAACAGACCCTGGCAATCCTTTTGACCAGCGCGGCCCTGGCCGGCTGCGGCAGCCACCCGGAGAACCCGGTGGACTACGTGACCTACCGCGACGAACCGCTGGTCAAGCAGGTAGAGAACGGCATGACCATGCAGAAGGTCATCGCCATCGGCGGCAGCCCTTCGAGCGCCACCGACCTGCCCAACGGCGGCACCTGCAACGACTACATCCTCAACCGTGACGGCCACCAGCAGCCGTACTACGTGCGCTTCGACGCCACCGGCCATGTCGACGCCAAGGGCTTCAAGACCTGCAAGCAACGAGAAGAGGACCGCGAGGCCGTCCCTGGCGCCTGAGCCCTCCCTGATTGACCGTGACCCACCTGATCCTTTCGGAGATGAACATGAACACGACTGAACTGACCGACGTGCGAACCCTGCGCGAGCGCGCACGGCACCATGTCGAGCAAGGCGCCGTGACCGAAGGCTACAGTGCCGACCGCGACACGATCCTGCGCCTGCTCAACGAGGCGCTGGCCACGGAGCTGGTGTGCAACTTGCGCTACAAGCGCCACTACTTCATGGCCAGCGGCATCAAGGCCAGCGTGGCAGCAGACGAGTTTCTCGAACATGCCGGGCAGGAAGCCGAGCATGCCGACAAGCTGGCCGAGCGCATCGTCCAGCTCGGCGGCGAACCGGACTTCAACCCGGACAACCTGAGCCGCAATGCCCACGCCCAGTACGTGGCGGGCAATTCCCTGAAAGAGATGGTGCTGGAGGACTTGGTGGCCGAGCGCATCGCCATCGACAGCTATCGCGAGATCATCCAGTACATCGGCGAGAAAGATCCGACCACCCGGCGCATTTTCGAAGAAATACTGGCCCAGGAAGAAGAGCATGCCGATGACATGGCAGACCTGTTGAAAGGGCTGTAGATCGCAGGGGCTGCTTTGCACCCCTTTCGCGGCACAAGGCCGCTCCTACACGGCTTCTGTAGGAGCGGCCTTGTGCCGCGAAAGGGCCGCAAAGCGGCCCCCTCCACTATTTCCTGCCCTTCACCGCAGCCGGCGCCTTGCCCGCCTTCATCCGCTCGAGCAACGGCGTGCACTGGTTGGGCACATCCCCACTGGGCGCGATCAGCGCCAGCAGCCCCGCCGCCGGCCCGATCGCCACCCCCAAGGCCACCATCCCCGCTCCACGCAGCGCCAGCGGTACCGCTTGCACCCCGGCGCGCGGGTTGGCGAAGGTGCCACGCACATAAAGGGGCGAACGCAGCGAGAACAGGCGCACGCCCTTGGACTCCGGCGTGATCTTCAGGTCCAGCTGCTCACTGGCGAAATTCGCTGTGCCGTTGACGTAGATGATCGCGTTCTCGGTGTCGAAGACGAACAATCGGGTGGTCGCCAAGCCATCCTTGATGCCGACATCGGCCGCCGCGCAGTTGATCTTCACTTCCTCGTCGCCGAACAGCTTGCCCAGCACATAGTTGCCCACGTTGAGCCCGGCGATCTCCATCAGGCTGCGGCTGATGGCGCCATCATTGATCAACAGGCTCAGGTCACCGTTGGAGGTGCCCAGCAAGGCCGCCACCGAATTGCCGCGCCCACTCAGGTCAGCATCACCATTGAGCTCGCCGAAGCTGGTCTGCATCGGTGCGAAGGTCGGGAACAACTGCTTGAGCTTGAAGCCACGGGCCGACAACCGTGCCCTGCCCTGCAGCGGCACGCTGCGGCCATCCAGGCGGATGTTCGAATTCAGGTTGCCGCCGGCCACGCCAAAGCGCAGGGGTTCCAGGCGCAGCACGCCATCCTCCAGCACCACATGGGCGGACAGGTCCTTGAACGGCAGTTGCTCGCTGTGAACGATGCGCTTGCCGCTGAAGGTGACGTCAGCATCCATGGCCCGCCAGCGCTCGGTACGAAACGCCTCCACCGGCAGCACCTTGCCCGCTGGCTGTTTGCTCGCCCCGCCGCGGGCCTTCTGCTCGGCGTTGGAGTCGGCGCCGATCAACGGTGCCAGGTCCTTGAATAGCAGCTGGTTGGACACCAGCGTGCCGGAGAGCCTGGGCCGCGGCTTGCTGGCGACGAAGGCCAGGTCACCATGGATGTCGCTGTCGCCGATCTTGCCGTTGAAGCCTTCATAGCGGAATCGCGCCCCCTCGGGCTCGTGCAGGTTGGCGATCAGGTGGCCATCGGTGGCATAGGCCGGGGTGTCGGGCAGGGTCACGCCGGTCAGCGGGTAGAGATTGCCCAGGCTGCTGCCGGACAAGCGCAGGCGCAGGTCGAGCGCGCCGAGGTTGCGCGGGTCGGTCAGGGTGCCGGCGAGCGCCACCCGGGTATCGCCGATGCGTGCATCGGCCTGCAGCGGGAATGGCTGGCGGGCATCCTGCAAGGCCAGCAGGCCGCCGATCTTGCCAGTGCCGGACACGGCCTGGCCCTTGTAGGTACCCTGCGCCTTCAGGCCGAAGGCGTAGTCCTGGGCACCCCCGGCTTTCTCGGCACTGGCCTTGCCGACGATTTCGCTGAAGGGGATCGGCTTGCCCAAGGGGTCGATCTGCACGTTCATGCGGGTCTTGAGGGTCTGGTCGTTAAAACGCACGTTGCCTTGGTCGAAGCCGATGGCGCCGATGTCCAATACCCACTTGGACGGCTCGGCATTTTCATCCTTGGGCCCGAAGTCGAAGGTCCAGTTGGCACGGCCGTCGGCCAGCCGAGTGAGGCTTGCGGTCGGCTTGGTGAGGTCGATACGCGGGATGACGATCTGCTGGAACACCAGCGGCACCGGCGCCAGACGGAAGGCCACGCGCTCCAGGCCGACCATGCGGGGCTCCTCGAGCCAGTCGGGGTTGCCCAGGGTAAGGTCTTCGGCGATGAAGTGTGGCCAGGGCACCCAGGCCCGCCAGCCACCCTCCTCGGGTTCGCGGCGCCACTGCACGGCGAGGTTGCCGTTGATCGCGAATGGCCGGTGCAGGGCTTCGGACACCTTCTCGTTGAGCAGCGGCTTGACGCGGTTCCAGTCGAATGTAGCGATCACTACCACCAGTATCGCCAGCAGGGTCAACAGGCTGGTGAAGATCCAGACGAGGATTCGGACGGGACGCGTCATTGCGTGATTCTCCTGACTGCATGGCACGAAGCGGGTGCGACGGCGGCACCTAGTATGTCGGACTGATGAAAACCCGCTGGGTTTTATCGATGGCGATGATAACGGAGATTTTCCTGGCGCCTTTCTCAGCTTTTGGTCGGCTGTCACCGGTCCACTACCAGGCCTGCGCGTTTCCTCGATGCCCGGAAAGTATCGAGCCAGAGCCTTCGCCCGCTGTATCAATGCCGTCGATTGTTACCATTATCCGTATGAACTTCTCTCTGGAGTTACCAAGCGTAGCATTGGCCTCGTACCCACTTTTCCAGCCCCCCAGAGGAGCACCGAGATCATGAAACGCCACCTGCTGCTGAGCCTTGCCCTGTCTGCCCTTGCCGCCAACGCCTTCGCCCTGCCGGCCGAGGAACAACACCTGAATGCCGAGTCGCGCTCCAGCGCCGCCACTGTTTCGCAACCGCTGAATACCCTGGCAGAAGGTGGCGCCGATCGCCTGATCGAACGTAGCAACCGCGTCGCCGAAGGCGGCTCCGATCGCCTGATCGAACGTAACAACCGCGTCGCCGAAGGCGGCTCCGATCGCCTGATCGAACGTAACAACCGCGTCGCCGAAGGCGGTTCCGATCGCCTGATCGAGCGTAACAACCGCGTCGCCGAAGGCGGTTCCGATCGCCTGATCGAGCGTAACAACCGCGTCGCCGAAGGCGGTTCCGATCGCCTGATCGAGCGTAACAACCGTGTTGCCGAGGGTGGTTCCGATCGCCTGGTCGAACTCAGCCGCATGGGCTGATCGCCATGGCCAAGAACAACAACCCTCCCTGCGCTGGCTGTTCCCCTCCAAGCCCGGTCCATTGACCGGGCTTCGTTTTTTTATCTAGAGTGCCCAGCCGTACAGTCACAGAATCCGCCCCATGCTGCCGCGCGCCGAACAAAAGCTACAGACCCGCCAGGCCCTGCTGGATGCCGCCTGCCAGCTCATGGAGAGCGGCCGGGGTTTCGGCAGCATCAGCCTGCGCGAGGTGGCCAGGGCCGCCGGCATCGTGCCCACGGGCTTCTACCGCCACTTCCCGGACATGGACGCGTTGGGCCTGGCCCTGGTCGCCGAAGTCGATGCCACCTTCCGTCAGACCATCCGCCTCGTACGGCACAATGAATTCGAACTCGGCGGCATCACCGACGCCTCGGTGCGCATCTTCCTCGACGTGGTCGCCGCGCACCGCGCCCAGTTCCTGTTCCTGGCCCGCGAGCAGTACGGCGGTTCCCAGGCCGTGCGCCAGGCCATCGCCCGCCTGCGCCAGGACATCAGCGACGACCTGGCCACCGACCTGGCCCGTATGGCGCGCTGGCAGCACCTGGACAACGCGGCCCTGGCGGTCATGGCCGACCTGGTGGTCAAGACCGTATTCGCCACCTTGCCGGAGCTGATCGACTGCCCGGACCCCGATAACCCCCAGACCCTGACGCCACAGGAAAAGATCACCCAGCAACTGCGCTTCATCTTCGTCGGCGCTCGGCATTGGCAAGGGCTCGGCAATCCGGGCTGATCCTATTCTCCGTCGACAGCCCGCCCCCACTGGTGAACGTGAAGGCGAAAGCAACCCACAACCCCGTTCTGCTACCATGGCGCACTGCCCGATAGCGACGAGCGCCTTCATGCCCAACCCCCGCCTCCCTTTCCCCGAACTGGCCCGCTTCAACCAGCATTTCGCCGAACGTATCGTGCCGTTGTGGCAAGGCCCGGGCTGGAACGCCGAATTGGCTCTGCCCTTCGAGGCGCTCGACGACACGCACCGGCCGATGCCGGTCCAACGCTACCGAGCCATGGCCTGCGCCCGTCAGCTGTACCTGTTCAGCAGCCGGATCGAGCAACCGGGCGCGGCCGAACGGGCTGCGGCGTTGTTCCGCTCGCTGCAACGTCACTTCCACGATGCCGAACACGGCGGCTGGTTCTACAGCATCGATGCCGAAGGCCGGCCATTGGACCGGCGCAAGGACCTCTATACCCATGCCTTCATCGTCTTCGCGTGCGCCCATTACTGGGGCAAGGTACGCGAGGGTCTGGTGGAGTCCGCGCTCAATGCCGCCCTGGATATCGTCGCCGAGCGTTTCGCTCGGGATGACGGGCTGTATGAGGCCAGCCTGGACGAAGACTGGTCGGACCTGGGCAGCGGCCCGTTGCAGAACCCACAGATGCACCTGGCCGAGGCCTTCCTGCAAACGCTGGCGGTACGCAGCGATGACACTACCCGCCAGGCCCTGCTGAACCTGTGCGAGGCTCTGCAAGCCCACTTCATCGACCCGGCCCACGGCCTGATGCTGGAAAAGCCCCGAGGGGCTGTGGACAACTGGTTCGAACCGGGCCACCAGTTCGAATGGTTCTACCTGCTCGACACCTCGCCGCTGTTGCGCGAAAGCGCGCTGCACGCCTCCATCACCCGGGCGTTCGACTATGCCGAGCGGCATGGGGTCAAGGAGTCGGCGGTGCTGGCCATGCTGGATGTGGACGGCAAGGTGATCGACCCCACCCAACGCATCTGGGCCCAGGCCGAATACCTGCGGGCACTGGCCTTGCGGCCGGGGAACGAGCGCAAGGTACAGGCCCAGTTGCAAGCGCTGGAGAAGCGGTTCCTGCATGCAGGTGGCTGGCACGAATGCCGCGACGGCAACGGCGCGGTGAGCCGGCATGACATGCCCTCGACCACGCCCTACCACCTGGCGACCTGCCTGGAAGGCTTGCAGCGCCTGGCCTGAAAGGCATGTCTGGTGCCAACCTACCCTTTGGCCGAGCGATCGATCGAGAACCCTGCCCAGTCCTGGCTCACCGGCATCAATTCAAGGCTGTTGATATTGATGTGCGCCGGCTGGTTGAGAATCCAGAAGATGGTTTCGGCGATGTCCTGCGGCTGGATCGGCTCAGCGCCTGCGTAGGTGGCATCGTAGCGCGCCTGGTCCCCGCCGAAGCGCACCAGCGAGAACTCGCTTTCGCACAGCCCCGGCTCGATATTGCTGACGCGCACGCCCGTACCACGCAGGTCGCAGCGCAGGCTCAGGGAAAACTGCCCGACGAAGGCCTTGGTGCCGCCATACACATGGCTGCCCGGGTAGGGATAGTTACCCGCCACCGAGCCCACGTTGAGGATGCTCGCGCCACGGCCATGGGCGATCAGGCGAGGCAGCAGCAGCCGGGTGGTGTACATCAGCCCCTTGATGTTGGTGTCGACCATGGTTTCCCAGTCGTCCAGGTCGCAGTCCTGCGCTGGCGAAGCGCCCAGGGCCAGACCTGCGTTGTTGACCAGGCCCTGGAGCTTGTCGAACGCCGGCGGCAGGTTGGCAATCGCCTGTTCCATGGCCTTGCGGTCACGCACATCGAGCACCAGGCCATGGACTTCGGTCTGGCCCGACAGCTCGGCGCACAGGGCATCCAGGCGCTCCTTGCGCCGACCGGTGAGCACGAGCTTCCAACCGGCCTTGGCGAAACGTCGGGCAGTGGCTTCACCGAACCCGGAAGTGGCGCCGGTAATGAATACGGTGGACGTCATGCTGATCTCCTTTCAGGTGGATAAGTGGATAGGCAGACTTGCAGCATGCCCGCCGGCGCGGTTACCAGCAAGCCGATCCACCTGCTGATCAAGAAATAGCCAGATACCTGAAACCCTTGTGGCAAAGGCCTCGGGTACGCCTATGCTCATGTTATCCACAAGGCTTTCCCCACGGATTGGGGGCAACTTGTTCATTCTGCGGAATGCTTTTCCCCAGGCAGGTTCCCTAAAGGGCCTTGCCGTGATGGCCCAAGGCTTTCAGCGACGCTGTCTGCAGCGGTCTGTCCAAGGCTTTTACACAGAGTTATCCACAACTTTTCCAAGGCAGCCGCACGCCGCCCCAGGTGCTTGAAAGCAAAGGGAAAACGCTCACGGAAAGCTTTTGATCAAAAAACGTACAGAGCGCTGCAAGCCTTTATTTCAAAGGCTTTGCGCCACATGCCACCATGTTTTCCACAGCCGGTTCCACACGATCCGTGGACAAAGCGAAGCCTGTGGAAACAACGATTTGCGAAGCAGTCCTGCAGGGCTTTGCGGGAGGTATGCGACAAGTTGTCCACATTGGCACCTAACGCAGCAAAGCATGACAGGCGGCCGCTGCGCACTCGATCGCGGCACAAGGCTACTCATACCCACCCTGTAGGAGCGGCCTTGTGCCGCGATGGGCCGCAAAAGCGGCCCCTTGAACAGCGTCAATGCCCGCCCAGGTAGGCGTTGCGCACTTCCTCGTTGGCCAGCAGCTCCTGCCCTGTCCCGCTCATGCGGATCTGCCCGTTGACCATCACATAGGCCCGGTCGGAAAGCTTCAACGCATGGTTGGCGTTCTGCTCCACCAGGAAGATGGTCATCCCGCTCTGGGCCAGTTCGCGCAAGGTCGAGAAGATCTGCTTGACCACGATCGGCGCCAGCCCCAGCGACGGCTCATCGAGCAGCAACAGCTTGGGCCGGCTCATCAACGCCCGGGCGATGGCGAGCATTTGCTGCTCGCCGCCGGACATGGTCATGGCCCGCTGGTTACGGCGTTCCTTCAACCGTGGAAACAGCTCGTACATGCGTTGCATGTCCGCATCGGCATGCTTGTCGCCGATGGGGATGGTTCCCATCATCAGGTTTTCCTCGACGGTCATGTCGGGGAATACCCGGCGCCCTTCCGGCGACTGGGCGATGCCGTTGGAGGCGATGTAGTGGGACGACTTGCGGGTGATATCGGTACCGCGGTACACGATATGCCCCGACGCCGCCCGTGGCTGGCCGAAGATCGACATCAGCAGGGTCGACTTGCCGGCGCCGTTGGCTCCGATCAGGCTCACCGTCTCGCCTTCGTTGATGTGCATGCTGACTTTCTTCAGCGCCTGGATCGGCCCGTAGAACACGTCCAGGTCCTTGAGCTCGAGAATGGGTGCACTCATACCAGTTCCTCTTCGTCGGCACCCAGGTAGGCGGCGATCACCGTCGGGTTGTTGCGGATGTCCTGCGGGGCGCCTTCGGCGATCACGTTGCCATGGTCGAGCACCACGATATGGTCGGAAATGCTCATGACCATGCCCATGTCGTGTTCGATCAGCACCACGGTGATGTCGTGCTCGTCGCGCAACACCCGGATCATGCGGCTCAACGCCTCGGTTTCCTGGGGGTTGAGGCCGGCGGCCGGTTCGTCCAGGCAGATGATCTTCGGCCGGGTGCACATGGCACGGGCGATTTCCAGGCGCCGCTGCTGGCCGTAGGACAACTCGCCCGCCAGGCGGTTGGCGCAGTCGACCAGGTCGACCACCTCCAGCCAGTAGAACGCATGGTCCAGGGCGTCGCTCTCGGCCTTGCGGTAGGCCTTGGTATTGAGCACGCCCGCCAGCAGGTTGCGGTTGACCCACATGTGCTGGGCCACCAGCAGGTTTTCCACCACCGACATTTCCTTGAACAACCGGATGTTCTGGAACGTGCGGGCCAGGCCGGCGCGGTTGACCAGGTGGGTACCGCCGAACATCTTGTAGTACATACGGTTGGCAAAACGCGCCGGCGACACGAAGTCGCCTGGCTGGAAGCGCTCGCCCAGCAGCTGGATGACGTTGGTCTTGCCGCCGCGCACGTTCAGCTCGATGCGCCCGCCACTGGCCTTGTAGAAGCCGGTGAGGCAGTTGAACACGGTGGTCTTGCCGGCCCCGTTGGGGCCGATCAGGGCGAAGATCTGGTTGCGCCGGACCTTCAGGCTGACATCGCTGAGCGCCTTGATGCCGCCGAACTGCATCATCAGGTTGTCGACCGAGAGAATGATATCGTCGCTCATGGCGCCACTCCTTTACGCGGGACTACACCGGCACGGCTGATACGGATCAATCCGCGAGGTCGCCAGATCATCATCAACACCATCAGCACGCCGAACAGCAGCACCCGGTATTCCGAGAAGCTGCGCAGCAGTTCCGGTGCCACGGTCAGCACGAACGCTGCGATCACCACGCCCACGGTGGAGCCCATGCCACCGAGCACCACGATGGCCAGGATCAGCGCCGACTCGAAGAAGGTGAACGAGGATGGGTTGACGAAGCCCTGGTAAGTGGCGAAGAACACCCCGGCAAGGCCCGCGGTGGACGCGCCGATGGTGAAGGCCGAGAGCTTGACCAGCACATGGTTCAGGCCCATGGAGCGGCAGGCGATCTCGTCTTCGCGCAAGGCTTCCCAGGCACGGCCGACCGGCATGCGGGTCAGCCGGTGCTTGATGTACAGCACCGCCAGCACGACGATGAACAGCACCGCATAGATGAACACGAACTTGAGGTTGGCGTTGTAATCGAAGCCGAAGAATTCATGGATCGGCACGCCGCCGTCCTTGGCCCGGCGGCCGAACTCAAGGCCCAGGAAGGTCGGGGCCGGTGCCGGCATGCCGTTCGGGCCGCCGGTGAACGACAGCCAGTTGTTCAACACCAGGCGGATGATCTCGCCGAAGCCCAGGGTCACGATCGCCAGGTAGTCGCCGTGCATGCGCAGCACCGGGAACCCGAGTATGCACCCGGCCAGCGCCGCGGCGATCGCCGCCAGCGGCAACACGCTCCAGAAGCCCAGGCCCAGGTACTGGTAGCCAAGGGCCAAGCCGTAGGCGCCGATGGCGTAGAACGCCACGTAGCCCAGGTCGAGCAGGCCGGCCAGGCCCACCACGATGTTCAACCCCAGGCCCAGCAGCACGTAGATCAGGCCGAGGATGACCACCGTGAGCAGGTACTTGTTGGCGAAGATCGGGAAGACGATGGCGATGACGATCAGCGCCGGGATGATGTAGCGCAGCCGCGACTTGTAGTCCGGCGCCAGCACATGTACCCCCGAGCCGCCGCTTTCGAAGCCTTGGAGCATGCGTTGCCCCGTCGGGGACTGGAGGAACAGGCTGAGGATGAAGCGCCCGATCATCACTCCCCCGACCAGCCAGGCCACACGACGAGGCTCGGCATTGAAGCTGTAGCCATCGAGCACCACGCCGACCACGGGGCCGAACACGATCAGGGCGAGCAAGCCGGCGACGATGGTCTCCAGCAGGCTGCGCTTGATGTCGAAACCGGAAGAAACAGTATTGGGCGAAACAGGATTGGCAGCAGACATGTTCACACCTTAGCCACGAGCGGGCGACCCAGCAGGCCTTGGGGACGGAAGATCAGGATCATCACCAGCAGCGAGAAACTGAACACGTCCTTGTAGTCGGAGTTGATCAGGCCGGAGAACAACGACTCGGAGATCCCCAGGATGATGCCGCCGAGCATGGCGCCGGGGAGCGAGCCGATCCCACCGAGCACCGCGGCGGTGAACGCCTTGATGCCGATGATGAAGCCGGCATAGAAGTCGAAAGTGCCGTAGTTCATGGTGATCAACACGCCAGCCAGGGCGGCCATCACCGCGCCGATGACGAACACGTAGGAGATCACCCGGTCGGTGTTGATCCCCAGGATCGAGGCCATCTTGCGGTCTTGCTGGGTGGCACGGCACATGCGGCCGAGCTTGGTGTACTTGATGACGTAGGTCAGCAGGGCCATGCCGATGAAGGCTGCCACCAGGATGAAGATCTTGGTGTAAGTCAATTGCACGAAACCGGTGCCCACTTCGACGCGTACAGCACCTTCGAGCAGGGTTGGCACGCCTTGCTGGCGGGCGCCCTGGCTGATCTGCGCGTAGTTCTGCAAGATCAGCGAAATGCCGATGGCGCTGATCAAAGGTGCCAGGCGGGTGGAGTTACGCAGGGGCTTGTAGGCGATGCGCTCGATGGTGAAGCCGTAGACGCCGGTCACGACGATGGTGAACAACAAGGTTCCCAACATCAGCAGGGGAAACGACTCGATACCGAAATAGGCCAGCAATGCCAGACTGATCGCCGCGAGGTACGCGGAGATCATATACACCTCGCCGTGCGCGAAGTTGATCATGCCGATGATGCCATAGACCATTGTGTAGCCGATGGCGATCAGACCATAGACAGACCCGAGGGTCAGCCCATTGATCAGTTGCTGCAGGAAAATACCATCCATAACGCAATCTCACCTGATTGAGATTGCACGAGCGCCGACCACGGCGGACCACGGATGAAGCGGCCCTCGCAGCGCAGAACTGTGCAGATCTACGGATAAAGACAGGTACCGCGGGGCAGCGGCCCGGGGCAGTGCACGCCCGGGCCAGCAGCCATTGTTGTTATTTTTGTTTTTCCAGCTGGTGGTACTTGCCGTTGGCATCCCACTGGTAGACCACGTAGTCGGAAACGGTCAGGTCGCCCTTGCTGTCCCACTTCTTCTCGCCCATGACGGTCTTGACCGGGTTGGCCTTGAGCCATTCGGCGGCGTCTTCCCCCTTGTTCGACTTGGCGCCGTTGAATGCGGCGGCCAGCGCCTGCAGGGAGGCGTAGGCGTACAGGGTGTAGCCTTCAGGCTCGGTGCCGGCCTTGCGGAACTCCTCCACCACGGCCTTGCTGTCGGGCAACAGGCGCGGGTCGGCGCCGAAGGTCATGTACACGCCATTGACGTACTGGGCGCCGCCGGCGGTAGCCACCAGTTCGTCGGTGACGATGCCGTCGTCGGACATGAACTTGACGTCCTTCAGGCCTTGCTCGCGCAGTTGGCGTACCAGCGGGCCGGCTTCGGGGTGCAGGCCGCCGAAGTAGACGACGTCGGCACCGGCGGCGCGAATCTTGGTGACCACGGCACTGAAGTCCTTCTCGCCACGGGTCAGGCCTTCGTACAGCACCGGCTTCACGCCGCGCTTTTCCAGCTGTGCCTTGGTGGCGTCGGCCAGGCCTTGGCCATAGGTGTCCTTATCGTGCAGGACCACCACTTTCTTGCCCTTGAGCACGTCGACGATGTAGTCGCCGGCGACGATGCCTTGCTGGTCGTCACGGCCACACATGCGGAACATGGCGGTCAGGCCGCGCTCGGTGACCTGCGGGTTGGTGGAGCCTGGGGTGATGGCGATCACGCCCGCTTCGTCGTAGACCTCGGAAGCGGGAATGGTGTTGGAGGAGCAGAAGTGGCCCACCACGCCGATCACCTTGTCCTGGTCGACCAGGCGGTTGGCCACGGCCACGGCCTGCTTCGGCTCGCATGCGTCGTCACCCTTGACCAGGACGATCTTCTCGCCGTTCACCCCACCAGCGGCATTGATCTTGTCGGCCGCCGCCTGTGCACCTTTCATGTACTGTTCGCCAAACGCTGCGTTGGCACCGGTCATCGGGCCCGCGACGCCGATCTTGACGTCGGCTTGAACAAACGAAGAGACACCCAGTGCCGAAGCGACGGCGAGCGCCAGGAAACCTTTCTTGTAGAACGTCTGCGACATGAGGTGGTGCTCCTTAGAGTTTTTTTGGTTGGCACTACAACTTTCAGCATCAAGCTCAGAGCAAGCGGCGTGCCAGAGGTTTTGTCTTTGCGCAAAACGCACCCATGCGGCAGGCCAGAGGCGACCGGCGGCCTTTTCTTTATTGAGCGTGCAACCGTCTGCCACAGGCGTGGCGCCACCCTCTCCCCTAGACAAGGCGCAACCACATAGTGCCATCATCGCAACCACGGCAAGTGTTTACGTGCAACCGACCTGTAACCGCGAACGTCACCGAACTGCACACTGATAGTGCGCGACTGCTACAGCCGGCACCGTTTCAAGGCTAGCCAAGAGGTCGACTTGCGCCAGCCTGTGGGAGCGGGCTCGCCCCGCGATCAAGGGCGAAGCCCTTGCCGTCACCGTGACGGCAGGAAGGGCCAAGCGCGGGACAAGCCCGCTCCCACAAGCCCACCGACACCACAACCAGCAAAAGGCTGGCACAATGGCCCGCATTCCGCGCGTTCGCCCTCGTTACGCGAACGCCGCCACCTGGAGCCTTTCAATGAGCGAGAGCGCATTTGCCGAGCGCATCGTGCACAACCTGCTCGACACCGACTTCTACAAGCTGACGATGATGCAGGCCGTCCTGCACAACTACCCGGATGCCGACGTGGAATGGGAATTCCGCTGCCGCAACGGCGAGGACCTGCGCCCCTACCTGGGCGAGATCCGCAACCAGATCGAACGGCTCAGCGACCTGACCCTCGATGATGGCCAGCTGGAGTTCCTCGAACGCATCAGCTTCCTCAAGCCGGACTTCCTGCGCTTCCTGCGCCTGTTCCGCTTCAACCTGCGCTACGTGCACATCGGCATCGAGCATGACCAGCTGTACCTGCGCCTGCGCGGCCCGTGGCTGCACGTGATCCTCTTCGAAGTGCCCCTGCTGGCGATCATCAGCGAGGTACGCAACCGCCACCTGCACCCACGCATGCGCCTGGCCGAGGCGCGCGACCAGCTTTACCGCAAGTTCGATTGGCTGCGCGCCCATGCCAGCGATGAAGAACTGGCCGCCCTGCAGGTCGCCGATTTCGGCACCCGCCGGCGTTTCTCCAGCCGCGTCCAGGAAGAAGTGGTGAGGGTACTGCGCGATGACTTCCCGGCGCGCTTCGTGGGCACCAGCAACGTCGACCTGGCCTGGAAATTGGACGTGAAACCCCTGGGCACCATGGCCCACGAATGGATCATGGCCCACCAGCAGCTCGGCCCACGGCTGATCGACAGCCAGATCGCCGCGCTGGATTGCTGGGTACGCGAATACCGTGGGCTGCTGGGCATCGCCCTGACCGACTGCATCACCATGGATGCCTTCCTCACCGATTTCGACCTGTACTTCGCCAAGCTCTTCGACGGCCTGCGCCACGATTCGGGCGAACCGGTGGCCTGGGCGGAAAAGGCCATTGCCCACTATCAGAAACTGGGCATCGACCCGATGACCAAGACCCTGGTGTTCTCCGACGGGCTGAACCTGACCCGCTCGCTGGAAATCTTCCGCGCCCTGCGCGGTCGCATCAATGTGAGTTTCGGCATCGGCACCAACCTGACGTGCGACATCCCCGGGGTGGCGCCCATGAGCATCGTGCTTAAAATGACCGACTGCAACGGCTCGCCGGTGGCCAAGATCTCCGACGAAGCCGCCAAGACCCAGTGTCGAGACGCGAACTTCGTCGCCTACCTGCGTCACGTATTCAAAGTCCCCAGCAAGGAGTAACCCATGCAAGCCGTCCAGCGAGAGATTGCACAGCAACTCAAGGTGCAGCCGCCGTTCGCCGATGCCGCTGCGCTCAAGGCCGAAGTCACCCGGCGCGTGGCCTTCATCAAGCAGTGCCTGGCCAATGCCCGGCTCAAGACGCTGGTCCTGGGCATCAGCGGCGGAGTCGACTCGCTGACCGCTGCCCTGCTTGCCCAGCGCGCCATCAACGAGCTGCGCGCCGAGACCGGCGACGATGGCTACCGCTTCATCGCCGTGCGCCTGCCGTACCAGGTGCAGCACGACGAGCATGATGCTCAGGCCTGCCTGGAGGTCATCAAGGCCGATGAAGTCCATACCGTCGATATCGCCCCGGCGGTGCGCGCCCTGGCGAACGAAACCAAGGCGCTGGAAGGCGGCTCGCCGACCTTGGTGGATTTCGTGGTGGGCAACGTCAAGGCACGTATGCGGATGGTGGCCCAGTACGCCATCGCCGGCGCCCGCGCAGGGCTGGTGATCGGTACCGATCATGCGGCTGAAGCGGTCATGGGCTTTTTCACCAAGTTCGGCGACGGCGCCTGCGACCTGGCACCGCTGAGCGGCCTGGTGAAAAACCAGGTACGCGATATCGCCCGCAGTTTCGGCGCGCCCGAGGCGCTGGTGGAAAAGGTGCCGACCGCGGACCTGGAGGACCTTGCGCCGGGCAAGCCGGACGAAGCCTCCCACGGCGTGACCTACCAGGAAATCGACGCCTTCCTGCATGGGCAGCCGGTGCGCCAGGAAGCGTTCGACATCATCGTCGCCACCTACCGCAAGACCCAGCACAAGCGCGAGCTGCCGTTCGCGCCTTGAAAAGCATCGCGGGACAAGCCCGCTCCCACAAGGTCATTAGTGATCCCTGTAGGAGCGGGCTTGTCCCGCGATTGGAGGGCAAGGCCCTCCCCTAACCTCTTACTTGACGATGACCTTGCCCTTCATCATCGAGATGTGGCCCGGGAAGGTGCAGAAGAAGCTGTAGTCACCGCCGGCTTCCAGCTTCGACGTGTCGAACTTCACCTCGGTTTCCTTCTCCGGCGCGCCGATCATCTTGGTGTGGGCGATGATGTTGGCGTTGTCAGCCTTCAGGTAATCCTTGTCCAGGCCCTGGGACATGCCTTCGGTAGCGATGGCCTGCATGTCGGCAGTCTTGCTGATCACCAGGTTATGGCCCATGACGTTCTTCGGCAGGCTGCCGCTGTGGGTCAGCTTGACGGTGAATTCCTTGCAGCTCTTGTCTACGGTGAATTCCTTGGTGGTGTAGGACATCTGGTCGGTGGACTCGACAGTCACCGAGCACTCGGCTGCGAAGACAGAGGCGCTGGCGAGGGTCAGCAGGGATACCGCTACAGCTTTCGCAAACATCGTGAATCTCCTTGGCAGGGTTTTATCAATTGCGAGACTGCCTGAAACCTGTTTCCTCCTCGCTGATATGGGTCAAGGAGGATCGAGGGGCCAGCCAGTAGATTTGTTCAATGGATTGTATACAACCAATCTAAGTGCACATCATGCCCTCTTGAAGGACGATGGGACAACCTCTCATTACAGGAGCCATGACAATGTTTCTCTCGACCTTCATGAACAGCCTGCTCGCCGCCTATGCCCACGGGGCCACCGGCGCGCTGTGCGAGTTCTCCCGCCCGGAGTGAATCCGGCCTTGGAAGCGGCGGGCATGCGCCTTACCCTGTCAGCGCATGTGATTGGAGATAAGCAATGCCTGTACGTTCCGTTTGTGTCTTTTGTGGCGCCAGCACCGGCGCCAACCCAGCCTATCGGGAAGCGGCCGTGGCGCTCGGCCAGGCCATCGCCAAGCGCGGCCTGACGCTGGTGTACGGCGGCAGCGCGGTCGGCCTGATGGGCGCGGTCGCCGATGCGGCCATGGCCGCGGGTGGTGACGTCATCGGCGTCATGCCGCAGAGCCTGATCGACGCGGAAATCGGCCACAAGGGCCTGCCACGCCTGGAAGTGGTCGATGGCATGCATGCCCGCAAGGCGCGCATGGCCGAGCTGAGCGATGCCTTCATCGCCCTGCCCGGCGGCCTGGGGACGCTCGAGGAGCTGTTCGAAGTCTGGACCTGGGGCCAGTTGGGCTACCACGCCAAGCCGCTGGGCTTGCTGGATGTGAATGGGTTCTACGAGAAGCTTGGCGGGTTCCTCGACCACATCGTCGAGGAAGGTTTCGTGCGGCCCCAGCACCGGGCGATGCTGTTGCTGGGCAAGCAGCCCGATGAGCTTTTGGATGCGATGGGTGAATTCGTGGCGCCGGTGCTGCCCAAGTGGGTCGATAAGACGCCTGATTGAAGCTGGGAGCTTCGGGACCGCTTTGCGGTCCTTTCGCGGCACAAGGCCGCTCCTACAGGGGTATGCGCTCTCCTGTAGGAGCGGCCTTGTGCCGCGATGGGCTGCAAAGCAGCCCTAAAAAGGGATCAGTCAGCGCGGAATGACCGGCTGACGCGGCTTCCTCTTGCCCTTGCCGCCCTTGGCCGCTTCCTTGCGCTCCTTGGCCGCCTGCTGGTTGCGGGCGAACGCCTCGGCCTTGGCCTTCTCGCGCTTGTCCCACGGTTTGCTGCCATCGCTGGCACGCGGCGGTAGGCCGGTGTGCTGGGTGAGGATCTTCTGGTCCTTGCCCACCTTGTGGCTGCCGGCCGGGGTCGAGTTCTTGCGCCGGGCACTCTGGTAACTGTCGGTCTGCGGCTGGTGCAGCGGGATCAGCTGGTGCTTGCCCGGCCCGATCAGGTCGGCACGGCCCATGCGCTGCAGGGCCTCGCGCAGCATCGGCCAACCCTTGGGGTCGTGGTAGCGCAGGAATGCCTTGTGCAGGCGGCGCTGCTCCTCGCTCTTGACGATCTCCACCCCTTCGCTCTTGTAGGTGACCTTGCGCAGCGGGTTCTTGCCCGAGTGGTACATGGCCGTGGCCGAGGCCATGGGCGAAGGGTAGAACGCCTGCACCTGGTCGGCGCGGAAGCCATTGCCCTTGAGCCACAGGGCGAGGTTCATCATGTCCTCGTCGGTGGTGCCGGGGTGCGCGGCGATGAAGTACGGGATCAGGTACTGCTCCTTGCCCGCCTCCTTGGAGAACTTCTCGAACATGCGCTTGAAGCGGTCATAGGTGCCGATGCCCGGCTTCATCATTTTGTCCAGCGGGCCACGCTCGGTGTGCTCCGGGGCGATCTTCAGGTAGCCACCCACATGGTGGGTCACCAGCTCCTTGACGTATTCCGGCGATTCCACCGCCAGGTCGTAGCGCAGGCCCGAGGCGATCAGGATCTTCTTCACCCCCGGCAAAGCGCGGGCCTTGCGGTACAGCTCGATCAACGAACTGTGGTCGGTGTTGAGGTTCTCGCAGATACCCGGGAACACGCACGACGGCTTGCGGCAGTGCTTCTCGATGTCGTGGCTCTTGCAGGCGATGCGGTACATGTTGGCGGTCGGGCCACCCAGGTCGGAAACCACGCCGGTGAAGCCCGGTACCTTGTCGCGCATCTCCTCGATCTCGTGCAGGATCGACTCATGCGAGCGGTTCTGGATGATCCGCCCTTCGTGCTCGGTGATCGAGCAGAAGGTGCAGCCGCCGAAGCAGCCACGCATGATGTTCACCGAGAAACGGATCATCTCGTAGGCCGGGATACGTTCCTTGCCGTAGGCCGGGTGCGGCACGCGCGCGTAGGGCATGCCGAACACGTAGTCCATCTCTTCGGTGCTCATCGGGATGGGTGGCGGGTTGAACCACACATCCACCTCGCCATGCTTCTGCACCAGGGCACGGGCATTGCCCGGGTTGGTCTCCAGGTGCAGCACCCGGTTGGCGTGGGCATAGAGCACCGGGTCGTTACGCACTTTCTCGAACGACGGCAGGCGGATCACCGACTTTTCCCGGGTCATGCGCGGGCTGTCGAGGATCTGCACCACCTTGGCTTCGTTCGGGTCTTCGACCTCGCCCTTGGCCTGCTCGATGGCGCAGGCCTGGGTATCCTGGGTATTCACGTACGGGTTGATGATCTTGTCGACACGGCCCGGGCGGTCGATGCGGGTCGAGTCGATCTCGTACCAGCCCTCGGGCGTGTCGCGGCGCACGAACGCGGTACCGCGTACATCGGTGATGGTCTCGATCTTCTCGCCGCCTGCCAGGCGCTGGGCCACCTCAACCACCGCGCGCTCGGCGTTGCCGAACAGCAGAATGTCGGCGCTGGCGTCGATCAGGATCGAGTGGCGGACCTTGTCCTGCCAGTAGTCGTAGTGCGCGATACGGCGCAAGGAGGCCTCGATGCCGCCGAGCACGATCGGCACGTGCTTGTAGGCTTCCTTGCAGCGCTGGCTGTAGACCAGGCTGGCGCGATCCGGACGCTTGCCGGCCATACCTCCGGGCGTGTAGGCGTCGTCGGAACGGATCTTCTTGTCCGCGGTATAGCGGTTGATCATCGAGTCCATGTTGCCGGCCGCGACACCGAAGAACAGGTTCGGTTCGCCGAGCTTCATGAAGTCGTCCTTCGACTGCCAGTTCGGCTGGGCGATGATGCCCACGCGGAAGCCCTGGGCCTCCAGCAGACGGCCGATGATGGCCATGCCGAACGACGGATGGTCGACGTACGCATCACCGGTCACGATGATGATGTCGCAGGAATCCCAGCCGAGCAGATCCATCTCCTCCCTGCTCATCGGCAGGAAAGGCGCTGGCCCGAAGCATTCGGCCCAGTACTTGGGATAGTCGTAGAGTGGCTTGGCTGCTTGCATGTCAATGACCGGTATGGGTGTGCAGGGAAATCGCGGGCGCGGAATATAGCACAAATTTTGATCAAATCCGACGACAAAGGTCGGATTCATCGAAAGCCAGGCATGGCGCGACTTCAGGAGCGGCCTTGTGCCGCTCCCCTACCAGGATTCATTCGTCGTCGTCGAAGTTGTACATACCCGGCGCGAGGTTCTCGAAGCGGGTGTACTTGCCGATGAATGCCAGGCGAACGAAGCCGATGGGGCCGTTACGCTGTTTACCGATGATGATTTCCGCTACGCCCTTGTGCTCGGTCTCGGGGTGATACACCTCATCCCGGTAGACGAACATGATCACGTCGGCGTCCTGCTCGATCGCACCGGATTCACGCAGGTCGGAGTTCACCGGACGCTTGTTCGGGCGCTGCTCGAGGGAACGGTTGAGCTGCGACAGGGCGATGACCGGGCAGTTGAACTCCTTGGCCAAGGCCTTGAGCGAGCGGGAGATCTCGGAAATCTCGTTGGTCCGGTTGTCACCGGCAGAGCCCGGGATCTGCATCAACTGCAGGTAGTCGACCATGATCAGGGCGATCTCGCCATGCTCGCGCGCCAGGCGACGGGTACGCGCGCGCATTTCCGAAGGGCTGATGCCGGCGGTATCGTCGATGAACAGCTTGCGGTCGTTGAGCAGGTTGACTGCCGAGGTCAGGCGCGGCCAGTCGTCGTCGTCCAGTTGGCCGGAACGCACCTTGGTCTGGTCGATACGGCCCAGGGACGACAGCATACGCATGACCAGCGACTCACCTGGCATCTCGAGGGAGAACACCAGCACCGCCTTGTCGGTACGCAGCACGGCGTTTTCCACCAGGTTCATGGCGAAGGTGGTCTTGCCCATCGACGGGCGGCCCGCGACGATGATCAGGTCGGCGGGCTGCAGGCCACTGGTCTTCTCGTCCAGGTCGGTGAAACCGGTGGAAACGCCCGTGATGTCGCTGTCGGAGTTGAACAGCGTGTCGATCCGGTCGATCGCCATGGTCAACAGCTCGTTGACCCCTACCGGCCCGCCGGTTTTCGGACGGGCTTCAGCGATCTGGAAGATCTGCCGCTCGGCATCGTCGAGGATCTCTTCGGCACTGCGCCCTTGCGGGTTGAAGGCGTTGTCCGCGATATCGGTACTGATACTGATCAGTTGGCGCAAGGTGGCACGCTCGCGAATGATCGCGGCGTAAGCCTTGATGTTCGCCACCGACGGGGTGTTCTTGGCCAGCTCGGCCAGGTAGGCCAGGCCACCGACCTGGCTCGACAGCCCTTCCTTGTCCAGCTGCTCATGCAGGGTGACCACGTCGAACGGCTGGTTGGCGTCGGCGAGCTTGTGCACGGCACGGAAGATCAGGCGGTGGTCATGCCGGTAGAAATCGCCATCCGACACCTGGTCCAGCACCCGCTCCCAGGCGTTGTTGTCCAGCAGCAGGCCACCGAGCACGGCCTGTTCGGCCTCGATGGAATGCGGCGGCACCTTCAGGGCAGCGGTCTGCAGGTCGAGCTGTTCGGGGGTGGTGATCTCGTTCATGGCCACGAAAGAATTCTGGAGGATGAAAAAGACAAAGGGCACGGCCTGTGAAAGACAGGACCGTGCCCGATGTTAACCGGCGAGCCCATCAAGGGCTAGCCAGTCAGTGCAGCTTAGGCAGCTACGACGACCACGCGTACGGTGGCTTCGACGTCGCTGTGCAGGTGCACGGCTACGTCGTATTCGCCAACCTGGCGGATGGTGCCGTTCGGCAGACGAACTTCAGCCTTGGCCACTTCAACGCCGGAAGCGGTCAGGGCGTCAGCGATGTCGTGGGTGCCGATCGAACCGAACAGCTTGCCTTCGTCACCGGCGGTGGCAGTGATGGTCACTTCCAGCTCGGCCAGTTGGGCAGCACGGCTTTCAGCCGAAGCTTTACGGTCGGCAGCGGCCTTTTCCAGCTCGGCGCGACGTTCTTCGAACGCAGCCAGGTTGGCGGCGTTGGCAACGACAGCCTTGCCGAAAGGCAGCAGGAAGTTACGGCCGTAACCACCTTTAACTTTTACTTTGTCGCCCAGGTTGCCCAGGTTGGCGACTTTTTCCAGCAGGATCAGTTCCATTTGGTAAAACCTCTTAACTTTTAACCTTCACCGTTCGCGGAGTCGTCACCCTGGTGAGGGGACTTGCGACCGCGAAAATCAATCAGGCTATCGACAATGGCCAGGACCACGAGCAACGGATAGGTCAGCTGCATGAACAGCACCAGCGTCACGTACAACCCCACCAGCCAGAACCTGGCCAGGCGTTTCTGGGCCACCAACCCGTGCAGCAGGGCAATGCCCGCGAACATGAGCGGTACGCTGCACAGCGGCGTCAGCAATGCCAGGCCGGAACCGAGGTTCGGGCCGAACAGCATGCAGGCCAACAGCACCAGCATCGGCACCAGGGGAATCCGCACCGCTTGAAACTCGCGGCCGAAACCTCCCGGGTTGTACAACACGGCTTGCCAGTAGCGCCCCAACATCAGGGCCAGCACACTGACAACTTGCAACAGGGCCGCGATCAGGCCGCCGAGCACCGGTACGATGAGGCTTCCAAGATGTGCCTGTTCCTCTACCGATAACTGCTGGTAGAGGCCGTCGAGCATCTGCGGCAGGGCTTTTTCAAGCGCTCGCGCCAGAGCTTCGATCGGTTCGCGGAACACCGAACCAAGCACAACACCGTACAACAGGCCCAGGGCGATGCTGGACAACAGCACCCGGTTCCAGGAATGCCCGGCGCGCAACAGCGCAGCCAGCCCCAGCGTCCCCAGCAGCACCATCAAGGTGCGTGGCTCGCCGAAGACCCACCAGGCCAACGCCGGCAAGATGCCCCAGACGATGACCGAGGAAGCGTCCTTGAAACCGCGCCGCAGGAACACCAGGCTCCCGGCGGCGGCACTCAACCAGAACAACAGCGGCAATGCCGCACAACCGGCCACCACGATGGAGGCCTGCACACGACCGCGCATGATGAAATCAGCCAACGCTCGCATGCTTATCCCTTGCTACTTGTCGACGACCCGGTCTCAGCGGCCGTGGCTGTCGGTGTAGGGCAGCAGGGCCAGGAAGCGGGCGCGCTTGATAGCGGTAGCCAGCTGACGCTGATAACGAGCTTTGGTACCGGTGATACGGCTTGGAACGATTTTGCCGGTTTCGGATACGTAAGCTTTCAGGGTGTTGAGATCTTTGTAGTCGATCTCTTTCACGTCTTCGGCAGTGAAGCGGCAGAATTTACGACGACGGAAGAAACGTGCCATGTAATAGGCTCCTCAAAAAGGTCCGTGGATTACTCGTCAGCGTTATCGCTGTTGTCGCTGTCGTTGCTGTCGTCGCCTTCGGCGCCATCAGCAGCTTCAGGACGCTCACGACGCTCACGGCGCTCGCTGCGGTTCTCTTCGGCCTTCAGCATCTCGGACGGACCGGTGACGGCTTCGTCGCGACGGATGATCAGGTTACGGATCACGGCATCGTTGTAGCGGAAGTTGTCTTCCAGCTCGGCCAGGGCCTTGCCGGTGCACTCAACGTTCAGCATCACGTAGTGAGCCTTGTGAACGTTGTTGATGGCGTAGGCCAGCTGACGACGGCCCCAGTCTTCCAGGCGGTGGATCTTGCCGCCGTCTTCTTCGATCAGCTTGGTGTAACGCTCAACCATGCCGCCGACTTGCTCGCTCTGGTCCGGGTGAACCAGGAAGATGATTTCGTAATGACGCATGAATGCTCCTTACGGGTTAGTAGTCTGCCAGCACCCTGGTCAGACAAGGAGTGAATGACACTGTATGTCTTGCCTTGAAAAGAAGGCACATGCGCGCCTGCCTGCTTGGCAAGGGGCGCAATTGTAGAGAAGGCGGGGCGGACAAGCAAGGCGATTGGCGAATATTTGAACAGCCTGAAACATATTGGCCTGCCAGATCGCATTCGCGGATAAACCCGCCCCCACAGAGGTCTTGGCAAACCCTGTGGGAGCGGGTTTACCCGCGAAAAGACCGGCGCTACCTGTGGCTCAGCGCTTGCCCTGGCGCTGGCGTACGGCCTCGAACAGGCACACGCCGGTGGCCACCGACACGTTCAGGCTGCTCACGCTACCGGCCATCGGCAGCTTGACCAGGAAGTCGCAGTGCTCGCGGGTCAGGCGACGCATGCCCTTGCCTTCGGCCCCCATGACAATGGCGATCGGCCCGGTCAGGTCCTGCTGGTACAGCTCCTGCTCGGCCTCGCCGGCAGTACCGACGATCCACAGGCCGCGCTGCTGGAGTTTTTCCAGGGTGCGGGCCAGGTTGGTCACGGCCACCAGCGGGATCACCTCGGCGGCACCGCAGGCGACCTTGCGCACCACGGCGGTCAGGGTGGCCGACTTGTCCTTGGGAATGACCACTGCGGTGGCGCCGGCAGCATCTGCGGTTCGCAGGCAGGCGCCGAGGTTGTGCGGGTCGGTCACGCCATCGAGCACCAGGATCAGTGGCGGCTGCTCGGCACGCTCGAGCATCTCGTCGAGCATGGCCTCGCCCCAGACCTGGCTGGGGCTGACCTCAGCGACCACACCCTGGTGTACACCCTCGACCCAGGCGTCCAGCTCACGGCGCTCGGCCTGGCCGACCGGCACGCGGTTTTCCGCGGCCAGCGCGAGCAGGGCCTGGATACGCGGCTCGCTGCGCCCTTCCGACAGCCAGATCTGCTTGACCCGCTTGGGGTGGTGCTGCAGCAGCCCTTGCACGGCGTGTACGCCGTAGATTTTTTCCAGCTGGCTCATGACTTCTTGCCTTTACGTGGCGCGCCGGACTTAGACGGCCCCTTGCGGTGCTTGGTCGGCTTGCCGGACGCCTTGGCGCCCTTCTCCGACTTGCCGCTGGCGTGGCTGTGGCGAGCCTCGCTCATCAGCGCCTTCTTCATTTCGCGGCTCTTGCGCACCTCGGCGTTGCGCTGCACGGCATCCTTGGGGAAGTACGCCTCGGACGCCTCGCTCTTGCGGCTACGCGGCTTGGGCGAAATCTTCGGCTCCGGTGCTGGCTCGGCCGCGGTGGCAGCGGCCTGCGGGGCCGCACCGCGCGGTTTGCGGCCGACCGGGGCGGCGACGGCCTGCTCGGACATCTCGAAGTCGATCTTGCGCTGCTCCAGGTCGACGCGCATGACCTTGACCTCGACCGTATCGCCCAGGCGGAAGCTGCGCCCGCTGCGCTCGCCGGACAGGCGGTGATGCACCGGGTCGAAGTGGTAATAGTCGCCTGGCAGGGCGCTGACATGCACCAGGCCTTCGACATAGATGTCGGTCAGCTCGACGAACAGGCCAAAACCGGTCACGGCAGTGATCACACCCGGGAAGGTCTCGCCAACGCGGTCACGCATATATTCGCACTTGAGCCAGTTGACCACGTCGCGGGTGGCCTCGTCGGCGCGCCGCTCGGTCATCGAGCACTGCTCGCCCATCTGCTCGAGGGCGTTCTCGTCGTACGGGTAGATCCGCGCCTTCGGGATGCTCATGGCGCCGGCCCGCTTGACGTGCGGGGTATCGACCTTCGAGCGGATGACGCTGCGGATGGCGCGGTGGACCAGCAGGTCCGGGTAGCGGCGGATCGGCGAGGTGAAGTGGGTGTAGGCCTCGTAGTTCAGGCCGAAGTGGCCGTTGTTCTCGACGCTGTACACCGCCTGGCTCAGCGAGCGCAGCATGACGGTCTGGATCAGGTGGAAGTCCGGTCGCTCGGCGATGCTCGCCAGCAGGGCCTGGTAGTCCTTCGGCGAAGGCTCCTTGCCCTTGTGCAGCGACAGACCGAGCTCGCCCAGGAAGGCGCGCAGTTTTTCCAGGCGCTCCGGCGGCGGGCCGTCGTGCACGCGGTACAGGGCTGGAACGCCATGCTTCTGCAGGAACTCGGCGGTGGCCACGTTGGCCGCCAGCATGCATTCCTCGATCAGCTTGTGGGCGTCGTTGCGCACGGTCGGGCGGATCTCATCGATCTTGCGGTCTTCGCCGAAGATGATGCGGGTTTCCTGGGTTTCGAAGTCGATGGCGCCACGGGTATGGCGCGCGGCCACCAGCGCCTTGTACAGCGCATAGAGGTGCTTGAGGTCCGGCAGGACGGCGCTGTACTCCTCGCGCAGGGCCTTGCCTTCGCGGGTGCGGGCATGCTCGAGCATGCTGCTGACCTTGTTGTAGGTCAGGCGCGCATGGGAGTGGATGACGCCTTCGTAGAACTGGTAGTCGACCATCTGGCCGGCTTTGTTGATGGTCATTTCACAGACCATGGCCAGGCGATCGACATGCGGGTTCAGCGAGCACAGGCCGTTGGACAGCTCCTCGGGCAGCATGGGCACGACGCGCTCGGGGAAGTACACCGAGTTGCCGCGCTGCTGGGCCTCGACGTCCAGGGCCGAGCCCAGGCGCACGTAACTGGAGACATCGGCGATCGCCACATACAGGCGCCAGCCGCCGGAGAACAAGCGCAGCTTGCCCAGCGGCTCGCAATAGACCGCATCGTCGAAGTCGCGGGCGTCCTCGCCGTCGATGGTGACGAACGGCAAGTGGCGCAGGTCGACACGTTTCTCCTTGTCCTTTTCCTCGACTTCGGAGCGGAACCTGCGGGCTTCCTTGATCACCTCTTTGGGCCAGACATGCGGGATGTCGTAGCTGCGCAAGGCGACATCGATCTCCATGCCCGGCGCCATGTAGTTGCCGATGACCTCGACCACGTCGCCCTGAGGCTGGAAACGCGGCGTCGGCCAGTGGGTGATCTTGATCTCGACGAACTGGCCGATTTTAGCCCCGCCGTTGCGCCCGGCGGTCACCAGCACTTCCTGCTGGATCTTCGGGTTGTCGGGGGTCACGTAACCAATGCCGCCTTCCTCGAAGTAGCGGCCGACCACGCTCTCGTGGGCGCGGGAGATGATTTCCACCAGCACGCCCTCGCGGCGGCCACGGCGGTCGACACCCGAGACGCGGGCAAGGCCCCGGTCGCCGTCGAACACCAGGCGCATCTGCGCAGGGCTGAGGAACAGGTCCTCGCTGCCATCGTCGGGAATAAGGAAGCCGAAGCCGTCGCGGTGGCCGGAGACACGGCCGCAAATCAGGTCCAGCTTGTCCACCGGGGCATAGGTGCCGCGCCGGGTGTAGATCAGCTGGCCGTCACGCTCCATGGCACGCAGGCGGCGGCGCAGGGCTTCGATCTGGTCTTCGTCGTGCAGGCCGAACTCTGCGGCCAGCTCTTCGCGGGCGGCGGGTTCGCCACGGTCGGCGAGGCGCTGCAGGATCAGCTCACGGCTAGGGATGGGATTCTCGTATTTTTCCGCTTCGCGAGCGGCCTCGGGATCGAGGGATTGCCAATCGGCCATCAGAAGGGGTTCACCTTGGGGTATATAGATAGGAATTCTGGCATAGGCGTATTGAAACCGGAAATGTCAGCCTTGGACAGCCCCAGCGGCATGTCCGGTGTGCGGGAATAGGCCTGCGGAATCAACAAGTTGAATTTTTTGAAATTTTTTTGAGCTGGGGGCTTTACAGCCCTCAGGAGCGTCCGTATAGTGCGCACCACAACGACGGACAACCCCGAAGTTGTAGTAGAGATGAACGGCGCTGTAAAGCATCTTTTATCTCGAATGTGTGCCCAGGTGGCGGAATTGGTAGACGCGCTGGTTTCAGGTATCAGTGGCTTAACGGCCGTGGAAGTTCGAGTCTTCTCCTGGGCACCAATGATTTTCAAGTAACAGATGACCAAGGATCTGTTACTGCTGTGTGAAAGCGAACGGTTTTCGCCTCACCAGATGATGCAAAGCTTTGCCCAGGTGGCGGAATTGGTAGACGCGCTGGTTTCAGGTATCAGTGACTTAACGGTCGTGGAAGTTCGAGTCTTCTCCTGGGCACCATACAAAAACCCACTAGCTTGCTAGTGGGTTTTTTCTTGCCTGCGATTTTTACTCCCAGGTTTCACTCCTCCCCTGTAGGAGCGGCCTTGTGCCGCGATCGGGCGCGAAGCGGCCGTAACCCCCCCCATGCACGCCCCGCCTGCAGCAGTACATCACCCCATTGCGGCCGCTTCGCGCCCGATCGCGGCACAAGGCCGCTCCTACAAGGAACGCCAACCCCACCCTTTGGTCTATCCCTGAATTTTCCTTCACACGCCCATTTGAGAAACGATTTCGTTTACCATTGTTTCCAAATATGTAGCCGTAAGCGAGGAAATACCCGCATGACGATCCGCCCGCAATTGCTGATGCGCAGCCTGGCCGCCGCCCTGCTCGGCCTGGTGATCGGCGCACCGGCCGCCCTGGCTGACGACCCGGTCACCCTGACCCTGTACAACGGCCAGCACAAGGAAATCGGCGAAGCCATTGCCAAGGCCTACGAGGCCAAGACTGGCATCCACATCAATATTCGCAAGGGCAGCAGCAACCAGCTGGCCAGCCAGATCATCGAGGAAGGCGACCGTTCGCCGGCCGACGTCATCTATACCGAAGAATCCCCACCTCTGAACAACCTGGGCGAGCTGGGCCTGCTGGCCAAGATCGACGACGCCACCCTGAACATGCTGCCCAAGGAATATGTGGGCGCCAACGGCACCTGGATGGGCGTCACCGCACGCACCCGCGTGGTGGTGTACAACCCCAAGAAGGTCGACGAGAAAGACCTGCCGACCACAGTGATGGATTTCGCCAACCCCGAGTGGGACCGCCGGGTCGGCTACGTGCCCACCAGCGGCGCCTTCCAGGAGCAGGCCGTGGCCATCCTCAAGCTGCACGGCCGGGAAGCCACCGAGGAATGGCTGACCGGCCTCAAGGCATTCGGCAAGACCTACACCAACAACATGGTCGCCCTCAAAGCCGTGGAGAAAGGTGAAGTCGATGCCGTGCTGGTGAACAACTACTACTGGTATGCCCTCAAGCGCGAGCGCGGCCAGCTGGACACCCGCCTGTACTACCTGGCCGACGGTGACGCCGGCAACCTGGTGACCATCTCCGGCGCAGGCGCGGTCAAGGCCAGCAAGCACCCCAAGGAAGCCCAGGCCCTGCTCAACTGGATGGCCAGCGAAGAAGGCCAGCGCGTGATCACCCAGACCACCGCCGAATATCCGCTGCACAAGGGCATGGTCTCCGACCAGGGCCTGAAGCCATTCGAGGACCTGCGCCCACCAAAGATCACCCCGGCCGACTTGGGTAATGCCGAGGAAGCCCTGGAGCTCGAGCGCGAGGTCGGCCTGCTCTGATGACCGCCGCCCTGCCCCAAGCGGCCCTGCCGCGCTTCGTGCCACGCCGCAAACGCCCGTCCATCTGGGTGGTGCTACCGGTCCTGTTCCTGGTGGCGATGAGCGTGCTGCCATTGCTGTATGTCGGCACCAAAGCCTGGGAGGCCGGCTGGCATGAAGCCTTGCGCCTGCTCTGGCGGCCATTCGTCTGGGGCCTGCTGCGCAACACCCTGATGCTGATGGCCGGGGTGACGATACTGTGCATGGTCGCCGGCCTGGCCCTGGCCTGGCTGCTCGAGCGCAGCGACCTGCCGGGTCGACGCCTCTGGGGCGTGGTGCTGTGCCTGCCGTTTGCCGTGCCGTCGTTCGTCAGCAGCTTCACCTGGGTGTCGCTGAGCTCGGACTTCGAAGGTCTGGGCGGGGCGATCCTGGTCATGGCGCTGTCCAAGTACCCGCTGGTATTCCTGCCGGTGGCGGCCACCCTGCGCAACCTCGACACCTCCCTGGAGGAGTCGGCGCGCACCCTGGGCTGCAGCCGTTGGGGCGTGTTCATCAAGATCACCCTGCCGCTACTGTGGCCCTCGATGCTGGGCGGCGCACTGCTGATCGCCCTGCACATGCTGGTGGAGTTCGGTGCACTGTCGATCCTTGGCCTGCAGACCTTCACCACCGCGATCTACCAGCAGTTCGAACTCGAGTTCAGCAACGCCAACGCCGCGATGCTTTCTGCGGTGCTGTTGGCGCTGTGCCTGGCGATGCTCTGGCTCGAGCTGCGGGTACGCGGCAAGGCGCGTCATGTGCGCATCGGCCAGGGCGTGGCCCGACGCGCCCAACCGGTGAAGCTGCGCGGCTGGATGCCAGCGGCGCAACTGTTCTGCCTGGCGCTGGCCATACTGGGCAGCGGCATTCCCCTGGCGATGCTCGGGTATTGGCTGAGCGTGGGCGCCTCGGCAGCCTTCCCGGTCGCCGAGATCGGCAAGGCACTGCTCACCTCGCTGTCGGTCTCCCTGGGCGGCGCTGGCTTCTGCGTACTGCTGGCATTGCCGATCAGCTTCCTGGTGGTGCGCTACAAAGGCCGCCTGGCGATCTGGGCCGAACGCCTGCCCTATCTGCTGCATGCCCTGCCCGGCCTGGTGATCGCCCTGACCCTGGTGTTCTTCGCCCTGCACTACGTACCAGCGCTCTACCAGACCACCGCATTGCTCATCCTGGCCTATGCGCTGTTGTTCCTGCCGCTGGCCCAGGCGCCAGTGCGCACGGCACTGAACAAGGCCTCGCCAACCCTGGAAGAAGCCGCCCGCACCCTGGGCGCCAGCAGCTTCGGTGCGTTTTGCCGGGTGACGCTGCCGATCATCTTCCCAGCCCTGGCAGCAGCCTTTGCCCTGGTGTTCCTCGATGCCATGAAGGAGCTGACGGCCACCCTGCTGCTCAGCCCGACCGGCATGACCACCCTGGCGACTGAAGTGTGGGCACATACCGCCAACGTCGAGTTCGCGGCGGCGGCGCCTTACGCGGCGCTGTTGATCGTGGTTTCGGGGTTGCCGGTGTATCTGCTGACGACGCGGATGTATTTGAACAAGGCGTGAGCGCTAGCGCGGGCAAACCCGCTCCTATAGGGCAGCACCGTACCCGTGGGAGCACCTTGCCCGCGATAGCCTTAAAGCAAGAACCACGCATATTACAATCAGCCATCACTGGCGCCTATTAGCGCCAGTGGATTATCCAAATGCAGAATGTCACAAGAATAAAAAACAGCGACAAATGGAAAAACCATAAAGCAACCAAAAATCGCTTCAAACGAACTGGAAATCTACGCACGTCCTCAAAATCCAGTAGCCCTTTATGCACGCACATCTTGGCAGCCATCAACATTGCGGACACCGATCCTACTCGCACAATTCGCCCCAGAACTCCGGCTTGAGAAAAAACCCTTCTATTCTCCACCACCATTGGACTGTTTGAAAAAAAGGACTCGATGTGATCGAGGGATCTATTTGCAATCACTACCCAGACTGTAAATAGCACTACAGGCGAAGCAAATAAAAATACACCAAGCACAGCCACATACACGTCTGTCATTGCGCAACCCTCAACATGCCGAGACCGTCCTTGAGCGACTCGTAGGCTTGGGCTCTTTAGGAAAAGATAACATTAAGAATCTTACCCGCCGGAACTTATGTAAATCCACACACGAAAAAAGATCATTAACAAAAAACATAAGAAAACCCCCAACAAAAGCCCCACAATTAACCATTTTATGCCGCAGGGAACGCGTTTGACGTCATCCAAGTCAATAAGTCCCCTTCGCGCATAGGGGCCCGGAATCATTAGAACGCAACCTATGATACTCATCCGTAAAACCTTCCCTATCAGACCCGCCCCCGAAAAAATTGATTTCAGGCCCACGATATATTTTGAATTAATGAGCAACAATTCAATGGAATCGACATACCGATGAGCCACATACACAAACATCGACATAACAAAGCAACCAGGACCTAGAATAGACATCCATAGTACTGCAGGATCAATACTCATCCTGACACTTTCCTGTACAAATACTCCCCTATCATTTCGCCGCCTTCTGCGCCGATATTCCCCCCCACAACACCTCCAACCATGCCTCCCAAGACAGCACAGGCAAGTGCACCGGGTCCAGTGGTGATCCCAAGAACGAAGGTACAACCAGCGACGGCGAGAGCACCACCTATTGTCCCTCCTATACTTCCTCCACCCACCCCTGTCACGAGGGAACTTCCATGCACATACTTAGCTTTTTCACACTCTTCCTCTCGCCCCAATGCACATGCTCTATGTATATCGAGAGTTGTCGATGCGACATCCAGCCCAATCCCTACATAGGTTCCCTTCTTGATAAAAGCTGCCGCTTTAGAAACCCCAGCAATTTTTTCCGCATATCCAGCTATCTCACCCGAATGCAAATAACGTTTAGTAGATATCTCTAGCGTCCGCTTTGCTTTTCCTTTGTTACGTAAGGATGAACCATAAGCTGCTACCATGCTCAGCTGTTCCTCTAACTGTAGAAACAGCGCCTTTCGCTTCGCATAAAATTCATCGCGCGCCCTGATCGTACCGTTACCCAAGTACTCACGATAAAGTCGTTCAATCTGTTCCAACGTTTTCTTGATCGCCTCGAGATGCCTGCTCCAGCCGTCGGCAACCGCCCCGGCGCCCATAGAAGCATAAGCGAGCAGGCTTTTCAGCAAGTCATAATTATCCAGAAAGAAGTCATCCACCCCGATATTATTGACTTCTAGCTGATGATGTATCCCTACCGCCTTCGCCATCAAAAACGCTTCGTGACTTGTGCATGACGGAGTACTGGGATCTCCGACGATGACCAGCTCCCCTCCGACGACCACACTGTTGACGATATGTGCATTCAGCACATCAAACTTGGCTCGTTGATTCGCCGACATGGAAATACCAGCCTTCAACGATTCATAGGTTTGCGCCCGGGCGTTGATAAAACTGCGTGCTTCAGACATGGCCTTCCCTCACGCATATTTCTTGTTGTTTATGCGGTCCCAGCCGCCGGTCACATTGCCGCCGCCGCTGCCATCAAGGCGCTTCTGCCGTGTATAGGTGGTCTTGATACGGCCATAGTTCAGCTGCACGACTTCCACCGGCAGGCCATCGCCAGCGCTCTGGGCGTAGTCAGCGATGATCACTTCCTCGAGCACGACTTCGTAGTACTTGAGCTTTTCGGTGCCGGCCCGGCACACCACGAGCTTCACTTCCTTCAGGTGCTGGCCGGCACAGCTGGCTTCGAGAAGCTTGCTGCTGGCGCTATCGAGATATTTGGTGAAGGTGAAGTTGGTGAGCGTGGTCCGCCCGGAGGATGCGCCGCCTGCAGAGCTGGCTGTGGCGGACGTGCTTTGGTGGGCGCCAAACTTGTAGCCAGTGATCTCGATCCAGTTGGGATACTGCGCGTCCAGTGCTTCGCCATTGATGTGCGCGATTTGAATGTAGGCATCAAAAGCCATGCTTACCTCCCTGGTAGTAGATGGGCTGTTCATGAGATGGCGGAGACCGTCATCTTGAGTTCCCTGGGAACCTAGCCCCTCTATGAAGGCCGCCGCAACAGCTATGAGCCAGAAAGGTAAAATTCAGAAATTGCCTACATGTTCGCCGCTGAAAAGGGGTTGATCGCGTTTAAAATTGTTTCAATCAAGGCGTAGATTGCCCTGACTGTCATTTGCGGTTGCGTGACAGCTGTGCGGGAGCGGAGTCGGCTATTCAGCGGGCCAACCCAGCTCCGCGATTGCAGGACAAGGGCTTCGCCCTTGATCGCGGGACAAGCCCGCTCCTACAGGGTGGCGCCATATCCGTGGGCTTGCGCCGCGATGCGCTCAAGCCTTGAACTGACCCAGGCTGGCGCGCAGTTGCGCCGCCAGGTCGTCCAGCACCTTGCTGCTGGCGGTGGTCTGCATCACCACTTCAGCCGAGCGCTCGGCCTGGGCATGGATGGTCTCCACCCGTCCGCGCACCGCCTGTGCACCGTGGGCCTGCTGCTCGGCCGCGCGGGTGGCCAGGCCGATGGCCGAATGCACCTGCTCCACCGCCGCCTGCACCGACTGCTGGCGGCGTTCGTTGTCGCGCAACACCAGCAGGCCCTCGCTGGCCTGGCGCCCGGCCTGGCCGATGGTCGCGACAGCTTCCTTGGCACCTTGCTGCAAGGCGGCGATATGCGCCTGGATATCCCCGGTGGAGCTTTGCGTCTTGCTCGCCAGGGCGCGCACCTCATCGGCCACCACGGCGAACCCGCGACCGGTCTCGCCGGCGCGCGCCGCTTCGATGGCCGCATTGAGCGCCAGCAGGTTGGTCTGTTCGGCGATGCCATGGATAACGGTCAGCACCACCTCGATCTGCTCGCTCTGCTTGGCCAGGCGCTCGATCACCTGGGAACCGGTCTCCACTTCGCCGGCCAGGTTCTCGATCAACCGTGCCAACTGGGTCGAGGCGCGACTGTTTTCATCGGCAGCGCGACGGATGTCCACCACCTGCTGCAAGGCGGCCTGCATGGCCTGGCTTTCGGCCTGGGCTTCGTCGGCCATGCTGGAAAGATCGCGCAGGCTGGCGGCCACCTCGTCGCGCTGCAGCGCTGCGGCGGCATCGGCGCCGGCATTGCGCTGGGCCATGGTGCCGATTTCCACGCCCGTACGCTGGGCCACTTCGCCCGCCTCGCGCACGATGGGCTGCAACTTGTCGACGAAGCGGTTGACCGCCGAGGCCATGTCGCCGATCTCGTCACGGCTGTCGAGTGCCACTCGCTTGGTCAGGTCGCCTTCGCCTGCGGCGAGATCATCCAGCGCCCTGATCAACAGGCGCAGCTTGCTGACCACTCGTCGCCCCAGCACGATGGCCACCACCAGCAACACCCCCAGGCCCACAAGCACCAGACCGAGGCCTATGCGCCAGCGCAGCTCGGCAGCGGCATCGCGCACGGTTTGTGCGGTGTTGGCCTGCATGGCGGCAGCGCTGCCCTGGGCGGCCTCCAGCCGCGAACGCAATGCCTTGCCGCTGTCGGCCGCCGCCGCCACCAGGCTGTCGCCGACCAGCTGTTCGCCGCTCGCGATCAGGGCGGCGAATCGATCATCCAGAGCCTTGAGCTGTTGCTCCACCCCCGCCGTGGAAACCCCCATCACAACCTTGCCGATCTCGGCTCCGTTGGGGTTGATAGGGGCCTCGACGTAGTACACCGAGGGGTCCTTGCGCGCCGCATCGAGCACCTTGTCCAGCGCCCGCTCGCCCTGCCCCTTCTCGAGCAAGGCCTTGTTGATAGGGTTCTGCCGGTTCAGGTAGCGGGTGAGATGCTGGCCCTGGGCGTCGTCATAGATGACGAACAGTACGTTGGGGTTGCGCTGGGCGCGGCGGGCGAAGTCGGAAAGCGTGGGCACATCGTTGTCCCAGATGGCACGCGGTGCCACCGAGGCCAGCAGCTCGGCCATGTCATTGGCCGAGTCCTTGAGGTTCTTTTCAAGGGTGCTGCGCAACTGCTGTTGTTCGCTTTCAAGACGCGCCGACAGCCCTGCACTCAGACGCTGGCGGGTGCTGGCAGACAGGCTGTCCAGGCCCGAGCGAACGTCCTGGCCCGCTTGCTCAAGCTCCGTGGCGAGCTTGCGGCTGTCATGGCCCAGGCGCTCGCCCAATTGCACCTCCAGGGCGGTGACCGTGCTTCGAGTCAGTGCAACGGCGACCAGTACCTGCACCAGAAGAGCGATACCAAGCGCAACAAACACAGGCCGCAAGAGGCGGCTTCGTAACAGTGAGAGGATGGCAGACACGTTGTAACTCCCGTGTTCTTGGCGCCATTACTTTGATGGCACCTACGGGCGTTCCATGCAGCAAGGGTTGTGCCGGGGGAGGCGGGGAAAAGTGCCAAGGTTCAGCAAGGAATGCTTTGTACGGGCCTGATCGCCGGTACAGGCGAACCGGCAAACAAAAACGCCGCGACCTCTTTCAAGGCCGCGGCGTCGGATCAGCCGAAGGGCAGATCAGGCGAACGGATGACGCAGGACGATGGTCTCGTTGCGATCCGGGCCGGTCGAGATGATGTCGATCGGTGCGCCGATCAACTCTTCGATGCGCTTGATGTAGGCGCGGGCGTTGGCCGGCAGTTCTTCCAGGGTCTTGGCACCCAGGGTCGACTCGCTCCAGCCCGGCAGCTCTTCGTACACCGGCTCCAGGCCAATGTAGCTGTCGGCATCGGAAGGTGCGTCGATGACGGCACCGTTCTCGTCCTTGTAGCCCACGCAGATGTTGATGGTTTCCAGGCCGTCCAGCACGTCCAGCTTGGTCAGGCAGATGCCCGAGATGCTGTTGACGTCGATGGCGCGACGCAGGATCACGGCATCGAACCAGCCGCAACGACGGGCACGACCGGTGGTGGAACCGAACTCATGGCCGCGCTTGGCCAGGGTGGCGCCGGTCTCGTCGAACAGTTCGGTCGGGAACGGGCCGGAACCGACGCGGGTGGTGTACGCCTTGGTGATGCCCAGGATGTAGTCCAGGTACATCGGGCCGACGCCGGAACCGGTGGAGATACCGCCGGCGGTGGTGTTCGAGCTGGTGACGTACGGGTAGGTACCGTGGTCGATGTCCAGCAGCGAGCCCTGCGCGCCTTCGAACATGATGTCCTTGCCGGCACGGCGCAGGTTGTGCAGCTCGGCGGTGACATCGAGCATCATCGGCTTGAGCTGCTCGGCGTAGGCCATGCACTCGTCCAGGGTCTGCTGGAAGTCGATGGCCGGCTCTTTGTAGTAGTTCACCAGCTGGAAGTTGTGGTAGTCCAGCAGCTCGCCGAGCTTGGCGGCGAAGCGCTCGCGGTGGAACAGGTCGCCCACGCGCAGGCCGCGACGAGCCACTTTGTCTTCATAGGCGGGGCCGATACCACGGCCGGTGGTGCCGATCTTGGCTTCGCCACGGGCTTTCTCACGGGCCTGGTCCAGGGCCACGTGGTAGGAGAGGATCAGCGGCGCTGCCGGGCTGATGCGCAGGCGCTCGCGCACCGGTACGCCCTTCTCTTCCAGCTTGGTGATTTCACGCATCAGCGCGTCCGGGGCAACGACCACGCCGTTGCCGATCAGGCACTGGACGCCTTCACGCAGGATGCCGGAAGGGATCAGGTGCAGAACGGTCTTCTCACCATTGATCACCAGGGTGTGACCCGCGTTGTGGCCACCCTGGTAGCGCACTACGGCGGCAGCATGTTCGGTCAGCAGATCGACGATCTTGCCTTTGCCCTCATCACCCCACTGGGTGCCCAGGACGACGACATTCTTACCCATAACACTTGTCCTCATTCACGCAAACTTGGTTGCCGGCCTTTGCCGACGAAGAAACTCATTGGGTCAGCGGCAGTACCTGCCAGCGCCCGTCTTGCTGAATCAATTGCCGATCACAATCCGCCTCGAGAGCAGCACTCAACGGCTGGCCAGGCAGGGCCTGGACCACACGCTGGCCCTCGTTGCGCAACTGGCAGACCATCTGCCAGAGGGCCGCGTCGCCACTGTCGGGCATCCAGATGCCGCCAGCAGGCAATACGACCTCCGCTCGCCCCAGTGTGACCAGGGTCTTCAAATCCGTGGAGAAACCGGTGGCCGGGCGCGCCCGGCCGAAGTCGGCGCCGATGTCGTCGTAGCGCCCGCCCTGGGCGATCGACTGACCGACACCCGGCACGAACACGGCGAACACCACGCCGGTGTGGTAGTGATAGCCGCGCAGCTCGCCCAGGTCGAAATACAAGGGCAGGTCCGGGTAGCGCGCCGTCAGGCGGTCGGCGATCGCCAGCAGGTCGTCCAGCGCCGCCAGCACGCTGGCTGGGGCACGGCCCAGGCGCACGCGAGCCTCGGCCAGCACTTCGCGGCCACCGCACAGTTCGGTCAAGGCCCGCAGCATGCTGCCCAGGTCCTTGGGGAGGTCGGCGGTGAGGGCCTGCACTTCATCGACAGCCTTGCGCTGCAGAGCATCGAACAACTGCTGCTCGACCGCACCGGACAGGCCCGCGGCACGGGCCAGGCCGCGATAGATACCGACGTGGCCGAGGTCCATGTGCACATCGGCGACGTCGGTCAGCTGCAGCGTGGCGAGCATCAGGCTGATGACCTCAACATCGCTGGTGGGGCTGGCGTCGCCGTACAGCTCGGCACCGAGCTGGATCGGGCTACGCGAGGTGGACAGGGCTCGGGGCTGGGCATGCAGCACGCTGCCGGCATAGCACAGGCGGCTCGGGCCTTCGCGGCGCAGGGTATGGGCGTCGATGCGCGCCACCTGCGGGGTGAAGTCGGCACGAAAGCCCATCAGACGACCGGACTGCGGGTCGACCACCTTGAAGGTACGCTGGTCCAGGTCCTGGCCGGCACCGGTGAGCAGCGATTCCAGGTACTCGATATGCGGGGTGACGACCAGTTCGTAACCCCAACTCTGGAACAGGTCCAACACCTGGCGCCGCGCGATCTCGATACGCGCGGCCTCAGGCGGCAGTACTTCCTCGATGCCATCTGGCAGCAGCCAGCGGTCTACCGTTGCCATTACGCCATTTCCCCTCTGGTCCGGGCGGCCTGCCCACAGGCGAGCCGTAAGTGAAGCAGGCATTGGCGCACAGCAGCGGGCAGCACTGATCCCAGCGCCACCACCGTACCCAATACCCTCGAATTGCCTTGCGACCTGGCCAAGCCGTCAACCGGCGGCTTGCCAATCAACCTTGCAGACGCAAAAAAGCCGGGAATTTCCCGGCTGACTGATCATACACCGCTTTTCCTTCAGGATGCACCCCGCTTGGCATTTTAGCTGCCGGGCGGGGTGCCTTCCGGCCAGTTGCCGGGGCTGCTTTGCAACCCTTTCACGGCACAAGGCCGCTCCTACAGGGGGTGCACAATCCTGTAGGAGCGGCCTTGTGCCGCGAAAGGGCCGCACAGCGGCCCCGCCAATTCAAGCCAAGACGATCAAGGCTTGCTCTTGTCCAGGAAGCGGAAGAACTCGTTCTTCGGATCCAGGACCAGCACGTCGCTCTTGCTCGAGAAGCTCTCGCGGTACGCCTGCAGGCTGCGGTAGAACGCATAGAACTCCGCGTCCTGGGTGTAGGCCTTGGCATAGATGGCAGCCGCTTGGGCGTCACCATCACCGCGGGTCTCCTCCGCTTCGCGATAGGCTTCGGCCAGCAGTACGCGACGCTGGCGGTCGGCATCGGCGCGGATACCTTCAGCCAGTTCGTTACCCTTGGCACGATGCTCGCGCGCTTCACGCTCACGCTCGGTGCTCATGCGGTCGAACACGCTGCGGTTCACTTCCTTGGGCAGGTCGATGGCCTTGACGCGCACGTCGATGACTTCGATACCCAGCTCCTTGCTGGCCATGCGGTTCAGCGAAGCGGTGATGTCCGCCATCAATGCGTCACGTTCACCGGAGACCACTTCGTGCAGGGTGCGCTTACCGAACTGGTCACGCAGGCCGCTTTCCAGACGACGGGACAAACGCTCGTCGGCGATCTGCTTGAGGCCCGAGGTCGCGGTGTAGAAGCGCTCGGCATCCTTGACCCGCCACTTGGCGTAGGCATCGACCATCACCGCTTTCTTCTCCAGGGTCAGGAAGCGCTGGGTCGGGGCGTCCAGGGTCATCAGGCGAGCGTCGAACTTGCGCACCTGGTTGACGTAGGGAACCTTCACATGCAGGCCTGGCTGGACATCCGCCTGGACCACACGGCCGAATTGCAGCAATACCGCACGCTCGGTCTGGGACACGATGTAGAAGCTGTTCCAGGCCACGATGGCCAGTACGACAGCGGCGATCAGGGCGATCAGCGATTTATTGCTCATCAACGGCTCTCCCTAGAACGCAGCGACTGTTGCTGCTGTTGCATTTCCTGCGCTGCGCGCGCGGCCGCGTCGTTGACCGAGGCCGGTACGCTGCTGACCGGAGCGGCCGTGTTGCGGCTGCCTTCGACCATCTTGTCCAGCGGCAGGTAAAGCAGGTTGTTCTGCCCATCCTTGCTTGCCACCAGGACCTTGCTCGAGTTGCTGTAGACCTCTTGCATGGTCTCCAGGTACAGGCGCTGGCGGGTCACGTCCGGCGCCTTGCGGTACTCGGCGACCAGCTTGGTGAAGCGGTCGGCCTCACCCTTGGCGCGGGCGATGACTTCATCGCGGTAGCCGTTGGCGTCCTCGATGATGCGCTGGGCCTGGCCACGGGCTTCCGGCACCACGCCGTTGGCGTAGGACTCGGCCTGGTTGCGCGCACGCTGCTCGTCCTCACGGGCGCGGATCACGTCATCGAAGGCTTCCTGCACTTCACGCGGGGCTGCCGCGCTCTGTACGTTGACCTGGGTGACGGTGATACCGGTGCGGTAGGTGTCGAGGAAGCGTTGCAGGCGCTCGCGGATATCCACGGCCATCTGCTCACGGCCTTCGGTCAGCACCTGGTCCATCGAGGTGGAGCCCACCACGTGGCGCAGGGCGCTTTCGGTCGCATGCTGGAGGCTGACCTCCGGCTGGTCGACGTTGAGCACGAAGTCCTGCAGGTTGGTGATCTTGTACTGCACGGTCAGCGGCACCTCGACGATGTTCTCGTCCTCGGTGAGCATCTGGCCCTGCTTGCTGTAGGCCCGCTCGCGGGTCACGTTCTCGAGGTACTTGCGATCGATCGGCGGGAAGTAGATGTTCAGGCCCGGCCCGACCGTCTCGTAGTACTTGCCGAAGCGCAGCACCACGGCCTGCTCCTGCTCGTCCACCACGTAAACGGCGCTGTACAGCCAGATAGCCGCCAGCACGGCCAGGCCGATGCCCAGCAGGCCCAGGCCACCACCCTTGCCGATATTGCGGTCACCACCGCCACCGCGTTTCTTGCCGCTGCCGAACATGCCGTTCAGGCTGTCCTGCAGCTTGCGGAAGGCCTCGTCCAGATCCGGTGGACCTTTCTTGTCGCCACCACCGCCGCCACGGCGGCCGCCCCAGGGATCCTGATTGTTCGAGTTGCCACCCGGCTCGTTCCAAGCCATAGCGCTCTCCATCTGATAAAGCAAAGACGCGCCCACGGCGCGCCGTCCAATGCTACAGAATGCCTGCTTCGGCCGCCCGACGACCTCGACGGGCATTTATTGCAAAGTGTGTTGCTCGATGAACAGTTCAGGCTCCATGCCTTCGCGACTGACCAGGCGATTGAGCTCTACCCGGGGCAGCCGCACGCTCAGCAGGCTGCGACCTTCTTCATCGTGCTCTTCGCCTTGCACCGCGCCCAGAGCGAAGAATTGCGCGCGCAAGCGGGCAAGTCGCTGTTCCAGGCGCAGGGTTCCGACATACAGATCATCCCCCAGCAACTCGGCAATCGCCTGGCCAACCAGTTCCAGGCCACGTCCATCACGTGCCGATACCCAGACCCGTTGCGGCTTGCCGTCGGCATCGCGCTGGATCTGCGGCTCGACATCTTCGAGCAGGTCGAGTTTGTTATAGACCTCGAGGATCGGCAAGCCTTCGGCCCCGATCTCACCCAGTACCGCCAGCACCTGCTCGATCTGCTCCATGCGCTCGGGCTCATGGGCATCGATCACATGCAGCAGCAGGTCGGAGTTGCTCGATTCCTCGAGCGTAGCCCGAAATGCCTCGACCAGCTTGTGCGGAAGGTGGCGGATGAAGCCCACGGTGTCGGCCAGCACGATCGGACCCAGGTCGTTCAGCTCGAGCCGGCGCAGGGTCGGGTCGAGGGTGGCGAACAGCTGGTCCGCTGCGTACACCTCGGATTCAGTCAGGGCGTTGAACAATGTGGACTTGCCAGCGTTGGTATAACCCACCAGCGACACTGCGGGGATGTCCGCGCGCTTGCGCCCGCGGCGCGCCTGCTCGCGCTGACTGCGCACCTTCTCCAGGCGTGACTTGATCTGGCGAATGCGCACCCGCAACAGGCGGCGGTCGGTTTCCAGCTGGGTTTCACCCGGGCCACGCAGGCCGATACCGCCCTTCTGCCGCTCCAGGTGGGTCCAGCCCCGCACCAGCCGCGTGCTCATGTGCTCGAGCTGGGCCAGTTCGACCTGCAGCTTGCCTTCATGGGTACGCGCCCGTTGGGCGAAGATATCGAGGATCAGCCCGGTACGGTCGAGCACACGACACTCGAAAACGCGTTCGAGGTTGCGCTCCTGACTGGGCGTGAGGGTGTGATTGAAAATCACCAGGTCTACCTGCTCGGCATGGACCAGGTCGTGCAACTCTTCGACCTTGCCACTGCCAATCAGGTATTTGGCGGAAGGCTGATGCCTTGCTACCGAGACCAGCGAGACGATGTCGGCACCGGCCGACAATGCCAGCTCCTGAAACTCCTGCGGGTCTTCGCGCGCCTCAGGGTTCTGACCTTCCAAGTGAACGAGCAGCGCTCGCTCACCACCACCGTGGCGCTCAAAGAACAATGCAGGCTCCTATCAGGCGTTGCCTGGCTCGCTGTCGCCGTGTTCGGAATCGGACGGGCTTGGCAGGCGAACCGGACGGGCAGGAACCACGGTCGAAATGGCGTGCTTGTAGACCATCTGGCTGACGGTATTCTTCAGCAGTACCACGAACTGGTCGAAGGATTCGATCGAGCCCTGCAGCTTGATCCCGTTTACCAAGTAGATGGAAACCGGGACCTTTTCTTTTCTCAAGGTGTTCAAGTAAGGGTCTTGTAGCGAATGCCCTTTTGACATATGCCGCACTCCTGTAAGGATCAATAGTAAAAAAACAATAAAAATCGGTAATTCATGCCGCCCTTTCGCAAGAATAGACGGCAATTGCAGGGACTCAGCTCAATATGGAGACGGTCCCCAGGTATTTCAAGGTGCGGGACAGATTGTCGCAGGCCAGGCTGTCGAGCCACTCCACGCCGGACCAGCCGCGCAACCAGGTGAATTGCCGCTTGGCCAACTGGCGTGTGGCAATGATACCGCGCTCGCGCATCTCGTCGGCCGTGAGCTTGCCATCCAGATGATCCCAGACCTGCCGATACCCCACTGCCCGTATAGACGGCAGCCCGGCGTGCAAGTCACTTCTGGCGCGCAGTGCTCGGACCTCGTCGACGAACCCCTGTTCCAGCATTTGCGAGAATCGTAGCGCAATTCGTTGATGCAAAATGTGACGATCTGTAGGAGCAATCGCCAAACTGGCGACAGTATAGGGCAAATGCCCGCCCGCGCCTGCGTCTGCTGCGCGACTTTCCGCGAATTGACGTTGCCGGTGGGCCGTCATGCTCTGGCCGCTCACCCGGTAGACCTCCAGGGCGCGGATCAGGCGTTGGGGGTCGTTGGGGTGGATACGGGCCGCCGATTCGGGGTCGACCTCGGCCAACTGCCTGTGCAGCTCGGCCAGGCCGAGCTCGCGGGCCTGGGCCTCGAGCTCGGCGCGCACCGCGGTGTCTGCCGCGGGCATGTCCGCCAGGCCATCGACCAGCGCCTTGTAGTAGAGCATGGTCCCACCCACCAGCAGCGGGATCTTGCCGCGGGCGGTGATCTCGGCCATCGCTTCCAGGGCGTCGCTGCAGAACTGCGCCGCCGAATAGCTCTCGGCCGGGTCGAGGATGTCGATCAGCCGGTGCGGATGGGCAGCGAGCACCTCTTTCGACGGCTTGGCCGTGCCGATGTCCATGCCGCGATAGACCAGCGCCGAATCGACACTGATCAGCTCGCACGGCAACACCTTGGTCAGCTCGATGGCCAGGTCGGTCTTGCCGGCCGCCGTCGGGCCCATGAGGAATATTGCAGGGGGCTTGCCGCTCATGTCATCGACCGCGCAGGAAGAGTTTGTCCAGGTCATCCAGCCCAAGCTGGGTCCAGGTCGGGCGGCCGTGGTTGCACTGACCGCTGCGTTCGGTGTTTTCCATATCGCGAAGCAGCGCGTTCATCTCGGGAATGGCCAGGCGGCGGTTGGCGCGCACGGCGCCATGGCAGGCCATGGTGCCGAGCAGTTCGTTAAGGTGCGCTTGAATGCGGTCACTGGTGCCATACTCCATCAGGTCGGCCAGCACGTCCTGCACCAGGCGGTTGGCCTCGGCCTGCTTGAGCAAGGCGGGGATCTGCCGGATCGCCAGGGTTTCAGGCCCCAGGCGCTGCAACTCGAAGCCCAGGCGCTGGAACCATTGGGCATGTTCCTCGGCACAGTCGGCTTCGCGCTGGCTGAGCGCCAGCGACTCGGGCACCAACAGTGGCTGGCCACTCAGGCCCTCGCTGGCCATGGCCACTTTCAATCGCTCGTACATGATCCGCTCGTGGGCGGCGTGCATGTCCACCAACACCAGGCCCACGGCGTTCTCAGAAAGGATATAGATGCCCTTGAGCTGGGCCAGGGCGTAGCCGAGCGGCGGCACATCGCCTTGGCTCTGCGGCAATGCCACCGGCGCTGCCGCGCCGTTTTCCAGCGGGGCGAAGAACTCACGGTAGACCGCCTGGGCCTCGGCGGCAGGCACCGGTTGCGAAGGCCGAGGCGTGTACTGGTACTGGTAGCCCGCGCCACTACCACCGGCGAACGCCTGGCGCGGTTCAGCCTGGGGCTGTTCGAGCACCGGCGAGGCCAGGCGCATCTCGCCCTGGGGGCCGAATTCGCCAACCTGCAGCCCAGTGGGGCGTACGATCTCGGTGGCCGCGGCCGGCGCGGCCAGCTGGTCTTCCGGGCGCACGTCCGCCAGGGCACGGTGCAGCGTGCCATAAAGGAAGTCATGGACCATGCGCCCTTCGCGGAAGCGCACTTCGTGCTTGGTCGGGTGAACGTTGACGTCCACGCCGTTGGGCTCGAGCTCCAGGAACAGCACGAAGGTCGGGTGCCGGCCATTGAACAGCACGTCGCGGTACGCCTGGCGTACCGCGTGGGCCACAAGCTTGTCGCGCACGGCGCGGCCGTTGACGAAGAAGTACTGCAGGTCCGCCTGGCTGCGCGAGAAGGTCGGCAGGCCAACCCAGCCCCACAGCCGCAAGCCGTTGCGCTCGACATCGATCGGCAGCGCTTGCTCGAGGAAGCCTGGGCCACAGATGGCGCCCACCCGGCGTGCCCGGGTGATCTCATCGGGTGCCTCGTGCAGGCTCAGGACGCTCTTGCCGTTGTGGCGCAGGTGGAAGGCGACGTCGAAGCGCGCCAGGGCCAGGCGACGGATGACTTCCTGCAGGTGATCGAATTCGGTCTTCTCCGACTTCAGGAACTTGCGTCGGGCCGGGGTATTGAAGAACAGGTCGCGCACTTCCACCGAGGTACCGACAGGGTGTGCCGCCGGTTGCACCCGTGGGGTCATGTCGCGGCCTTCGGTCTCCACCTGCCAGGCCTCACCGGCACTGGCGGTGCGCGAGGTCAGGGTCAGGCGCGCCACCGAGCTGATCGAGGCCAGGGCCTCGCCGCGAAAGCCCAGGCTCAGCACCCCTTCGAGATCCTCCAACTCACGGATCTTGCTGGTGGCGTGGCGGGCCAGAGCCAGCGGCAGGTCGTCGGCAGCGATACCGCCACCGTCGTCACGCACACGCAGCAGCTTCACCCCGCCCTGCTCGACCTCCACGTCGATGCGACGGGCACCGGAGTCGAGGCTGTTCTCCAGCAGTTCCTTGGCCACCGAGGCGGGGCGCTCGACCACCTCGCCGGCGGCGATCTGGTTGGCCAGCCGCGGGCTGAGCAGCTGGATGCGCGAACCACCACTCATCGCTGCGACGCCAGGGTAGTGCCGGGAATGTCGAGGTGCTGGCCGACCTTCAGCTCATCGCTCTTGAGGCTGTTGGTGCTGCGCAGGCTGGCCACGCTGACCTGGTAGCGCACGGCGATCATGGCCAGGGTTTCGCCCGGGCGCACGGTGTGCTCGCGCGGCCCCTGGGCGATCTTGCCGCTGTCACGCAGCCAGGCGATGTAGGTGCCCGGCGGCGGGCTCTGCTGGAAGTACTGGCGCACCCCGGTATGGATCGAGCGGGCCAGGGCCTGCTGGTGGCTCTTGGTCGCCAGCTTGGCCGCTTCGTTGGCATTGGAAATGAACCCGGTTTCGACGAGGATCGACGGAATGTCAGGCGACTTCAGCACCATGAAGCCGGCTTGCTCCACACGCCGCTTGTGCAGCGGGGTGATGCGGCCCATGTTGCCCAGCACTTTCTGCCCCACATCGAGGCTGGAACTCAAGGTAGCGGTCATCGACAGGTCCAGCAGCACGCCGGCGAGCATGCGGTCCTTGTCGTCCAGGCTGACGTTGCCGGCACCACCGATCAGGTCCGAGCGGTTTTCCGTGTCGGCCAGCCAGCGCGCGGTCTCGGACGTTGCACCGCGGTCGGACAGGGCGAACACCGAGGCGCCGAAGGCGGCCCGCGACGGCGCGGCATCGGCATGGATCGAAATGAACAGGTCGGCACCCTTCTTGCGGGCGATCTCGGTGCGCTTGCGCAGTGGGATGAAATAGTCGCCGGTACGGGTCAGCTCGGCGCGGTAGCCCTTCTCGGTATTGATCTGGCGCTGCAGCTCGCGAGCGATCTGCAGCACGATGTCTTTTTCGTGCTGGCCACGCGAACCGGAGGCGCCCGGGTCCTCCCCGCCATGGCCGGCATCAATGGCGACGACGATGTCACGTTTGCCGCTCGGCACCGGTGGCAGCTTGATCGCCGGTTGCGTCGGGGTCACCGGCACGGCCGGAGTGCTGGCGGGCGTACGCGTGGTCGGGGGTGGAGGTGGTGCGCTGGCAGCGATGGCGTCGGCCTCCTGGTCGTACAGGTCGACCACCAGGCGGTTGCCGTACTGGGCATTGGGCGCCAAGGTGAAGCTCTTGGGCGTGACGGCCTTCTTCAGGTCGACCACCACCCGCAGGTCGGTGGGGGTACGCTGGGCCGAACGTACGCTGCTGATCGGCGTATTGGAGGTGGCCACGTTCAGGGCGCCACCCAGGGTGGCCCCGTTGATATCGATGACCAGGCGGTCTGGCGCGGTCAGGGTGAAGACGCTGTGCTGCACAGGGCCTGACAGGTCGAAGACCAGCCGCGTGTTGTCCGGTGCGCGCCACAGACGCATGCTCTTGACTTGTGTGACGGCCAGAGCGTCAACGGTCACCGCTGTCAGCAGCAGCCCCACGACGGCGACCAGTGCGCGTATGCGCATACCTAACCCCATTTACTGTTTGAATTCTGTGGCCAGGGCGGCGCACCAGGCCTCACCGCGCTCCCCCTGCGGCGAAAGGGTCAGCGAACGTCCGTTCGCTTGCGGGCTTATGGTAATGGTCAGGTCGGGCTTTGGCAAAACGCCCGCGCCCTTCTCTGGCCATTCGAACAGGCACAAGGGGTCCCCTTCGAAGTAATCGCGGATGCCCATGAACTCCAGCTCTTCCGGGTCGACCAGGCGGTACAGGTCGAAATGATAGGCGCGCACCTCGCCGATTTCGTAGGGTTCGACCACAGTGAAAGTCGGGCTCTTGACCGCACCTGTGTGGCCCAGGCCACGGATCAACCCGCGCGAAAGCGTAGTCTTGCCGGCGCCCAGGTCGCCTTCGAGAAAGATCACGCCATGACCGCCGGTCACCTCGGCCAGGCGTGCGCCGAATGCCACGGTGGCCGGTTCGTCGGCCAGAAACAAGGTTATACCTGACACGCTGAATGCTCCTCCAACAATTCACGAATGACCGGAACCAGGTCGCTGGCTGCCAGGCCTCTGCCCTTGGCCCCCAGACGCTCGCCGGCGCAGGCATGCAGCCACACACCCAGGCATGCGGCAGCCCAGGCGTCCAGCCCCTGGGCCAGCAGGGCCGCCAGCACGCCGGTCAGCACATCGCCCAGGCCCGCGCCGGCCATCGCCGGGTGACCACGCCCGCACAGGGCCAGCTCGCCGCTCGGCGCGGCCACCAGGGTACCGGCCCCCTTGAGCACGCAGATGCTGGCATGCTTGCGCGCCAGCTTGCGGGCCGCGCCCGGCCGGTCGGCCTGCACCGCCTCGGTGGAAATACCCAGCAGGCGCGCGGCCTCGCCCGGGTGCGGGGTGAGGATGCTGCCACTGGGCAGGGCCAGAGGCCGATGCGCCAGCAGGTTCAGGGCGTCGGCGTCCCAGACCTGCGGCAGGTGGGCATTGGCCGCCGCCGACAACAGGCTGCCCCCCCAGGCAGCCTGGCCCAGCCCGGGGCCGACCACCAGCACCGAAGCACGCTCGAGCACGCCCATCAGCTGGTTGGCCGACTCCACCCCTCGCCACATGGTTTCCGGCAGGCGGGTCAGGCCAGCGGCTACATGCTCAGGCCGAGTGGCCACGCTCACCAGGCCGGCGCCGCAACGCAAGGCGGCCTCGGCGCTGAGCATCACCGCTCCGCCGGTGCCCAGGTCGCCGCCGACCACCAGCACATGGCCGAAATCGCCCTTGTGGGCGTCGGCGCGGCGTGGCGGCAGATGGGCGGTGTTCACGCTGCTGAGCAGTTGCGGGGCATTACCGGGGTGTTTGGTCTGGGGCATGGGGTCAAAGGCTCCGATGTCTGGCAGAATTATACGCACCTCCGCCTGTATTGCCTTGTCCATCCATGTCCGCTTGCCTTCCTGACCTTCCCACGCTGGCCCAATCGATCAAGGATTGGGGCCGCGAACTCGGATTCGCCCACATCGGCATCGCCGGCGTGGCGCTTGGCGAGCATGAGCAACACCTGCAACGCTGGCTGGCAGCCGGCTACCAGGGCGAGATGGACTACATGGCCGCCCATGGCAGCAAGCGCGCCCACCCAGATCAGTTGATACCCGGCACCTTGCGGGTGATATCGCTGCGCATGGACTACCTGCCCGGCGACACCCTCATGGCCCAGCGGCTGGCGCAGCCTGAAAAAGCCTATATCTCCCGCTACGCCCTGGGGCGCGACTACCACAAGCTGGTGCGCAAGCGCGTGCAGCACTTGGCCGAACGCATCCAGCAGGCAATCGGCCCCTTCGGTTTTCGCGCCTTCGTCGATAGCGCCCCGGTACTGGAGAAAGCCATCGCCGAGCAGGCCGGCCTCGGCTGGATCGGCAAGAACACCCTGTTGCTCAACCGCAAGGCGGGCAGCTACTTCTTCCTCGCCGAGCTGTTCGTCGACCTGCCACTGCCGGTCGACGAGGCCCAGGTGACCGAGCATTGCGGCCGCTGCCAGGCGTGCCTGGACATCTGCCCGACCAAGGCCTTCGTCGGGCCGTATGTACTCGACGCCCGGCGCTGCATTTCCTACCTGACCATCGAACTCAAGCAGGCGATTCCGATCGAGTTGCGCCCAATGATCGGCAACCGGGTGTTCGGCTGCGACGATTGCCAGATCGTCTGCCCCTGGAACCGCTTTGCCCGGCCGACCCAGGAAAACGACTTCAAACCCCGCCATGGCCTGGACAACGCTGAGTTGGCCGAGCTGTTCCTGTGGGACGAGGCCACGTTCCTGGCCCGGACGGAGGGCTCGCCGCTACGCCGTGCCGGCTATGAACGCTGGCTGCGCAACCTGGCGGTGGGGCTTGGGAATGCGCCGACCAGCATCCCCGTGGTGGAAGCCTTGCGCGCGCGGCGTGAGCACCCGTCGGAGCTGGTGCGCGAGCATGTGGAGTGGGCATTGGCGCAGCATGAGAAATAAGCGTGGCTGAAGCGACGCCATCGCGGGACAAGCCCGCTCCCACATAGGCCGAGTAGGAGCGGGCTTGTCCCGCGATTGGGCCCGAAGGCCGTGCTCACTGCTGGTCGTTGTAGTGGAACTTGGGCATCTCCCAATGGAACCGGATCGCCAGCAGGCGCACCAGGAACCCGCCGAACAAGGTCAGCAGCATGGCCTGCTCGGCCGGCACCTTGAAATACACGCACCCCAGGTAGAACCAGGCCGCGGCGAACGACACGCTGGCATACAGCTCGCGGCGGAACACCAGGGGAATGTCGTTGCAGAAGATATCCCGCAGGATGCCGCCGAACACCCCGGTGATCACCCCGCTGATCGACGCCACCAGCATGCCCTGGCCCATCTCCAGGGCCGTCATGCAGCCGATCAGGGTGAAGGCCACCAGCCCCAGGGCGTCGAGCACCAGGAATAGCGAGCGCAGGTGGCGCATCAGCGGCGCGATGAAGATGGTCAGCAGCGCCGCGAAGCTGGTCAGCACCAAGTACTCAGGGTGCTTCACCCAGGTCAATGGGTAATGCCCCAGCAACACGTCGCGCACCGACCCGCCGCCCAGGGCGGTGACGCAGGCGATCAGCACCACGCCGAACCAATCCATGCCGCGACGGCCTGCCGAAAGCGCGCCGGTCATGGCTTCGGCGGTGATGGCGACGAGATAGAGCATCAACAACATGGTGCGTGTCCGTGGGAAAAAGGCGCGCAGTCTACCCACTCCCGGTGCGTCTAGCCATGTGCCATGCGCACCCGCCGAGGGTTACAGCTTGATGAAGTGCTCGCGGTAGTGGCGCAGCTCGGCGATCGACTCGCGAATGTCGTCCAGGGCCAGGTGGGTCCCGCCCTTCTTGAAGCTGTCACGCACCTGCGGTGCCCAGCGCGCGGCCAGCTCCTTGAGGGTGGAGACGTCCAGGTTGCGGTAGTGGAAGAAGCCTTCCAGCTTCGGCATGTGGCGATAGAGGAAACGCCGGTCCTGGCAGATGCTGTTGCCGCAGATCGGCGACTTGCCCTTGGGTACCCACTGCTCGAGGAAGGCCAACGTCTGCGCCTCAGCCTCGGCCATGTCGATACGGCTCTCGCGCACGCGCTGGGTCAGGCCCGAAGCGCCATGGGTGCGGGTGTTCCAATCGTCCATCCGCGCCAGCACCTCGTCGCTGTGGTGGATGGCGATCACCGGGCCTTCGGCCAGGGTGTTGAGCTCGCTGTCGGTAACGATGGTGGCCATCTCGATGATGACGTCGTTGTCCGGATCCAGGCCGGTCATTTCCAGATCGATCCAGATCAGGTTCTGTGGGTTCTGCATGAAGGGGCTCCTCGAATAGGCCGTCATATTAGCCTAGGCGCGGCCTTTCGTGCCGCAAACACCAGCCGAAGTGTCCGCGCCGGGCCGTGCTAAACTGCCAGCCGTTTTCTTCCTGCCCCGCCAATACGGAACATTCATGGCCAAACGCCAGCTCAACCGCCGCCAGAACTGGCGCATCGAAAAAATCCAGGGCGAGCGCGCCGCTCGCGCCGCCAAACGCGAACAACATGCCCTGCAGGAGCTGGAGGGCGGCGACCTCGGCCCTGAACAGCTGGGGTTGGTGATCGCCCATTTCGGTGTGCAAGTGGAAGTCGAAGCCCAGGATGGCGAAGCGGCGGGCCAGGTGTTTCGGTGCCATCTGCGGGCCAACCTGCCGGCACTGGTCACCGGTGACCGCGTGGTGTGGCGTGCCGGCAACCAAGGCAATGGCGTGATCGTCGCACAGATGCCACGCACTGCCGAACTGTGTCGGCCGAACAACCATGGCCAGCTCAAGCCGGTGGCGGCCAATGTCGATCTGATCGTGATCGTCTTCGCCCCGGCGCCCGAGCCCCAGGCCAACCTGATCGACCGCTATCTGGTGGCCGCCGAGCATGCAGGCATCCGGCCATTGCTGCTGCTGAACAAGGCCGACCTGATCGATGAGCGCAACGGCCCGACCATCGAGGCCCTGCTGGCGGTCTACCGCGACCTGGGCTACCCGCTGCTGGAGGTTTCGGCTCATCAGGGCGATGGCATGCAGCGCCTTCAGCAGATGCTCGATACGCACACCAGCGTGTTCGTCGGCCAGTCGGGCGTGGGCAAGTCTTCGCTGGTCAACAGCCTGCTGCCCGAGGTACAGACCCGTGTGGGCGACCTCTCCGAGTGGTCTGGCCAGGGCACGCACACCACCACCACCGCGCGCCTGTACCACTTCCCCAACGGCGGCGACCTGATCGACTCGCCGGGCATCCGCGAATTTGGCCTGGGCCATGTCAGCCGTGATGACGTCGAAGCCGGGTTCATCGAGTTTCGCGACCTGATCGGCCATTGCCGCTTCCGCGATTGCAAGCATGCCCGGGAGCCTGGGTGCGCCTTGCTCCAGGCCCTGGAGGATGGGCGCGTCACGCCGCAGCGCATGAACAGCTACCGCTCGATCATCGCCAGCTTGCCGCAGGATAGCTACTGACGCGGGTGATCTTGGGGCCGCTTTGCGGCCCATCGCGGCGCAAGGCCGCTCCTACAGGTGTTACGCGGCCATCATTCCTGGGCGTCGTCCATCTTCAATACACCATCCTCGAAGATGTTCAGCTTCTGGCGCAGCTCCCGCGGCTGCATCGGTGCCTGGGCGCTGTCGCCCTGGGCAGGTGCTGCCGGCGCCTGGGCGCCCGGCGGAGCCGGTTCGGCCGGCGTCTGGGGCGCGCTCTGTTCCCCCTCGATGTCGCGTTGGGCCTTCTTGGTCAGGACGATGATGTCGATGCGGCGGTTGACCGGGTTGAACGGGTCCTTGCGGTCGAACAGCGACGACGAGGCATAGCCGACCACGCGCGCCACCTGTGCATCAGGGTAGCCACCGGCCACCAACGCCCGGCGCGCCGCGTTGGCGCGGTTGGCCGACAGCTCCCAGTTGCCGAACTCCCCGGTGCCGGCATAAGGCTTGGCATCGGTATGGCCACTGATGCTGATCTTGTTCGGCACCGCCTTGATGGTGTCGGCCATGGCCAGCAGGATGTCCTCGAAGTAAGGCTGCAGACGCGCGCTGCCCAGGTCGAACATCGGCCGGTTCTCGGCATCCATGATCTGGATCCGCAGGCCATCCTGGGTGATCTCGAACAGGATCTGGTCCTTGAACTTCTGTAGCTGCGGGTTTTCCTCGACCTTGTTCTGCAGCTCCTGCAACAGCAGCTGCAAGCGCTCCTGTTCGACCTGGTCGGCCAAGGTCTCGACCTGGTCCTTGTCCAGCTGGATGCTGGTGTTCGGCGTCGGCTCGGACTTCTCCTCGGGGTTGATGGTCTTCTCCGGCGCCAGCTGCGGCGAGCCGCCGAGGTCGATCACGTAGGGCGTGCCGCTCTCGGAGAAGCCGATCGGGTCCTTGAAGTAACCGGCGATGGCGATCTTCTGCTCGGGCGTAGCCGTGGACAGCAGCCAGAGCACCAGGAAGAACGCCATCATCGCCGTGGCGAAGTCGGCGAAGGCGATCTTCCAGGAGCCGCCGTGGTGGCCGTCGCCATAGCGCTTGACGCGTTTGACGATGATGGGTTGGTTGTTCTCCATGGCTTAGCGACCGCGGACCACTTGTTCCAGCTCGGCAAAGCTTGGGCGGTGCAACGGGTACAGCACCTTGCGACCGAACTCTACGGCCAACGACGGCGGCATGCCCGATGCCGAGGCCACCAGCGAGGCCTTGATCGCCTCGTACACGTTCAGTTCTTCCTTGGCGTCGTGGCGCAGGGCATTGGACAGCGGGCCGAAGAAACCGTAGGCGGCGAGGATACCGAAGAAGGTACCGACCAGCGCCGCCCCCACATGCAGGCCGATGGACTTCTGGTCGCCATCGCCCAGGGACGCCATGGTCACCACGATACCCAGCACCGCCGCGACGATACCAAAACCCGGCATGGCGTCGGCCACGCTGGTGACGGCATGGGAAGGATGCTCCAGCTCTTCCTTCATGCTCAGCAGCTCCATGTCGAACAGCCCCTCGAGCTCATGGGGCGCCATGTTGCCGGTGGACATGATGCGCAAGTAGTCGCAGATGAACGCGGTCATGCGCTCATCGCCTAATACCGCCGGGTACTTGGCGAAGATCGGACTCTCTTGCGGTTCTTCGATGTCGCCTTCGATGGCCATCATGCCTTCGCGGCGGCTCTTGTTGAGGATCTCGTAGACCAGGCCCAGCACCTCCAGGTAGAAGGTATGGGTGAAACGGGTGCCGAACATCTTCAGCGACTTCTTGATCACATGCAGGGTCATGTGACCGGGGTTGGCCTGAAGGAACGCACCGAAGGCCGCACCGCCGATGATCAGCACTTCGAACGGCTGGATCAATGCCGCGATCTTGCCGTGGGAAAGTACGTATCCGCCGAGCACGCTCGCGAATACGACGATGATGCCGATAATTTTAGCCATAGGTTCAGGGCACTTGCTGTCGTGGTCGGGATGAGGGACGGGAGCTTTGAAACTCTTCTTCTACTTATCGGCAGAACTGCGCCAGACTATAGCCACAAATAACGAAAAGCCAGTTTGGACTGATGTCAAAATGCCAATGGACGCTAAGGTGCCAAGCCAGATTCCGCGTACGCTCGATGCCTGGGTAAAGCTGCTCGATGGCATCCGCCTGCCGGTGCCCAAGGAGAGCCACGACCGGGTGTTGTCGGCCATCAACGACAGCCGCCGCTCCCTGCGGGACATTGCCGAACTGATGCAAGACAGCCCCGCCCTGGTGCTGTCGGTGATGCGCGAGGCCAACCACCCGGCCAATGCCAGCCAGGCCGAGCCTGCCGAAAGCCTCGAGATCGCCCTCAACCGCCTGGGCCTGGCGCGCAGCGCCAGCCTGCTGGCACGCCTGCCCGCGGTGCCAGGCCAGGACATCCCGCCGGTGCTGCGCCAGTTCCTGCTGATCAGCCAGCATGCCGCGCAACAGGCCAGCGGCCTGTTCGCCAGCCGCCTGGCACGGCTGTGGCAGGAGATCCATTGGGGTAGCCTGCTGTTCCTGTCACCGCTATGGCCTATGGCACAAGCCTTTCCCAAGCTGCTCGATACCTGGGAGCTGCGGGTTATCCACAAGGGCGAGGACGCCGCCGAAGTCGAGCTCGCGCTGTTCGGCGTACGCATCATGCAACTGTGCCAGGCCGTGGCCGAACACTGGCGGCTGCCGGAATGGGTGACCCAGGGCTATCGCCTGCTGCTCGATGAGCGCGCACAACTGGCCCAGGTGCTGGCCATCGCCCGCGAGCAGGACAGCTTCACCCAACAGCAGCGCCTGGACAACGAGCCCGGGCTGCGCCGCTGGTTCAACCAGCCGGCCAATACCGTGCTGCTGGCCAACGGCCTGGCGCTGGCCGCCCAGGTGGGCTGGGACAACCCGCACCTGCTGCGCTGGCAACTGCTGACCGCCCTGTACCTGCAGACATCGCTCGACGATGTGCAACAGCAGGTCCACCAGCAGGCCGCCGCCAGCGCCCGCCATCATGCCCGTCATGCCCTGTTCCACCCCGCCGAGGCGCTGATCTGGCCCTGGCAGCAACGCCGACCGCATCCGGACATGCTCGAACCGCCACCGCCCACCACCCAGGACCTGGCGCGCTGGCGCACGCTGTGTGGCGAGCTGCTGGCCCAACCCAGCCCGTTCGGCACGAGCCTGCACCTGTGCACCCAGGCCCGCGACGCTCTGCTGGCCTGCGGTATGCAACGGGTGATTCTGCTGACCCTGGACAAGGCCACCGAATCCCTGCGCGTGCAACAGACCGCCGGCCTGCCAACGGAGGTCGCGGCCCTGGTGCTGCCCCTGGCCGGCAGCAAATTGCTGCAACGCCTGATGACCCAGGCGGCGCAGCTGCGCCTGACACCAGACAACCACGCCCAGTTCTCGGCCTTGCTGCCAGCCCCGCTGTGGGCCGCCATCGGCAGTGAACATGTGCTGCTGCGTTCGCTGGCGGTCAATGGCCAAACGGTGATGCTGGTGATCGCAGACCAGGGCGGCAAACCGTTGGCCGATGTCAGCGTGCAAGCCTTTGGCAAGACCGCGCAATGCACCGAGCGTGCCCTGGCTGCCTTTGCCAACCGCAACGCCTGAGCCTTGCGCTACAATCGCTCCCTCAATTCCACCCTGGAGACCGTGGATGACTGACTTTTCCGGCTTGCCCCTGGTGATCGAACCGGCCGACCTGCTGCCGCGCCTGGGTTCGCCACAGCTGATCGTGGTCGACCTGACCAGCGCCAACCGCTACGGCAGCGGTCATGTCCCCGGCGCGCGCTTCGTCGACCCCAAGCGCACCCAGCTGGGCCAGCCACCGGCGCCAGGCCTGCTGCCGGCGCGCGCCGACCTGGAAAAGCTCTTCGGCGAGCTCGGCCACCGCGACGACGCGGTCTACGTGGTGTACGACGACGAGGGCGGCGGCTGGGCCGGGCGCTTCATCTGGTTGCTCGACGTCATCGGCCACAAGGGCTACCACTACCTCAACGGCGGCATCCAGGCCTGGCCGGCTGACAAGCTCTCAACCGATGTACCTGCCAGCGCGGCTGGCCCGGTCAGCCTGCAACTGCATGCAGAGCCCACCGCCACCCGCGAATACCTGCAAAGCCGACTGGGCGCGGCCGACCTGGCCATCTGGGACGCCCGCAGCCCCGGCGAGTACAAGGGCGAGAAAGTCCTGGCCGCCAAAGGCGGGCACATTCCCGGCGCGGTCAACTTCGAGTGGACCGCAGGCATGGACCTGAACGACCACCTGCGCATCCGCCCGGACATGGCCGACATCCTGCAGCAACTCGGCATCACCCCGGACAAGGAAGTGATCACTCACTGCCAGACCCACCACCGTTCCGGCTTCACCTACTTGGTGGCCAAAGCCCTCGGCTATCCACGGGTCAAGGCCTATGCCGGCTCCTGGGGCGAGTGGGGCAACCACCCGGACACGCCTGTAGAAGTTTGAATTTCCAAGGAAACCCAATGAAATCCCGCTTGTTCATCATCAGCCAGTACCTGCTGCCGCACCACCTGCTGTCGCGGCTGGCCGGCTGCGTCGCCGAGTGCCGTGCGCGCTGGTTCAAGAATGCCTTCACCGCCTGGTTCGCCAAGCGCTACCAGGTGAACATGTCCGAGGCGCTGGTCGAGGACCTGACCGCCTACGAACACTTCAACGCCTTCTTCACCCGCGCGCTCAAGCCAGGTGCACGCCCACTGGACGAGACCCCGGGCGCCATCCTCTGCCCGGCAGACGGTGCGGTCAGCCAGCTCGGCCCGATCGAGCATGGCCGTATCTTCCAGGCCAAGGGCCACAGCTTCAGCGCCCTCGAGCTGCTGGGCGGCGACCCGCTGATGGCCGCGCCGTTCATGGGCGGCGAGTTCGCCACCATCTACCTGTCGCCCAAGGACTACCACCGCGTGCACATGCCGCTGGCCGGCACCCTGCGCGAAATGGTCTACGTGCCGGGCCGGCTGTTCTCGGTCAACCAGACCACCGCCGAGAACGTCCCGGAACTGTTCGCCCGTAACGAGCGGGTGGTGTGCCTGTTCGACACCGAGCGCGGGCCAATGGCCGTGGTACTGGTCGGGGCGATGATCGTCGCCTCGATCGAAACGGTGTGGGCCGGTTTGGTCACGCCGCCCAAGCGTGAGGTGAAGACCTTCCGCTACGACGAAGGCAGCCGTGCGCCGATCCATCTGGAAAAAGGCGCGGAACTGGGGCGTTTCAAGCTGGGATCGACCGCCATCGTGCTGTTCGGGCCCGAGCAGGTGAAGTGGGCCGAGAGCCTGGGCGCGGGTTCGGCGGTACGCATGGGTGAGTTGCTGGCGCAGCCTGCCCAGGGCTGAGTGCTTGCCGCGAGGGTTTCGGCGCCTGTGAGAACGAGCGCCGCCCGCGCGGCGCTCGATATCAAAATAGCCGAAGTCCTCCCGCCGAACCTTCAGCTACGGGCATCACGATCGCGCATGCCCAGCAGGTACAGCACGCCATCGAGCCCCAGAGTGGAGATGGCCTGTTTAGCCGACTGGCGCACCAACGGCTTGGCGCGGAACGCGACGCCCAGGCCGGCCAGCGAGAGCATCGGCAGGTCGTTGGCGCCATCGCCCACGGCAATGGTCTGTTCCAGTTGCAGGCCCTCCTCACTCGCCAGTTGCTGAAGCAGCTCGGCCTTGCGCTGCGCATCGACGATCGGCTCGACCGCCACACCAGTGACCTTGCCGTCGATCACTTCCAGCTCGTTGGCGAAGACGTAGTCGATACCCAGGCGCGCCTGCACCTGCTTGGCGAAATAGGAGAAACCACCGGAAAGGATGGCCGTCTTGTAGCCCAGGCGCTTGAGCTCGGCGAACAGGTGCTCGGCACCTTCGGTCAGGCGCAGGGACGCGCCGATCTCGTCCAGCACGCCAACATCCAAGCCTTTGAGCAGCGCCATACGCTCCTTGAAGCTGGCGCGGAAATCCAGCTCGCCACGCATGGCGCGCTCGGTGATCGCAGCCACCTGCTCGCCCACCCCGGCAGCCTTGGCCAGCTCGTCGATCACCTCGGCCTCGATCAGTGTCGAATCCATATCGAACACCGCCAGGCGGCGATTGCGGCGGAACAGGTCGTCTTTCTGGAAGGCGATGTCGATGTCGAGCGCCTCGGCCAGGGCGAAGAAGTCGGCGCGCAGGGCCTGGGCATCGCTCGGCTCGCCACGCACGGAAATTTCCAGGCTGGCCTTGCTCTTCTCCACCGGAGCATCCAGCGCCACGCGCGAGGACAGGCGCTCGATACGCTCGATCGTCAGGCCGTACTGGCTGATCACGGCGCTCACTCGCTGCAGCTGCTCGGGCGTCACCTTGCGGCTGAGCAGGGTGACGATATGGCGCGCCTCGCCCTGGCTGTCGGCCCAGTGCTGGTAGTCGCCCTCGGAAATCGGCGTGTAACGGGCTTGCAGGTTCAGCTCGTGGGCCTTGGCCTGCACGCTTTGCAGCAGCTGGGTGGCCACTTCGTTGTCTGGAATGTCGACCAGGATGCCGAAGGACAGGGTACCGTGCATCACCGCCAGGCCGATGTCGAGGATGTTCACACCGCCCTGGACCAGGACGCCGGTAAGGGCCGCGGTGAGACCTGGACGGTCTTCACCAGTGATGTTGATCAGGACGATTTCGCGCAAGACCGGGCTCCGACTTCGATGAAAAATGCGCATTCTACCGATTTTCCGTGATGATCGGGCAGCATCGATACTTTGCCGACAAAACACGGCTCGCTATACTGCGCAACACCTTTTTCGCCATAAAGAGCCGCGCTCTGTGAACCGGCCCACGCCCGTCAAACCTGATAATTTCTTCGTGATGATCTTCCGAGCCCTCAGCCAGCGTCGCGTGCCCCTGGCCCTGCGCATCGCCAGCACCAATATCTTCCTGGTGGCCCTGGCGCTGGTGATCTATGCCTGCGTCATGGGCCTGCAGTTCCGGCAGGCCATGCATGAACAGGCGGATGCCCTCGGCCAGAGCCTGACCATCCAGACCGCCACCTCGGCGACCGAGCTGCTGGTGTCCAACGACATCCTCAGCCTCAACGTGCTCCTGGGCAACCTGGTGAAGAACCCACTGGTGGCTCATGCGGCCATCTACAGCGTGGACAACCGCATCCTCGCCGAGGCTGGCCAGCGGCCGAAGAACAGCCTGCTGGGCGAGGCCGAAGGGCTCTACCAGACCAAGATCACCTTCCAGGATGTGACCGCCGGGCAGTTGCGCATCAGCCTGGACATGACCCAGTTCCGCCAGCCGATGACCATCAGCCTGCAGAGCATGGGTATCCTGGCTGCAATTCTGTTGGCCTTGGCGCTGGCCCTGAGCCTGCGCCTGGGGCGTCACATCTCCACGCCGCTGCTGCAGCTGCGCGTATGGTTGCGTGACCCGCACCACCACACCCCTGGCACCGACCGCCAGGACGAGATCGGCGACCTGGCCCGCCAACTGCACACCCGTCTCGCCCCTCCGCCGCCGGAGCCTGAGGAAGTGGAAGAGGACGATTTCGACGTGGACGAAGTGGATGAGCACGCCGCCGTGCCCAAGCCCTCGGCAAAAGCCAAGGCCACGACCAGCGATGACGAAGACGACGATGCCTTCGCCGACCTGATCGACACCGAGCAGAGCCCGGCTAAAGCGGCCGCGGCCGAGTCCGACGAACCGCAATACAGCGCCGTGCTGGCCGTGCAGCTGGGCTCCCAGGAGCAACTGCGCCGCTTGCCGCGCACCCGCCTGACCGAACTGCTGGAGCGCTACCGCGACTGCCTGGAGCAGGCAGCATCGCTGTACGAAGGGGAAACCCACACGCTCAAGGACGGCAGCACGCTGTTGCTGTTCCATAGCCGCGACTGCGGCGAAGACTACCTGACCAACGCCATCTGCTGCGGCGAGCTGCTGCGCGCCTTGGGCCATGCCCTGCAGATCGAGGTGGCCGACAGCGGCATCACCCTGCAGCTGCAACTGGGCCTGACCCTGGGTGACGACCTGCAAGGCCTGGAGCAGGTAGACCTGCTGATGGCGGAAAAGGCCCAGGACGCCCTGGCGCTGTCCCAGCACAGCCGCAACCTGCTGCTGGTGGAACGCAAGATCAGCGACGACGCCCTGATCCGCCAGCGTGCCCGTATCCGTCCTATCGCCAGCCCAGAAGGCGCCTGCTGCGTCGAGCGCCTGATGGAGCCCTACCCGTCCATGCTCGAACGCCAGCTGGCCCGCATGCACGAACGCCGGGCCTAGTAGGAGCGGCCTTGCGCCGCGATGGGCCGCGAAGCGGCCCTGCCCCATGCAACCTCGATGCACCTGCATCAATGAACGAGACGCCTGGTTTACGGCCGCTTCGCGCCCGATCGCGGCGCAAGGTGATCTGGTCAAGTAATTTTGGACACCGGTTAAGGTTCATGCCGCTGCCCTGAGCTTTTCCTCCATGGCTACCGGGGTCTCGTAGCCGTTGTAGCTGTGGAGGCGCTTGAGGTTGTAGCGCACCAAATAAGCCATGATGTCGGCCTTGGCTTCAGATTCGGACTCATAGCCTCCTGGTGGCACCCATTCTGATTTCAATGCCCCAAAGAATCGCTCCATGGCGGCGTTGTCCCAGCATTGGCCACGGTGGCTCATGCTCTGCTTCAGGCTGCACTCTTCAAGCACAGACCTGAATTTGTGGCTGGTGTACTGGCAGCCTTGATCTGAATGAAACATCACGCCCGCAGGCCTGCCCCTGGACTCAGACGCCATACGCAGCGCGTCACAGGCCAGCCTGGCATCGGCAGTCATTGAAAACGCCCAGCCCACGACTCGGCGTGCATACAAGTCGATTACTGCGGCTAAATACAGCCAACGCCTGCCAACCTGGATATAAGTTACATCGCCACACCAAACCTCGTTGATTGTCGAAACTTTGAAGTTTCGCTTCAGTTGGTTTTCCGCAATCAATGCTTCCGTGCCGGATGACCGATACCGGTGCGGTCTACGCTGCCGGCATTTCAGGCCAGCTTCACGCATAAGCGCACGCACTTTGTAACGCCCAATCTCATGGCCTTCACGCCGCAGCTCCTGCATCAACGTGCGTGAACCGGCAGAGCTTCGTGACGCCTTAAAACGATCGATTACACGCGAGCGTAGAGCATCCCTGCCGGGATTCTCACGCCCTTGGCGTTTGCGCCATGCATAGAAACTGCTGCGTTTGACCCCAAGCACGCGACAGCAGTCGACAACACCATATTGCTCACTCAGCTCGTTGATCAGCGAGAACGATCTTTGGAGTCCCGAAGCAGGAGAGCACTGGCCTTTTTTAGGATTTCGATATCCCGATCCTTTTGACGAACCAGCGCTTCCAGCTCTTCAATACGTTGCTGCTCCGGAGTGATGGCTTTGGCTCCAGCCGGCACCTTGCCCTCTCTCTCCTGCCTTACCTGCTCAACCCAACGACGAAGAGCTGTGCGGCCAATCCCGAGGATTTCGCATACCTCAGGAACCGACTGGCCGGCATCCAGCACCATTTCAGCTGCTCGGATTTTGTGTTCTCTCGAATAAGACTTGCGCACTGATTTTGCCTCCAATTGGGCGCCATCATAGCGCCCGAAGAAGGTGTCCAAAATCATTAGGCCAGTTCAAGGCCGCGCCTACAGGGGGATTGGTCGTAATAGCCACAAAAAAGCCCGCATCGCTGCGGGCTTTTTTTGCGTCTGCCGGTCAGAACCGATAGACCTCCATGTCGGTCCGAATGGGCGAAGCCATGGGGATCTTCGGCTTCTCTGGCCCTTTCTTGACCTGGGTCGGTGCGGACTTCTTTGGCGGTGCTTCCTCGGCGATGGCCGGCTGGTTGGCCAGCGGCTTGACCGCCGCGCTGAGCTGCTCGGCCAGCTTCTGCAGCAATTGCCCCTGGGCCTGCACCTGGGACGACTCAGAGCCCTCGTGCGGTTGCTCCAGGTGCACGATGCGGTTGTCCCGCACCTTGCCGCGGCGATCGAGCAGACGCCATTGGGCATCCAGGATCGCCGGCTGGTTGCGGCCGGAATCCAAGCGGGTGATCGACAGCAACACCTGCACATCCGGCGAGAAACCAGCGGTGGCCGGTGCCAGGACGACACGCTGGCTGTCCAGGCGCCAGGCGAGCTGACGCACCAGCAGTTGGTCGATGTCCGCCGAAAGACTGCCCGCCCAACGACCGTCGGTCGCGGACGTCAGGCTGCCATCAGGCTGACGCTGCAAGAAAGTTTCACGCTGAAGGTAATCGGCTACCGATACCGGGCCGAGTACGACGGCCATGCCGGCACTCTGCGAGGGCTGGCCTGGGTCACCACTGTCCAGCTGATACAAGGCCACCGGCTGATGCATGCTGCATCCGCTCAGTCCCAGCAGACCCGTCATCAACAGCGCAAATGGAAGGCGCAGAAATTTCATTCATCCCATCCAAGCGGTCGCCCCGAGGCAAACCGCAGTGATACTCATGTAGATACTTGCAGGCACACAGCCACGCCGGCGCCGCAAGGGCACTATCATCCGCGAAATAACCGCGCGACTCCAGCATTTCTGCCTGGAATGACGCTGAAATTGCCGCTCCAGACAGACAGCCGGTTCACTCGGGGCGTTCCACCGCCATGCCATCGACCCGCTGGAAGCCGCGTGGCAGCTTGCTGCCACGTCGGCCACGCTCACCTTTGTAGTGCTCAAGGTCGTCGGGCTTGAGAGACAGAGTACGCTTGCCAGCCTGCAATACAAGCGTCGCACCCTCGCCCACGACGGCCAGATCGGTGACGAACTCTTCCCGGTTGGCGACCCGGTCCCCGGGTACGCCGATGATCTTGTTTCCCTTGCCCTTGCCCAACTGCGGCAGGTCGCTGACCTTGAAGATCAGCAGGCGGCCCTCGGTGGTCACGGCTGCCAGCCAGTCCTGCTCGCGGTCGGCGACCGGCCGCGGCGTCATCACCTTGGCGCCGTTGGGCAGGCTGAGCAGGCCCTTGCCGGCCTTGTTCTTGGCCTGCAGGTCCTCGCCCTTGACCACGAAGCCATAGCCGGCATCGGACGCCACCACGTAGAGCGCATCGTCCTCAGGCAACAGCACGCACTCGAAGGTCGCCCCTGGCGGCGGCGTCAGGCGCCCGGTCAGGGGCTCGCCCTGGCCGCGTGCCGACGGCAGGCTGTGGGCGGCCAGCGAGTAGCTGCGCCCAGTAGAGTCGATGAATACGGCGAACTGGTTGGAACGACCGGCGGCAGCGCCTTTGAAGCCATCCCCGGCCTTGTAGGAAAGCCCGGTGGCGTCGATATCGTGGCCCTTGGCGCAGCGCACCCAGCCTTTTTCCGACAAGACGACAGTGACCGGCTCGGTCGGCATCAGCTCGTTTTCCGACAGCGCCTTGGCCTCGGCACGCTCGACGATCGGCGAACGGCGGTCGTCGCCATAGGTCTCGGCATCCTTGATCAGCTCGCTGCGCACCAGCTTGCGCAGCTTGGCGTCGCTGCCCAGCAGGGCCAGCAGCTTGGCCTGTTCCTTGAGCAGCTCGTCCTGCTCGCCGCGGATCTTCATTTCCTCCAGGCGCGCCAGCTGGCGCAGGCGGGTCTCGAGGATGTAGTCGGCCTGGATCTCGGTCAGGTCGAAGCGGGCGATCAGGGCCTGCTTGGGGTGATCTTCGGTACGGATGATGTGGATCACTTCATCCAGGTTGAGGAAGGCGGTGAGCAAGCCTTCCAACAGGTGCAGGCGCTTCTCGACCTTGTCCAGGCGGTGCTGCAGGCGGCGGCGCACGGTGCCGATGCGGAACTGCAGCCACTCTTGCAGCAGGGCCCGCAAGTTCTTGAGCTGCGGGCGCCCATCGAGGCCGATGATGTTGACGTTGACCCGGTAGCTGCTTTCAAGGTCGGTGGTGGCGAACAGGTGTTGCATCAGTTCGTCGGCATCCACGCGGTTGGAGCGCGGGATGATGACGATGCGGCACGGGTTCTCGTGGTCGGACTCATCCCGTAGGTCGGCGACCATCGGCAGTTTCTTGGCCTGCATCTGCGCGGCGATCTGCTCCAGCACCTTCGCCCCGGAAACCTGGTGCGGCAACGCGGTGACGACGATGTCGCCATCCTCGACCCGGTATACGGCACGCATGCGGATCGAGCCGCGGCCGCTCTCGTAGAGCTTGAGGATTTCGGCACGCGGCGTGACGATCTCGGCCTCGGTGGGGTAGTCCGGGCCCTGGATGTGCTCGCACAGCTGCTCGATGGTGGCCTTGGGCTCATCCAGCAGGCGCACGCAGGCACTGGCGACTTCCCGCAGGTTGTGCGGCGGCACGTCGGTGGCCATGCCCACGGCGATACCGGTGGTGCCATTGAGCAGGATGTTCGGCAGGCGCGCCGGCAGCACCGCAGGCTCCTGCAGGGTGCCGTCGAAGTTCGGCACCCAGTCGACGGTGCCCTGGCCCAGCTCACTGAGCAGCACTTCGGAGTAGCGTGACAGGCGCGCCTCGGTGTAACGCATGGCGGCGAACGACTTCGGATCGTCCGGCGCCCCCCAGTTGCCCTGGCCGTCGACCAGGGTGTAGCGGTAGCTGAACGGCTGCGCCATCAGCACCATGGCCTCGTAGCAGGCCGAGTCGCCGTGGGGATGGAACTTGCCGAGCACGTCGCCGACGGTGCGCGCCGACTTCTTGTGCTTGGCGTCGGCATCGAGCCCCAACTCGCTCATGGCATAGACGATACGTCGCTGCACCGGCTTCAGGCCGTCGCCGATATGCGGCAGGGCCCGGTCCATGATCACGTACATGGAATAGTTGAGGTAGGCCTGTTCGGTGAAGTCAGCCAAGGATCGGCGTTCGACGCCTTCGAGACTGAGTTCCAGTGAGTCGCTCATGCGGGCCTCGTCATTTCAAGTTCTGGCGCAGCAGCAAGGTACCGCCACGCTGGGTAAATTCAAGTTGTTTCAGGGCGCTCATGCCCAGCAGCACCTGCTCGCCATCGAGCCCCGGCACCACCAGGGCACGCACGTCGCGCAGCTGGATATCGCCCAGTTGCAAGGTGCTCAGCCGGGTACGGTAGCCCTGGGTACGGCCGTTGGCGGTGCTGAGGATCACCGGTGCGCCGGGCTGCAGGTCGAGGTCGCGGGCCAGCGACTCGGGAATCGCCACGTCGGTCGCCCCGGTGTCGAGCATGAAGCGCACGCCACGGCCGTTGATCGCGCCGTCGGCGACGAAGTGGCCCTGGCCATTGCTCAGCAGGCGCACCTCGATGAAGCCTTCGCCGTGCTCGGACTGCACCTGGGTATTGGGGTTCTGCTGACGCTCCTCCCATTGCCCGAAGAAGCGCGTGGCGAGGAACATCGCCCCCGCCCAGGCCACCACCAGCAGGACCCGCCCCGCACGCTTGCCCGGCGGCTGGCTCACGGCTTGGCGCTCCAGCCGCCTTCAGGTGCCGCGAAACGCCATACGATCGGCCGCTTCTCGCCGTCGGCACGGTCGCCGCTGTTGTTGTCCAGGCCGATCCAGGCACCGGATGCATCGATGACCAGCGCTTCGGCCAAGCCATATGGTTGATCGTAGCGACGCGAGTCGACCAGCGCATCGGCGGCGAACGACCAGCAGCGCTCGACCTTGCCGCTGTCGGGGTCGCGGCGGCAGATCCGGTAGGCATTGCGCTCGAGGGTGAACAGCTTGCCCTCGTACCAGGCAAGGTCCGAGAAGTCGCGCGACATGGCCTGGGGTTCGGGCATCTGTGGCGGCTGCATCTCGACCCCGGCTTCGCTGAGCAGCACGCAGCTGCGCCCACAGTTCCACACCGACTGCTGGCGCTCGATGGCGACCAGGCCACGCCGTTCACGCTCGGCGGCCAGCCACAGGCGGTCGCCCGCCGGGTTGATCGCCAGGCCTTCGAACAACGCGTTGAAGTGCAGCAACATACCACTGGCACGGGCCTGCCGAACCATGGTCGGGTCGATTCGCAGCCATTCAGGCTCACCCTCGACAGGTACTTGCAGTACCGCCGCATGGGCTTCGCTGACCAGGTAGAAATTGCCAACCTGATCACAGGTGATGCCTTCGAAGTCCAGCTCGCCGCCGCGTATGTAGGACACCGCCCAGTTGCGCGACCGGAGCCCCCATGGCAAGCCACTCTGCGGCACCGGCGGCGGGGTGAAGGTCAGCGGCTGGGCGCGCCACACTTCGCCCTGCCGGTCGAGGCGGTAGATGCGATCATCGTCACGGTCGGACACGGTCCACAACGCCCCACGGCACCAGGCCAACCCCGAGAGGTTGCCGCCACGCATGCCTTCGACCGGGTACTCTGCGCCGAGCTTGAGCTCCGGCCAGCTGCCCGCCTGGCTCGGCAGGGCCAGCAAGGCCAGGCAGACGGCGGCCAGCAGGCGGATCAAACCAGGACCTCGGCGAGGTTACCCTTGGTTTCCAGCCAGCTCTTGCGATCACCGGCGCGCTTCTTGGCCAGCAGCATGTCCATGATCTCGGTGGTGCCCTGCACATCGTCCAGGGTCAGTTGCACCAGGCGCCGGGTGTTCGGGTCCATGGTGGTCTCGCGCAGTTGTGGTGGGTTCATCTCGCCCAGGCCCTTGAATCGGGTGACCTGCGGCTTGCCGCGCTTCTTCTCGGCGACCAGTCGATCGAGGATGCCATCGCGCTCGGCTTCGTCCAGGGCGTAGTAGATTTCCTTGCCCAGGTCGATGCGGTACAGCGGCGGCATGGCCACATAGACGTGGCCGGCCTCCACCAGCGGGCGGAAATGCTGGACGAACAGCGCGCACAGCAAGGTAGCGATGTGCAGGCCGTCGGAGTCGGCATCGGCCAGGATGCAGATCTTGCCGTAGCGCAGCTGCGAGAGGTCGGCGGCACCAGGGTCCACGCCGATGGCCACGGCGATGTTGTGCACCTCCTGACTGGCCAGCACCTCGCCGCCATCGACTTCCCAGGTGTTGAGGATCTTCCCGCGCAGCGGCAGGATCGCCTGATACTCCTTGTCTCGCGCCTGCTTGGCCGAACCGCCGGCCGAGTCACCCTCGACCAGGAACAGCTCGGCACGCATCGGGTCCTGCCCAGCGCAATCGGCCAGTTTGCCTGGCAGCGCCGGGCCCTGGGTGATGCGCTTGCGCTCGACTTTCTTGCTCGCCTTCAGGCGCCGGCCGGCGTTGCTGATGGCCAGTTCCGCCAACTGCATGCCCAGTTCCGGGTGGGCGTTGAGCCACAGGCTGAAGGCGTCCTTGACCACGCCGGAGACGAACGCCGCCGCCTCGCGGGACGACAGGCGCTCCTTGGTCTGGCCGGAGAATTGCGGCTCCTGCATCTTCATCGACAGAACGAAGGTGATGCGCTCCCACACGTCTTCAGGCGCCAGCTTGACGCCCCGGGGCAGCAGGTTGCGGAACTCGCAGAATTCGCGCATCGCATCCAGCAGGCCCTGGCGCAGGCCGTTGACATGGGTGCCGCCCTGGGCGGTGGGGATCAGGTTGACGTAGCTCTCCTGGACACTGTCGCCGCCCTCCGGCAGCCATAGCAGGGCCCAGTCCACAGCCTCCTTGTTGCCAGCCAGGCTGCCGCAGAACGGCTCGTCGGGCAGGCGCAGGAACTCGCTGACCGAGTCGACCAGGTAGGAACGCAGGCCGTCCTCGTAGTGCCACTCGACCTTCTCGCCGCTGGCCTTGTCCTCGAAGCTGACCAGCAGGCCCGGGCAGAGCACCGCCTTGGCCTTGAGCACATGCTTGAGGCGGCTGACGGAGAACTTGGCCGAGTCGAAGTATTTGGGGTCGGGGCTGAAGTACACGCTGGTGCCGGTGTTGCGCTTGCCCACCGTGCCGACCACCTCCAGCTCGCTGGCCTTGAAGCCATCGGCGAAGGTCATCTGGTATTCGTTGCCATCGCGCTTGACCCGCACGCGGACCTGGGTCGACAGGGCGTTGACCACCGAGATGCCGACGCCGTGCAGGCCGCCGGAGAACTGGTAGTTCTTGTTGGAGAACTTGCCGCCGGCGTGCAGCTTGGTGAGGATCAGCTCGACCCCGGACACACCCTCTTCGGGGTGGATGTCCACTGGCATGCCGCGACCGTCGTCGCACACTTCCAGGGAATGGTCGGCATGAAGGATCACCTGCACCGAGCGTGCGTGGCCAGCCAGAGCTTCGTCGACACTGTTGTCGATGACTTCCTGGGCCAGGTGGTTCGGCCGGCTGGTATCGGTGTACATGCCCGGCCGCTTGCGGACCGGGTCAAGGCCCGAGAGGACTTCGATGGCGTCTGCGTTATAGGCGCTAGCGCTGGGATTGGCCATGGGGTCTCGTCGTCAGTCTGGTGAATGCAAAAAAGGTCAAAATACAGAAAAATCGAGGGTCGCATACTGCCCGCGGGCAATGCCGGCGAAGGCCAGCAGGGCCGGCAGACGGTCGGCGAAGCCTTGGAAGCTGTGGTCGCCGCCGGCCTGGATACGCAAGGCACAAGCCTGGTAATAGCGTTCGGCCTGGCGATAGTCCAGGGTTTCGTCGGCCGTCTGCAACCATACCTGATAGCGGCTGGCGTCCTGGGGCGGCGGCACTTCGAGTTCGGCCAAGGCCTGTACATGGTCCAGGGTCAGTTCCCAGGATTCGTCGGTGTACAGGTTGCGCTGGGTACCCAGGTAGCCGTCGAACAGCCGGTGCGGCCCGACCGCCGGGTTGATCAGCAGGGCCTTCAGGCCATGGCGCTCGGCCAGGTAGGTGGCATAGTAGCCACCGAGCGAACTCCCCACCAGCAAGGGGGTACCGAGCTCGGCGATGGCCGCTTCCAGCTGGGCGATGGCCTGGCGCGGGTGATGATGCAAGGCCGGCACGCGCAGTTGCCCGGCCAGGCCCAGGGCCTGCATCACCGCCTCGAGCTGGCGTGCCTTCTTCGACAGCGGCGAGCTGTTGAAACCATGGATATAGAGGATGGAACCCGACATGCTGCCCCTCGGTATCGACTGCTGTGCACCCGTCCATGCGGGCGCGGGGACGCGCAGTGTAGCGCGTTCACCGGGTTTTGGCGTCGCATCGGACTTTTCGCAACACATTCTTCAACCGCGAGTAGATCGCTCATGTTCGCGGGTAAACCCACAGATTTGACAGTGAGCCTGTGGGAGCGGGTTTACCCGCGAACGGGCCAGGCAGGCATTCACAGGGACATTTCAAGCTTCAGTATCCCGGGCTGTCGAAGTCCAGCTTCACCTCGAAATCCCGCGCCCGCTCAACACCCGTCTCCACCCGCCCATCGCCATGCAGGCGCAGCCAGCGATAACCCGGCTGCTCCTCGCTGACCTGGAAGTCCTCGCTGCGGGCCGCGAACTGGATGCAGGTCGATGGCGTGGCCAACAGGCGGATACCATCACGTTGTTCATCCCACGGCTGGTGGACATGTCCCCAGAGCACCGCCTTGACCTGTGGATAACCATGCAGGCGCGCCCACAGTTCATCGGCATTACGCAGCCCGATCGGGGCGATCCAGGCACAACCGATATCCACCGGCTGATGATGCAGGCACACCAGGCAATGCCGCTCACCGGCAGCGGCCAATGCCTGGTCCAGAATGGCCAGCTGGTCGTCGGCGAGCCAACCGTGGGTGGCATCGGGCACGTTCGAATTGAGCATGACGATGCGCCAGGCACCCAGGTCGGTCACCGCCTGCACCAGGTCGCTTCCCTGGGCCACCTCGGCCATCACCCGGGCCTCGTCATGGTTGCCCGGGAGCCAGCGGCTCGGTGCGCCAAGCGAAGCGCTCACGTGTCGAAAAGCTTCGTAGGAGGCAACGCTGCCATCCTGGGAAAGGTCGCCCGTGCACAGCAGCAGGTCGATGCGCGGCTGCTCGCGGCGCACCTGTTCGACCACATGACGCAGGCTGTCTCGGGTATTCATGCCCAGCAAGGTGCCGCCAGGGCTGGCGAACAGGTGGGCATCGGTCAGTTGCACCACATGAAGCGGCGCCGGGTCTTGGGCGTGGTTGGGCTGCGGCAAGGGCCGTCTCCTCGAACGGATTCAGGGCGATTATCGGCTGCCTGCACGCATCGGGCAAAGGGCCTTGCCCGACCTGCATCACATTTCAGCGAACGGCTTCCAGTTCATGACCACAGGCCAGGCAGTGGCTCAGCCATTCGCCCAGGAACAGGTTGAGCTGGGCCTTCTCGTCCGGCTGGTGCATCGCTGCGTTGGGGTACGGGTAGATGCTGCGCAGGCGCCGGGTGTGTTCAGCACTGACCACCTCGGCCATGCGCGCGTCGTGGTACACCTGCACCTCCAGATGCGGCACCGGCAGCCACGGCAGACTGTGCTCCTGGCGCACCCGCAGGGTGGTGGTGTACGGGCAGGCCAGCAGCACATCGAGCACCAGCACGCCGAGCATCTGGTCGCCCTGGGTCATGCCGATGCGGCGCGAGCTCTGGGTGGTGCGCATGTCCGGCAACAGGCGCATCAGGCGGGCATAGTTGGCCTCGCAGGCGGCCTGCAGCCCGGCCAGGTCGACCCGGTAGCGCTCGCGCAACAGGTTCACTTCCACATACCTCGCACTTCGTCGCGGTTCAGCGCCAGCCATTGCAGGCCGATGATGGTCGCGGCGTTGCAGATGCGCCCGTCGCGCACGGCCTGCAAGGCATCCTCAAAGGCCCAGACGCGTACACGGATGTCCTCGCCCTCCTCCTCCAGACCGTGAAGCCCTCCAGCGCCTTCGCTGCTGCAACGTCCCAGGAACAGGTGCACGTACTCGTCGCTGCCACCGGGGGATGGGAAGTAACGGGTCATCGGCCACAGCGCGCTGAACGTAAGGCCCGCTTCTTCCTCGGCCTCGCGGTGAGCGACCTCCTCGGGCTGCTCGTCCTTGTCGATCAGCCCGGCGACCATCTCGATCAGCCAGGGGTTTTCCACCTTGCCCATGGCTCCGACGCGGAACTGCTCGATCAGCACCACTTCGTCGCGCAACGGGTCGTACGGCAGCACACAGACTGCGTCGTGGCGCACGAACAGTTCGCGGCTGATCTCACGGCCCAGGCCACCGGCGAACAGTTCGTGGCGCAGGCGCAGCTTGTCGAGCCGGTAGAAGCCCTGGAAGCAATTGGCCCGTTCGACGATCTCGACCGCCTTGGGTTGCGAATTCAACGTGTCTGACATGGAAATCCTCGTTACCTCGTTTACCGCATCGCGCCATCCTACTCTGCGTGCCGCCGTGTTTCACCCCTTTCCGGCGACCGCTCAGGCAGCCGGGACAGAGCCTCTGTACTCTGTTAGCTTAGTGGCGAACCGACGGCTTCGCCGACGGTCAAAGGCCGACTCCCTTTGTTCTGCAAGGATCATCATGACGCTTGTCAAACTGACTTCCGTGGCCGTGCTGGCAATGGCCCTGGGCGCCTGCCAGAGCCTGTTCGAGCCCAACTACCGAGCCCCGCTCGAGGTCAAGCGCGACGCCTGGGAACACGTCAAGCCCGGCTGCAGCGAGAGCGACTGCCCACTGGTGAACATCGACACCATCCACTTCCCGGCCCTGCCCAAGCTCGACGCCATCGTCGAAAAACGCCTGTTGCAGCTGACCGAAGACAACCAGCGCAGCAGCGCGCCCACTTCGTTGCAGGCCTACGAACAGCAGTACCTGGCCAGCGCCGAGAAGCGCAACAGCAGCTACCTGCAAGCCAAGGTACGCGAGCAGCATGACGGGCTGGTGATCATCGAGCTGTCCAGCTACCTGGACAGCGGCGGCGCCCACGGCATGCCCGGGCGCGGTTTCATCAACTACTCACGCAAGCTGGACAAGGTCCTGACCCTGCAGGACATGCTCCTGCCAGGCCAGGAAGACACCTTCTGGAAGACCGTGGAAGAGTCCCACCGCGCCTGGATGATCAGCACCGGCATGGACAAGGACCCGGAGTTCGCCAAGACCTGGCCGTTCCGCAAGTCCCCCCATGTGGCCCTGACCTACGGTGCGGTCGTGGTCAAGTACGAGGTCTATGCCATCGCGCCCTATTCCATGGGCCACATCGAGCTGAAGATTCCCTACCCGCGCCTGAACGGCGTGCTCAGGCCCGAGCTGTTTCCCGGCCGCGGCTGAGGCTCAGCAGGCCATGCAGCCCCCCTGCCAGCAGCAGCGCTGGCAGGGTCGCCCCCAGCTCCGGCGCGACATTGGCCATCAGGTGATACGCCGCCACGCCCACCGCCCAGGCCAGCAGTGCCTGCCAGTGTAGCCCGGCCACCAGCACCGGCAGCTGCCGCCGACGAACGACGAAGTGGTCGACCAGCACCACGCCGAACAGCGGCGCGAACACCGAGCCGATCAGCAACAGGAAGTTCTGGTATTGGGCCAAGGGCGCCAGCAGCGCGACCAGGGTACACAGCACGCCGATGGCCAGGGCCAGGTGTTCGACCTTCAAGCGTACCAGCAGGCCGGTGGACACCGCCGCCGAATGGATATCGGCGAAGGCGTTTTCCGATTCGTCCAGCAGGATCAGCAACAGTGGAATGCCCAGCCCTGCTCCGGCCAGGGCCAGCAGCAGCGCATTGACTTCACCGCTGGGCGCGAACGCCAGGGTGTAGGCCACACCCAGGCTCATCAGCCAGGCATTGCCGATGAAAAAGCCCAGTGCCGTGCCGCCGAACACACGGCTGGCGCGCTGGCCGAAACGCGAGTAGTCGGCGATCAGCGGCAACCACGACAGCGGCATGGCGATGACGATGTCGAAACCGACCGCCAGCGACAGCGAACCATCGCCGGCCCGCTGCCACAGCCCAGCCAGGTCGGCCTTGGCGAACAGGTTCCAGGTCAGCCACAGGCAGGCGCCAAGCAGCAGCCAGATCCCCCATTTGCGCAGCACTTTGCGCACGAAGGCCAGCGGCCCGCTGACGGCGAGCAAGGTGGCCAGGGCGCCGAAGCACAGGGTCCAGAGCACCGGGCTGGTCCAGGCGCTGCCTTCGCCGAAGGCACGAGCGCCCAGCAGGCTGGCGGCATCACGCATGACGATGATCTCGAACGAGCCCCAGCCGACCAGCTGCAGCAAGTTGAGCAGCGCCGGCAGGCGCGCGCCATGGCGACCCAGGGTCAGGCGCAGGGTGGCCATCGCCGACAGGCCCGTGTCGCTGCCGATCACCCCGGCGGCGGCCAGCAACAGTACACCGACCGCCGTGCCCAGGACGATGGCCAGGACCGCCCCCGACAGGCCCAGGCCGGGCGCCAGCAGGGCACCGACCTGCAGGACCATCAGGCCGATGCCGAGGGAGAACCAGAGGGAAAACAGGTCGCGGGCACCGAATTGGCGCTGGCTGTGGGGGACCGGATGGTCCGGGGAGAAATGGCTGGGTGTGCTCATGAAGGCGCTCGCCGGGATGTTATTGATGTTCTTGGCGAGGACTTACGTCCTCGAATCGCGGCACAAGGCCGCCCCTACAGGGACCGCGCCGGGCGTGAACCTTGCGCTGCCCCTGTAGGAGCGGCCTTGTGCCGCGAAAGGGCCGCGAAGCGGCCCCTCAACCTGCCTAGACTTTCTTGTACAGCTGGCTGCCTTCCTGGCGGAACCGCTCGGCCTGCTCGCGCATGCCCTCCTCCACCGAGACATCGGTCGCCTCGATACGCTGGTTGGCGGCGTACTCGCGCACTTCCTGGGTGATCTTCATCGAGCAGAACTTCGGCCCGCACATCGAGCAGAAGTGCGCCACCTTGGCCGACTCCTTGGGCAGGGTTTCGTCATGGAACGCACGGGCTGTGTCCGGGTCCAGGCCGAGGTTGAACTGGTCTTCCCAGCGGAACTCGAAGCGCGCCTTGGACAGCGCGTTGTCACGGATCTGCGCGCCCGGGTGGCCCTTGGCAAGGTCAGCGGCATGGGCTGCGATCTTGTAGGTGATGATGCCGGTCTTGACGTCATCCTTGTTCGGCAGACCCAGGTGTTCCTTGGGCGTCACGTAGCAGAGCATGGCGCAGCCGAACCAGCCGATCATCGCCGCACCGATGCCGGAGGTGATGTGGTCGTAGCCCGGTGCGATGTCGGTGGTCAGTGGGCCGAGGGTATAGAACGGCGCCTCGTCGCAGCACTCGAGCTGCTTGTCCATGTTCTCCTTGATCAGCTGCATCGGCACGTGGCCGGGGCCTTCGATCATGCACTGCACGTCATGCTTCCAGGCGATCTTGGTCAGCTCGCCCAGGGTCTCGAGCTCACCGAACTGGGCCGCATCGTTGGCATCGGCGATCGAGCCCGGGCGCAGGCCGTCGCCCAGCGAGAAGCTGACGTCGTAGGCCTTCATGATTTCGCAGATCTCATCGAAATGCGTGTACAGGAAGTTTTCCTTGTGATGCGCCAGGCACCACTTGGCCATGATCGAGCCGCCGCGGCTGACGATACCGGTCACGCGCTTGGCGGTCAGCGGCACATAGCGCAGCAGCACGCCTGCGTGGATGGTGAAGTAGTCCACGCCCTGCTCGGCCTGTTCGATCAGGGTGTCGCGGAACAGCTCCCAGGTCAGGTCTTCGGCGACGCCACCGACCTTTTCCAGGGCCTGGTAGATCGGCACGGTACCGATCGGCACCGGCGAGTTGCGGATGATCCATTCGCGGGTCTCGTGGATGTGCTTGCCGGTGGACAGGTCCATGACCGTGTCCGAGCCCCAGCGAATGCCCCAGGTCAGCTTGGCCACTTCTTCCTCGATGGAGGAGCCCAGGGCACTGTTGCCGATGTTGCCGTTGATCTTCACCAGGAAGTTGCGGCCGATGATCATCGGCTCCAGCTCCGGGTGGTTGATGTTGGCCGGAATGATCGCGCGGCCACGGGCGATTTCTTCACGGACGAACTCGGGGGTGATTTCCTTCGGAATGCTGGCACCGAAGCTATGGCCGGCATGCTGCTGGTCGAGCAGGCCAGCGGCGCGGGCTTCCTGCAGCTTCATGTTCTCGCGGATGGCGACGTATTCCATCTCGGCGGTGATGATGCCCTGGCGCGCGTAATGCATCTGGGTGACGTTGGCACCGGGCTTGGCACGGCGCGGGTTGCGCACATGGGCGAAGCGCAGCTTGGCCAGGTCGGCATCGTTCAGGCGCTGCTGGCCGAAGTTCGAGCTCAGGCCGTCCAGGCGCACGGTGTCGCCGCGAGCCTCGATCCACGCCGAACGGACGTCACCCAGGCCCTTGCGTACATCGATGACGACGTTCGGGTCGGTGTACGGCCCGGAGGTGTCATAGACCAGCACCGGGGCGTTCTGCTCGCCGCCGAAATCGGTGGGGGTGTCATGCAGGCTGATTTCACGCATCGGCACGCGGATGTCGGGGCGCGAACCTTCGACATAGACCTTGCGCGAACGGGGGAACGGTTGCACGGACTGCTGGTCGACTTGCGCCGACTCGCTGAGGTGGATCGATTTTTCTTGTTGGCTCATCACAGGCTCTCCAGACAGCGTGGAATGTCGGGGAGAACCTGAAGGGGGCGCGGATTGCACCTGGGACGGTGCTGGTGCCGGATACACGGAGGTGCCTTGAGCGTGAGCTTCGACAATCCCGGACCTGGCACAAGATCTCGCCGGGAAAGCGAGCAATCTTGTTCCCTACGCAGGCGCTAACCTGATCAGGTTCAACGGGATCCGGAACTGTCCGATCTCAGCCTTCGATTCAAGGCACCCCGACAAGAACATGCGCAGTCTAGACTCAAGTGGCCAGCAAAGCCAAGCGGGTAAATGCCAGGATGATGAAAGGCACCGGGACGATTGTTGGCCGAGGCACGGGGCACTACACTGGGCCATCGTTCGATACTCAACAGTTCAGTAATTAAATTTCGTACAAGGATTGCCCTATGCTGCGCAAACTCTCACTGGCGATTGCCGTGTCTTGTGCGTCCAACGGAGTGGTCTGGGCAGTGGATGTGCCCACGACGGTGAAGACCGACCTGATCAGCGTCTACCAGGAAGCGGTCGACAACAACGCCGACCTTGCCGCCGCCCGTGCCGACTATGGCGCTCGCCGCGAAGTGGTGCCCCAGGCCCGTGCAGGGCTGCTGCCGAACCTGTCGGCCGGCGCCGAGATGATGAACACCCGCACCAAGTTCGATGAACCTTCGGTCACCTCCAACCGCAGCGGCAACTCGTGGAACGCGACCCTGGCGCAGCCGATCTTCCGCGCCGACCGCTGGTTCCAGCTACAGGCTGCCGAAGCGGTCAACGAGCAGGCCGCCCTGGAGCTTTCCGCGACCGAACAGAACCTGATCCTGCAAACCGCCGAAAACTATTTCGCGGTGCTGCGTGCCCAGGACAACTTGGCCTCGACCAAGGCCGAGGAAGCCGCCTTCAAACGCCAGCTGGACCAGTCCAACGAACGCTTCGACGTCGGACTTTCGGACAAGACCGACGTGCTGCAGTCACAGGCCAGCTACGACACCGCCCGGGCCAACCGGATCATCGCCGAGCGCCAGGTCCAGGACGCCTTCGAGGCCCTGGTGACCCTGACCAACCGCGAATACGCCTCGCTCCAGGGCGTGGTCCACACCCTGCCGGTGCAAGTGCCCACGCCCAACGACGCCAAGGCCTGGGTCGAGACTGCGGCACGGCAGAACCTCAACCTGCTGGCCACCAACCATGCCGTCACCGCCGCCGAGGAGACCCTGCGCCAGCGCAAGGCCGGCCATGCACCGACCCTGGATGCGGTGGCCCGTTACCAGAAGGGCGACAACGACAGCCTGGGCTTCTCCAACCCGCAGCCCGGCGTGCGCTACAGCGGCGATGTCGAGCAGACCAGCATCGGCCTGCAGCTGAACATCCCGATCTACAGCGGCGGCCTGACCAGCTCCCAGGTGCGCGAGGCCTACCAGCGCCTGAGCCAGAGCGAGCAGCAACGTGAAAGCCTGCGTCGCCAGGTGGTGGAAAACACCCGCAACCTGCACCGGGCGGTGAATACCGACGTGGAGCAGGTGCAGGCACGCAAGCAGTCGATCATCTCCAACCAGAGTGCCCTGGAGGCCACCGAGATCGGCTACCAGGTCGGCACTCGCAACATCGTCGATGTGCTCGACGCCCAGCGCCAGCTGTACACCTCGGTGCGCGACTACAACAACAGCCGCTACGACTACATCCTCGACAACCTGCGCCTGAAACAGGCCGCTGGTACCCTCAGCCCGCAGGACCTGCAGGACCTGGGGCGCTACCTGAAAGCCGACTACAACCCGGACAAGGACTTCCTGCCGCCGGACCTGGCCGCGGCGGCGGCCAAGAACTTCGAACGCAGGCCTTGAGCGGGGGGGGGGGGGCGAGGTGAGCGGTGCTGGTGAGATCGAGCGCCGCGCGGGCGGCGCGCGATCCCACCGGCACAGAATCAGCTCCGACGAACGCTCACAACAATTCCCCCAGCCCATCCAACAGCCGCTGCAACGCCCCCTGGTTGGCCAGCATCACCGCCCTGCCCGCCTCGCCCATGCGCCGGGCATCCTGAGGCAGCTCGACCAACCGACGCACCGCCCCGGCCAGGCCGCTGGCATCGTCCACCTCCTGCAACGCCCCTGCCTCGCGCAGCATCGCGCTGATTTCCAGGAAGTTGAACACGTGCGGGCCCGTCAGTACCGGTAGCGCCAGTGCCGCCGGCTCCAGCGGGTTGTGCCCGCCGGTGGGCACCAGGCTGCCGCCCACGAAGGCAATGTCGGCCAGGGCATAGAGGAACAGCAGCTCACCCATGGTATCGCCGAGCAAGACCTGGGTCTGGGCCTGCACCGGCATGCCGGAAGAACGGCGCACGGTGGCGAACTGTGCGTCACACAAGGCATGCACCGTATCGAACCGCTCGGGATGGCGCGGCACCAGCACCAATAGCGCATCGCCATGAACCTGTAGCAATTGCCGATGAGCCTCGAGGATCAATTCATCCTCACCCTCGTGGGTACTGGCGGCGATCCACACCGGGCGCTGCCCGGCGCCCCATTGCTCACGCAGGTCACGCGCGCGAGGCTGCAATTGCGCGTCGACCTCCAGGTCGAACTTGATCGAACCAGTCACCTGCACACACTCAGGCCGCGCCCCCAGGCTGCGGAAACGCTGCGCCTCGGTCTCGGTCTGCACTGCGATCAGACTCATCTCGGCCAGCATCGGCCGGGTCAGGCCGGCGAAACGTGCATAGCCACGGGCCGAGCGCTCGGACAGCCGCGCATTTGCCAGGGCCACAGGAATGCCGCGTTTGGCGCACTGGTGGATATGGTTGGGCCACAGCTCGGTCTCCATGATGATGCCCAGCCGCGGCCGGACATGATCGAGAAAGCGTCCCGCCGCCCAGGGCAGGTCATAAGGCAGGTAGCAGTGCTGGATACGCGGCTCGTCAGCGAACATCGCACGGATCCGCTCCGAACCGGTGGGCGTCATGCAAGTGAGCGTGATCGGCAGGTCCGGGTAGGCCTTGAGCAGGGCACGAATCATCGGCGCGGCAGCGATGCTTTCGCCCACCGACACCGCGTGCACCCAGATGCCGCCCTGGCGCATCGGCGCCAGCTTGCAAGCGAAGCGCTCGGCGATGCGCTGGCCGTAGGCCGGCGCCTTGCGCGCACGCAGGTACAGGCGCAGCGCAACCAGTGGCAGGCCCAGGTGGAAAAGCAAGGTATAGAGGGTTCTGTTCATGGCGACGCAGTGTACTAGGAACTGTGCGAAAAGGCCTGTCGGGAACCGGTCCTCAGCCAATGGCCCGCAGGTGCACGGCAAAGCGTTCCGCCAACCACTGCGCCGCCGGCCCCAGGGGCTGGTCGCGGCGCCAGGCCAGTTCGACGACCAGCGCGGGCGGGCGCCACTCGCTGTCGAGTTCGACCATCTGCGCCTGGTAGGTCGGGTACTGCACCACATGCCTTGGCAGCCAGGCCCAACCCAGCCCACGCATCAGCAGCTCGGCCATGGCGTAGAAGCTGTCGGCGCGCCACACCTGCGGGCTGATCGCTTCACCTCCGGGGTAACCGCTTTGTTGCGGGGTGATCAACAACTGCCGGTGGCGGGCCAACTGCTGGCGAGTCACCTGCCGTTCACCCGCCAGCGGATGGTCCACTGCACATACGGTGACCATCTCCACACTGCCCAGGGCACGGCGCTCCAGCGACGCAGGGATGCGCTCGTGATGAAAGAACAACCCCAGGTCGGCACGACGCTCCACCAGCTTACGCGCCACATCGCCCTGGGCGCCGCTGGCCACCTGCACTTCCAGGAAGGGGAAGCGTCTGGCCAGCTCGTCGAGGCTGTCGATCACCGGCTGGTAGGGCATGGCCTCATCCTGGGCCACACGCAGCAAGGCCTCCTGGCCGCGCATCAGGGCCATGGCCCGGCCGTCCAGGCGCTCGCACTGGCGCAGCAGCTCGCGGGCATCCTCGAGCAGGGCCGCCCCGCTTTCGGTCAGGCGCGGCTGGCGGCCGCTGCTGCGCTCGAACAAGGTCACGCCCAGATCGGCCTCCAGCAGCGCGATAGCATTGCTGATCGCCGATTGCGCCTTGTGCTGCTCCCTGGCGACAGCGGAAAACGAGCGCAGCTCGGTGACCCGTAAAAAAGTGCGCAGTTGGTCGAGATCCCAGCGTTGGGCCATGAAACCTATCTCCATAGCAGATAGGTAATGACTTTACCGCATCCGACGAAAGTCTAGAATGCCCAGCCAGCAACGGAGGACCCCGATCATGAATGCCTACACCTACCTGGCCATTGCCATCTGTGCCGAAGTCATCGCCACCGCCTCCATGAAGGCAGTCAAAGGCTTGAGCACGCCATTGCCGTTGCTGTTGATGGTCTGCGGCTATGCCGTGGCGTTCTGGATGCTGACGCTGGTGGTGCGCAGCATTCCGGTAGGTATCGCCTACGCCATCTGGTCGGGCCTGGGCATCGTGCTGATCAGCGTCGCCGCCCTGGTGATCTACGGGCAGAAGCTGGATGTGCCGGCCATGCTGGGGATGGCCATGATCGTCGGTGGCGTGGTGGTGATCCAGCTGTTCTCCAAGACTGCCGGCCACTGACCCCACTGGCTGTAGCGCCGGCGATGAGGCCCGCGCGAGCCCACAGCCTGTATACTGGGCAACTGTCCCAGTTCTAGAGGTGCCCGCATGCCATCTGCCATTTCCACTGACGTGCTGATCGTCGGCGCCGGGGTCGCTGGCCTCTGGCTCAACGCAAGGCTGCGGCGCCTGGGGTATTCGACGGTGCTGGTGGAACGCGCCAGCCTCGGTGGCGAGCAGACCATCAAGTCCCAGGGCATCATCCATGGCGGCACCAAGTACGCCCTGCATGGGGCCCTGACCGGCGCCTCCGAGGCCATCGCCGATATGCCGCGCCGTTGGCGCGAAGCCTTGGCCGGCAATGGCGAACTCGACCTTGGCAAGACCCGCCTGCTGTCCGAGGCCCACTACCTGTGGTCCCCAGGCACCCTGGCAGGCAACCTCACCAGCTTCTTCGCCAGCAAGGCCGTACGTGGAAGGGTCGATCAGGTCAAGGGCGAGCAACTGCCCCCTGCCCTGCAGGACCGCGCCTTCAAGGGCAAGGTCTATCGCCTCGCCGAACTGGTCATCGACGTGCCGAGCCTGCTCGCCAACCTGGCCGAACTGGCCGGTGACAGCCTGCTGGCTGGCGAACGGGTCGAGCCACTGTGTGAGGGCGACGAACTGATCGGTTTGCGCGTGGATGGTCGTGAAATACGCGCCCAGCGTATCGTGCTCAGCGCCGGTGCCGGCACCGAAGGCCTGCTCCACGCGCTGGGGCTGGAGCAGCCGGCCATGCAGCGCCGACCGCTGCACATGGTCATGGCCAAGGGGCCGAACCTCAAGCCACTGTATGCCCATTGCCTCGGCGGCGGGCCCAAGCCGAGAGTCACCGTCACCACCCACCCGGCCCGCGACGGCCAATGGGTCTGGTACCTCGGTGGAGACCTCGCGGAGGCCGACGGCGTGGCACGAGAACCCGCCGCACAGATCGCCGCGGCGCAGAAGGAAATCGCCAGCCTGCTGCCTTGGGTCGACCAGAGTCAGGTGCGCTGGGCCACCTTACGGGTCGACCGCGCCGAACCTGCGCAGTCGGGGTTGGTGCGCCCGGACAACGCCTTCCTCACGCAGCAGCGGCGGCTGCTGGTGGGCTGGCCGACCAAGCTGGCCCTGGCACCCGACTTTGCCGACCGCGTGCTGGCGAGCCTGGAGCACGACGGCATCCGCCCCGCCGCGCAACCTGACCTCGCCGAGCTGCCTCGCCCCGCCCTGGGCGTTCCTGCCTGGGAGCAACTGCTGCCATGAGCCTGCCGACCCTGCACGACTTCCTGCGTCCCTTGGGCAGCACCGGCCTGAAGGTCTCTCCGCTGGGCCTGGGCACGGTCAAGCTCGGCCGTGACCAGGGCGTCAAATACCCCAATGGCTTCACCATCCCTGACGATGAGCAAGCGCGCCTGTTGCTGGCCCAGGCCCGCGAGCTGGGCATCAACCTGATCGACACCGCGCCAGCCTATGGCCGCAGCGAGGAACGCCTGGGCCCGTTGCTGCGCGGCCAGCGTGACCAATGGGTGATCGTCAGCAAGGTGGGCGAAGAGTTCGACAATGGCCAGTCGCACTTCGACTTCAGCGCCGCCCATACCCGCCTGTCGGTGGAGCGCAGCCTGCGCCGCCTGGAAACCGACCGTATCGAGCTGGTGCTGGTGCATTCCGACGGCAACGACGTGCAGATCCTGGAGCAGCAAGGCGTCTACCAGACCCTGGCCGAGCTCAAGCAGGAAGGCAAGATCCTCGGCTACGGCCTATCCGGCAAGACCGTGGCAGGTGGCCTCAAGGCCCTGGAGCAAGGCGATTGCGCCATGGTCACCTACAACCTCAACGAGCAGGCGGAGCGCCCGGTACTGGACTACGCTGCCGAACACGGCAAAGCCATCCTGGTGAAGAAGGCCCTGGCCAGCGGGCATATCTGCCTGGCGCCGGGGGTCGACCCGGTGCAGGCCAGTTTCGAGCTGCTGTTCGCCCACCCCGGGGTGAGCAGTGCTATCGTCGGCACCATCAACCCGTTGCACCTGGCCCATAACGTGGCCACCGTCGCCCGAATCCTGGGCCAGCCTTGAGTCGCCCTGACGGGCGCCCAACGCAAGGAGGAGCCTCGTGCCGCGAACGCTGATCCGCAAGAACCCGAGCAACTTCAAGACCCTGCCGCTGCACGTCGAAGCCACACCCGACGGCCTGACCTACCAGAGCATCGGCATGCCGTTGAACTTCGGCCAGGTACAGCAGCGGCGCAAGGCCATCGAGCTGGCCGACCACGAACGCTTCGTGGTCGAGCTCGCCAACCTGGGGGTTTCGGTGCGCCTGACACTGCATTGGCAGCACCGGGACTACTGGGTGCTGGTGCGCCAGCGCCGGCAGGACCGCGGCGACGTGGTGCTCAAGCTGATCTCAGGCTACGTGCCCGCCCAGGAGATCAACCTGCCCCTGCATACCGCCATCCAGGAAGTGGCCGAGGAATGCCTGCTGGAAACCCCGGAAGGCTGGCTCGGCGGGCGCTTCAGCGATACCTGGCTGCCCGCGCCCTATGCCGACGCGCTGCATTATCGCGAAGCCCTGCCGTTCGTGCTCACGCCCGAGTCCGGCGCAGCGCGCCCGGTGCATTGCGGTAACCTGATGCTGCTGGAGCGGCCCCGTGCCTATGTGCACCTGCCGACGGCCTCGTTGCAGCTTATCTATGACCTGCGCTTGCAGGTGCCCCGGGAAGCCAAGTCGCTCAGCCTGTTCCATGTGGACGAGCGACTGGAAGGCGACCAATTGGTGGCGCGGCTCAATCGCAAGCGGCCGGACCTCTACCTGATGCCGCTGGTCGATGGCCAGCCGACAGCCGAACTCTATACCTTGAAGAAGGACGAACTGGTGCCAGCCAGTACCCGTGGCCTGTACCTGGCCGAGAGCTTTGCCCGGCAGGACGGCTGGGTGGTCGAGGATGAGCGGGTTCGCTGGAAGGACTGGATCAGGCAGCAGGGGCTGGTGGAGCACAAGCCGGAGCCGGCGTCACACCTGCAGCGCTTTGGTGACAAAGCGCGGGCGTTGCTGCAGCGAGCCTTGCACAACAAATGATACCTGGGCGCTGCGCGCCCCTTTCGCGGCACAAGGCCGCTCCTACAGGCCCGGCTCGGTTTTTGTAGGAGCGGCCTTGTGCCGCGAGAGGGCTGCACAGCAGCCCCAAGGGTGGGTCAATTCTTGCGAATCTTCTCGACGATCGCCGTGGTCGAGCTGTTTTCCACCAGCCCCAGCACCTTCACGGTGCCACCATAACCCTTGACGATATCGGCGCCGACCACCTGGTCGATGCCATAGTCCCCCCCCTTGACCAGCACATCCGGCTTGACCTGGCTGAGCAGGTTCTCCGGCGTGCCTTCGGGGAAGCTGATGACCCAGTCCACCGCGCCCAGGCCAGCCAGCACGGCCATGCGCCGGTCGACGCTGTTGATCGGCCGACCAGGGCCCTTGAGCCGGCTGACCGAGGCATCGTCGTTGACCGCCACGATCAGGCGATCGCCTTGGGCACGGGCCTGCTCCAGGTAGGTCACGTGGCCTGCATGGAGAATGTCGAAGCAACCGTTGGTGAAGACGATCTTCTCGTTGTGCGCCCGGGCGTCATCGATCGCCAGCAGCAGTTGCTCGAGGGCCAGCACGCCGCGCTCGGAACCTTCCTCGCGCTGGATCGCGCGGCGCAGTTCAGGGGCGCTGATGGCTGCTGTACCCAACTTGCCGACCACGATGCCTGCGGCGAGGTTGGCCAGGGCCACCGCGTGGGGCAGGTCCTCGCCGGCTGCGATGGCCGCCGCCAGGGTGGAAATCACGGTATCGCCCGCACCGGTGACATCGAACACTTCGCGGGCACGCGCCGGCAGGTGCAACGCCGGGTGGCCGGTGCGCAACAGGGTCATGCCGTGCTCACCACGGGTCACCAGCAGCGCGCCCAGGTCGAGCTCCTGCAGCAATTGCAGGCCCTTGGCGACCAGTTCGCCCTCGTCGGCGCAGCGACCGACGATGGTCTCGAACTCGCTGAGGTTCGGGGTGATCAGGCTGGCGCCGCGGTAGATGGAAAAATCCTTGCCCTTGGGGTCGGCCAGGACCGGGATGCCCTTGGCACGTGCGGCCTGGATCAGGCTCTGGTGGTTCTTGAGCGCGCCCTTGCCGTAATCCGACAGCACCAGCACCTTGATACCTTCGAGCAGGCCATCGACCTCCTCGCCCAGTGACAGCGGGTCGGTGGCGAACGGCTCTTCGAAATCGATGCGCAGCAATTGTTGGTGACGGCTCATGACCCGCAGCTTGACGATGGTCGGCTGGTGGGCAATGCGCTGGAACACCGAGCGCACACCCGCTGCATGCAGGCTGTTGGCGAGGCTGTCGGCAGCCTCGTCCTGGCCGGTCACGCCAACCAACGAGGCTGGCGCGCCCAGGGCGGCGATGTTCAATGCGACGTTGGCCGCGCCACCGGGGCGATCCTCGATCTGTTCGACCTTGACCACCGGCACCGGGGCTTCGGGAGAGATCCGCGAGGTACCGCCATGCCAGTAGCGGTCGAGCATGACATCGCCGACCACCAGAACCGGGGCTTGATCGAAACGCGGCATGGACAACTTCATGGGCAACCCATATGAAAATAGTGAACAGGGGCAGGATATTAGCACAGGGTCGGTGACGGCTTTACGGCCAGCTTCGATCTGTACGTTACCGATGATGATCGGGACCGACACGGCCCCGACCCAGGGGATATCAGGTGATGTCGGCCTTTTCCGGCGCGTCCAGCCCCATGGCATGCAGGCGGGCATAATGGCCATTTGCCTGGAGCAGCTCGGCATGGGTGCCGCGCTCGACCAGCCGGCCCTGGTCCATGACCAGGATCAGGTCGGCCTTTTCGATGGTCGACAGGCGGTGGGCGATCACCAGGGTGGTACGCCCCTGCATCACATGGTCCAGGGCAGCCTGGATGTGGCGCTCGGACTCGGTGTCCAGGGCCGAGGTCGCCTCGTCGAGGATCAGCAGCGGTGCGTTCTTCAGCAGGGCACGGGCGATCGCCAGACGCTGGCGCTGACCACCGGAGAGCAGCACGCCGTTCTCGCCGACCTCGGTGTCGAAGCCCTTGGGCAACTGGTCGACGAACTCCTTGGCATAAGCATCGGCGGCGGCGGCCTCGATGTCCGCGCGCGGCGCACCGGCCAGGTCGCCGTAGGCGATGTTATTGGCCACCGTGTCGTTGAACAGCGTGACATGCTGGGTCACCTGGGCCACATGGCGGCGCAGGTTGCGCAGGCGATACTGCTCGATCTCCACACCGTCGAGCAAGATCTGCCCGTTGGTGTGGTGGTAGAAGCGCGGGATCAACGAGGCCAGGGTGGATTTGCCGCTGCCTGAGCGCCCCACCAGGGCGATCATCTGCCCAGGCTCGGCGGTGAAGCTGATATCGCTGAGCACCTGGCGGTCGGTACCGGGGTAGGTGAAGCTAAGGTTGCGCACCTCCAGGCGACCTTCCACGCGGTCTTTTTCCACGGTGCCGGTGTCCACTTCGGGCTGCTCGTCCAGTTGCTCGAAGATGCTCTCGGCGCCCGCCAAGCCCTTCTGGATGGTCGAGCTGACTTCCGAAAGCTGGCGGATCGGCTTGGGCAGCAGGCCTGCAGCGGTGATATAGGCCACCAGGTCGCCCGCCGAAGCATCGCCACGCAGGAACAGCACCAGGAACATCAGCGATGCCATGGCGCTATAGATCACCAACTGCAGCAATGGCGTGTACAGCGCGCCGGTCTTGGTCATGCGCAGTTGCTTTTCGGTGTTGCCCTGGCTGGCGTCGTGGAAGCGCCGCTCCTCGTAGGCCTCGCCACCGAAGCTGCGCACCACGCGGTAGCCCTGGATGGTCTCGGAGGCCACATGGGTGACATCCCCCATCGCGACCTGGATCTTCTTGCTCTGCTTGCGGAATTTCTTGCTGGCAGTGCTCACCATCAGCGCGATCACCGGCAGAATGGCGACCATCACCAGGGTCAGCTTCCAGTTCATCCACAACAGGTAGGCGAACAGGAAGACCACGGTCAGGCCTTCACGGATCACCACCTTGATCGCATCGGTCGCCGCACCGGTGACCATGGTCACGTTGAAGGTGATGCGTGAGATCAGGTGGCCGGAGTTGTGGTTGTCGAAGTAGCGGTTGGGCAGTACCAGCAGCTTGTTGAACAGCTGCACCCGCAGGTCATGCACCAGCCCCAGGGAGACCTTGGCCAGGTAGTAGTTGCCCAGGAACGACCCCAGCCCCTGCCAGGCCGCGATCAGGATGATCAGCAGCGGCACGGCCTGCAGCAGTTGCAAGTCGCGCAGGTAGGGGACATTGGGGAACAGCACCGCTTGCGGATTGCTCAGCCCATCGACGAAATATTTCAAGATCCCGGCCAGCATCGGCTGGGTCGAGGCAAAGATCACGAAACCCACGATGCTCAGCAGGAAGATGCCGATATAGGGTTTGACGTAGCTCAGCAGCCGGAAATAGATCTTCAGGCTGGAGGTATGCTCCGCCGGTAGCGGTGTTTCGGCCATCATCGAGCTCGCTGTTCAGGTTGAACCGGGAATTTTACCACAGGCATCGTTTTCGGCACGCACCCAGGGCAGCAGCATGGCCAGGCCCACCGGCAACCAACTGATGAACCATTCGGCACGCGGGGTATCGGTGAGGCTGGCAGCATCGAATTGCATGGCAAGGGTGGAGAAGATCCAGTAGCCGAGCAGCACCTTGCCGAACAGCGTGCCACGGGCGCGCAGGATCTCGCCGAGGGCGAACAACCATACCGCCACCCACAGCACCCAAAAGAATCCAAATCCGTCATCATGGTGCTGACGCTTTATTTTCGGCATTATGGCCGGTCATTTTTGCTTGCCAGACGACAAGGCCCTACCCATGCAATGCTCCCGGCTCTCCCAGGTCGACTTCGATCAGCTGACACTCGGCGCCAAGGTTCTAGAGGCAGATAGCCACGGTGCCAAAGTCTACCTGCTCGGGGATGGAAATATCCTCAAGGTTTTTCGTCGCAAGCGTCTGATTTCATCTGCGCTGCTGCGCCCCTACTCACGGCGCTTCATCGATAACGCTGCGCGCCTGGCGCAGATGGGGATCCCGACGCTGGAAGTGATCAGCCATCACAAGCTCGATCTGCCGGGCCGTACCGCCGTGCTCTATCGACCGTTGCCGGGCCAGACGCTGCTGCAACTGTCGCGCGAACCGGGGTTCAGTTGGGATGTCCTGCTGCCGCAGTTGGTCGAGCTGATCCGCCAATTGCACCGTTCGGGTATCTACTTTCGCTCGCTGCACCTGGGCAACGTGGTGATGACGCCTGACCAGCGCCTGGGCCTGATCGACGTCGCGGACATGCGCTTCCTGCGTGCCCCGCTGCCGGCGCGGATGGTACGCCGCAATGTGCAGCACATGGCGCGCTATATCGAGCGTGAGAATCTCGCCAATACGTTCCCGCTGGCGGCCTTGGAGGCCGCCCTGCTTCCGGGCTGAGGCTAGCGCCCCAACAGGCTGGCGACCCCGGCCAGGAATGCTTGCCAGCTCTGCTCCGGCGCCAGCGAGCGCCGCTGGGCTGCCGCCGCGGCCTGGGTATCGAGACTGGCGCAGCGTGCGATGGCCTGGCTCCACGCTTCGACGTCAGCGACCGGCAGGTAGCAATCGGCTTCGCCCAGTTGCTCGCGGAACACCGCAAGATCGCTGCAGATCACCGGGATATCCGCCAGCACTGCCTCTTGCAGCACCAACCCAAGCCCCTCTGAGCGTGAAGGCAGCAGCAAGCCATCGAAGGCACGGTACAGCTGGGAAATGTCCGGTCGATAGCCGCACAAGCGCACGCTGCCCTCGAGCCCCAGCGCCTCGATCCGCGCCGCGAGACGATCGCGCAACTCACCATCGCCGAAAATCATCAAGTGCAGGTTGGGTTGCTGCTCGCGCGCTCTGGCGAAGGCCTCGATCAGCATTTCGAAGCCTTTGCTTTCCACCAACCGGCCCACGGCGCACAGCACACGGCCTTCGCCCTGGACAGGCAGGCCAAGTGTCTGCCGGGCGGCGTTGCGTGCAAGCAGTTGGCCGCAGAACACGGCCGGGTCCATGGCAATGCGCAGGGTGCGCACCGGCAGGCCGAGGTCCTGCTCGAGCGAGCGGGCCAGTGTACCGGACACCGCGGCGATGGACAGGCGCTCACGAGGCACACTGCGCAACAGGCTTATGTCACTGCCGCGCAGCCGGGTGGAGCCATGGAACAGGACTGCCGCGCGAACCCCGGGCAACTGGCGCAGCAGCGGCAGCATCAAGCGCGCGACACCCAGGCCATCGAGCAGCAGCACGTCAGGCTGCGCCTGGCGCAAGGCCGCGCGCAGGCGCAGGCGCAACCAGGGCACCATGAGACGCTCCGGCAGGCGGCCCTTGAGGGCCCGTTGCGGCAGGTTCCAGAGGTGGGTTTCACCCAGCCCGCCACACCCCTGCTCACCGAGCAGCAGCCAATTGCTCACGCGCACATCGGCCGGGGCATGCCCCAGCACCTGCCGGTGAACCGTGTGGATGGACGTATATTGCGCACCGCCCGACCACATCACATTGACGATGTTCATCGGGTCACGCCCCTCCGGAAAATGAATGGGCCATCAGGCACGCCGCTTCAACCGACAAGGAAACCGATCCCCGTGCCGACCACCAGCCCCACCAACAGCGTCAGTATCAGTTTCTGGCGGTCCCGCTTGCGTCGCCTGGCCTTACGCTGGACTTCCTCGGGCAAGGTCACGTGGTTGCCGAAGCCCGTGTGCAGCACCGCGTCCCCTTCCAGGGTGACCGCGCCCAGGTCCAGCTCGGCGTACCGGCGCGACAACGCCTTCTCACCAGAATAGGCGGCAAACGGCGCACAACGTTGGTAGTCGCTCAGGCGGCGCAGGCCTGGGTTGAGCGAGAAGGCTTGCCACTCGGCCTTGTCGGATAACAGCGGGTAGCACGGCACGCCTGCGATCACCTGGCGCTCGCCCAAGTGGATATACGGGCTATGGACCGCCAGGTCGTGGGCATGGCTGCGCAGCCAGACCTGCAACAGGTTCGGGCTGACCTCCAGGATTGCACGGGAATCCTCGACGAACCCCTGACGGTAGAAGCGCCAGTCGTCTTCGCAATGGAAGATGTACGGCGTCTTCACCTGGCCGTAGGCCAGATCGATGGACGGCAACTGGCCCAGCTTGGGCCGATTGACGAATACCGTGCAGTGAGGCTTCCAGTGCGCAGGTACTGCATCGTGGACCGCATCGTCCCCGGAGTCTTCGGTGATGAAGACTTCGCGGATCGGCGCGGTGTTGTATCGGTCGAAACTCTCGAGCGTTTCCTTGAGCAGGTCGAAACGCCCGCAACTGGTCACGACCACGGTGATATCACTGTTCTCAGAGAAGCGCACGGGGCTCCCTCCACCTTTGGACTGTCAACGACTCACGCATTCCCTGCGACAGGAGCGCCATTGCTCAGAACCCCAGCCTCAGGCGCAGTCGCTGCCAGGCACTCAGCGGTGGCTGCGGCCGCAGCGGGGGTTCCATGTGTTCGACGATGCTACGGCCAACCTGGGCGAAGCTGAAGCGCGAAACCGCCAGCTCCCGACCGTTGGCAGCGATGCGTGCAGCCAACGCTGGGTCCTGCCGCAGCGTGCGCAGTTTTTCCTGTAGCGTCGGGACGCTGTCGTACAGCACCACGTTGTGCATGTCCTCGAGGCCCAGGGCGCGGTTTTCCGACTCACCCTGGTCGTAGGCCAGCAGCACGCAGCCGCAGGCCATGGCCTCGAAGTTCTTGATCATGTATTCGCCCATGCCCACATCGGCGCTGACGAAGAAACGGATGCGGTTGAGCGTGTTGCAGTAGTCCTCGCCTGACTTGGTGCGAGTGACCACCAGGTTTTCCACTTGGCCGAGCTCATCGAGCAAGGCTTTTCGGCCGCTATAGGCCACGCTGCCGGTGCTGCCGACGAAGGCCAGCTCGATATCACGCTCGCGCCCCTGGTCGGTGAGCAGCTGTTCGTCATAGCCTTTGGGCACGAACACCGCGTCGAAACCTTCCTGGCGCAGGCGTTCGCTGACCATGTAGCCGGAACTGATCACTCGCGCCCACGGCAGGTGGCGGTAATGCGCACTGAACTTGCCGGTGTACTTGCAGGGGATGTAGTTCTGGTAGGCATCGTGCTCGAGGATTACCAGGTTGGGCACGGTGCGAATGAAACCGACCTGGCGGATCTCCTGCTTGAAACGCAGGAAGAATACGATCCGGTCATAGCGGGTGACATCGACTTCCCGCTTGAAGTAGCGGCGCAGGTTGCGCTGGTCCTCGCTGGTCAGCCAGCGCAGGTCGCAGTCGCAATGGGCGGCGACGCCATCGTACAGGCGGTCCAGGATCGCCCGCTGCTCCTTCTGCACCAGAAATAGGACTTTCATTGCTTTCCTTGGGCTCTGTGCGCCATCAATCATTCGTCACGCTCGCACGGGCGATGCCAGAGCAGTTCGTGGCGGCGGACCGCCTTGCGGAAGAATTCGTTTTCGCCATACACCGAAGGCTTGCGCCCGGCCAGCCAGTGCTGCAGCACCCGGCGCAGGCGGCGCTTGAACGGCGCAGGCGGCTGCAGGTCATGCATCATGCCCAGGGCCATGGCCTTGTCGCGCTGGGTGGCCAGGTCCAGTACCCGGCTGTAGGGCACCCAGGCCTGCTCGGCGCTCAGCTGTGGCGGCAGGGCCACGCCATCACCGCTGTCGCCCATGGGCCAACGGTCGTTGTCGTGCAGGTGGTTGGCGTAGTACAGCAGTGTTTCGGGTTGCCAATCGAGCCTTCGCAGGGCTTCGTGTACCGCCGCCTGGGCACAGACGTGATCAGGGTGCGGGTCGAGTTGTGGGTGCGGCATCACCAACACGTGCGGCCGGGCCTGCTCCAGCAACGCACGCAGGTCGGCCAGCAGGTTGTTCCAGGTCGGCGCGCCATCGGCGTCGCCTGGCAGAGTGAAGGCATTGAAGCGGCGGAACGGGCGGGTGTCGGCCAGGTCCGCCTCGCGCGAGCCCACCGGCTGCTGCGGCGCCGCCTGCATCGCGGGCAATTGCAGGCAGAAATAGCCCAGCTGGACGCAATGCGCCTCGGGCACCCCGGCCCAACGCGGCACGGCAATGCTGTCCCAGGCGCGCAGGCGGCCCTTCAGGCGTGCCGCCTCGGCCTTGGGCAGGCCCATCTGCTGGTAATGCTCCGCCTCGATCTCGCCGGCGGTCAGGGTGACCACCCAGGCTTCATCAGCTTGGCTGTAGAGGCCGTAGGCAGCCAGCTCGGCGTCGTCGGCATGGGGGGCGATGACCATGACTCGGCGTTGGTCCAGTTCGACCGACGGGGTTATCCACAGGCGCGGCTCGCCGACCAAGCGGCAATGGCGGCCCCGCAGGCGCAAGGCACCGGCCATCAATGGCGCCGCGAAACCGGTGAGGTTGAGAAAGCGCACGCCATCCACGCCACGCTCGAAGGCCTGGCTGTCCTGCTCCGCCTCGCCATGCAGCTCCACGCGTGGATCGAGCCAGCGCCCCAGCCAGCTGCTTTTCAGCCGCATTTCGAGAATCAGCGTTTCATCCCCGGCCAAGGCCATGTCGACCTGCAACACGCCCTCGCGAAGGCTGGCGGCAACCTGGCGAGCCTGGTCACCGAAACGGTAGGCATAGTCTTCGGCGGGCGAATAGAACAGGTGGTCGGCGAACCAAGCCTCGTGCGCCACCCACAGCAGCGGCAACAGCACCAGCGGCAACCACCACCAGGTGAATACCCCCAGTGCGCCCAACGCGATCAGGCCTGCCAGCAGGCCCACGCGCTTGTTGCGCCGATGGCGCTTGAGCAACTGCTGCTTGCGGCTCACGACTGGAACACCGGCACGGGGTTGCACCAACGGTCCTTGTATTCACGATCGGCACGACCGAAGGAGAACCGCAGCGGCTTGTTGCGCGCCCGGGCATCTTCCCAGGCGGCCTGGGTATTGAGGAAGCTCAACACGCTGCCGGGGCTGAAGGCCTTGGTCTCGGGGTCCACGCCGCCATTGACGTACTCGACGCTGACCCACTCCGGCGCCTCGACCCGGTACACCAGCTGGATGGCGATAGGGGCGCCGTCGAGCAACAGCACCGAGCCGATCAACAACTCGCGCAGGCGCTCCAGCACCTCGGCCATGCGTGCCGCGCCGGTGGCCGGAAAGCCCCAGCGACGCTGGAACAAGTCGCAGTACATGGTTGCGATTTCGGCGGCGGAGAAATCACTGATCGGTCGCACCACACCGCCCGCCTCTTCCAGCAGGCGCAACTCGCGGCGCTGGTTGTAGCGAAACTTCTTGGACAGGTCTTCGTGGGCACGCGCCATGGCCAGTTGCTCGGGCTGTGCCTTGAGCCCCTGGAACCGGCCCTGGTTCAGCTCCGACAGGTAGCGTGCGGCATGGCGCAACGGCGCACGTGCATCACCGGCGGCCGGCAGGATGATCTCGGCATTGCCGAGGTCGAACAGGCCTTTCTTGCCGTGACGCTTGAGCACGTCCTTGGACAGCGCCAGGTGCCGGCCCCAGGTAGGAATGGCCGCCTTAAGTTCGCCATCGACCTCCCAGCCCAGATAACGCACCGGAATCTGCGCCAGGTCGGCCAATTGCTCGATCACCAATGGATGGGTCGCGACGCTGCCGCCGAAACGTTGCCAGGCAGCGGCATAGGTGGCTGCATCGACAGGCGCCCAACCACGTTCGCGAAAGGCCCGGATATGATTGAGCATCACGCCTCCGCTACCAGTGCGCGCACCTGCGGCAACGCCCAGAAGGCATCGCGCACGGCCTGGTCGGAGAAGCGCTGGTGCAGCCGTTGCAGCATATGTTCGGCGCATGCCTGGCGCTGCGACGCATCGAGCCCCGCCATGTGCTTGAGGCCCTGGGCCAACTGGCCGGCGTCACCCAACGGGAACAACACGCCCACGCCTTCGACCACTTCCTGGGCACCACCACAGGCCGTGGCCAGCAAGGGCACGCCCGCGACCATGGCCTCCAGCAGGACCATGCCGAACGGCTCGTGGTCCGAACTCAGGGCGAATACGTCGAAGGCCTGGAAATACCGACGGGCATCGGGCACCTGGCCGAGGAAATCGACCTGCCCGGCAATGCCCAGCGCCATGGCCTGGGCCTTGAGCGCCGCTTCCAGACGGCCCTTGCCCAGGATCGCCAGGCGAGCACCGGCGGGCAGGCCCGGCAGTGCCTCGGCGAAACCACGCAGCAAGGTGGCCTGGTCCTTGTCCGGGTGCAGGCGCCCGACGTTGCCGACGATCCACGCCTGCGGGTCGAGCCCCAGGGCCCGGCGCGCTTCTTCGCGGGGCACCAGGCTGGCCTGCAGCGCCTGTACGTCGATGCGGTTGTACAGGGTCTGGATACGCTCGTCCGGCCACTGCGCCAGGCAGCGGCGCATGTCGTCGCGCACCGCGTCCGAGACGCCCAGCAGGCTCAGGCGCTTGCGAAAGAGGTTGGCGAACAGCCGCCGGCCCTTACGCTGGTAGTCGCCGAACGCATGGTGCACGCCGATCACCGGCAGGCCGGTGCCCAGCAGCGCCACGTAGATCGGCTTGAAGCGGTGGGCGATGCAGAAGCTGAAATCGCGCGTGGCCGTGATCTTGCGCAGGGCCGCGATGGCCCCGAGCTTCAGGCCGCGCACGGCCTTGGAGCTGAACTCCAGGAACAGCACCTCGTCCGAAGCGCAGCCAGCCGCGACCTGGGGGTCGGCCTCGCCGGTCAGGAAGACCGTGGTGACCTGGTAGCCGCGGCCCTGGAACAGGCTGGCGTATTGACGGGCGCAATCGAGGAACGGCCCGTCATAGCCATGGCAGAACTGCAGGACGCGCCGTTCAGAGCGGTTGGTCATAAGGCGCTGCGCCATCCTTGACCACCAGGATGTCTTCCATGATCAGGTACTGCAGGTCCGAGCCGAAGAACATGTTCAGCGCATCGGTCGGCGAGCAGATCATGGGTTCGCCACGACGGTTGAGCGAGGTGTTCAGCGACACGCCGTTGCCGGTCAGGTCTTCGAGGGCCTTCATCATGTCGTAGTAGCGCGGGTTGTATTCGCGCTTGAGCACCTGGGCGCGGGAAGTGCCGTCCTCGTGGACCACTTCAGGCACGCGGGTTTTCCATTCCTCGGCCACCTCGAAGGTGAAGGTCATGAACGGCGCCGGGTGGTCGACCTTGATCATCTGTGGAGCGACGGTGTCGAGCATCGACGGGCAGAAGGGTCTCCAGCGCTCACGGAACTTGATCTGCTCGTTGATCCGGTCGGCCACGCCCGGCACGCTCGGGCAACCGATAATGGAGCGGCCGCCCAAGGCACGCGGGCCGAACTCCATGCGGCCCTGGAACCAGGCCACCGGGTTGCCATCGACCATGATCCTGGCGATGCGCTGGGGCATGTCGTCGAGCTTGCGCCACTTGGGCGCGTTCGGGTGGCGGGCACAGGCGGCGATCACATCTTCGTTGGAGTACGCAGGGCCGAGATAGACATGCTCCATCTTCTCGACCGGCACGCCACGGGCGTGGGACACATAAGCCGCGGCACCGACCGCGGTACCGGCGTCGCCAGAGGCCGGCTGCACGAACAGCTCCTTGACGTCCGGGCGGGCGATGATCTTCTGGTTGAGCTTGACGTTCAGCGCACAGCCGCCGGCGAAGGCCAGTTTGCCGGTCTGCTTGAGGATGTCGCCCAGGTAGTGGTCGATCATCTGCAGGGCGAGCTTCTCGAACAGCGCCTGCATGCTGGCTGCGTAATGGATGTACGGCTCGTCGGCGATGTCGCCTTCGCGCTTGGGCCCCAGCCACTCGATCAGCTTGGGCGAGAAGTAGAAGCCCTTGCCCTTCTCTTTATAGCGACGCAGGCCGATGACGTTGGCGTACTCGGTGTTGATCACCAGCTCGCCGTTCTCGAAGCTGGCCAGGCGGGAGAAGTCGTACTTGCTGGCATCGCCATACGGGGCCATGCCCATGACCTTGAACTCGCCGTCGAGCATTTCGAAGCCGAGGAACTCGGTGATCGCGCCATACAGGCCGCCCAGGGAGTCCGGGTCGTAGAACTCCTTGATCTTGTGGATCTTGCCGTTCTCGCCGTAGCCGAAGAAGGTGGTGGCGTACTCACCCTTGCCGTCGATGCCGAGGATCGCGGTCTTTTCCTTGAAGCCCGAGCAGTGGTAGGCACTGGAGGCGTGGGCCAGGTGGTGTTCGACCGGTTCGATCTTGATCTTCTTCGGGTCGAAGCCCAGCTGTTCCAGGCACCAGACGATCTTCTTGCGGTAGCGCTTGTAGCGACGGTTGCCCATCAGGATCGCATCGAGGGCGCGGTCCGGGGCGTACCAGTAGCGCTTGGCGTAGTGCCAGCGGGCCTTGCCGAACAGGCTGATGGGGGCGAAGGGAATGGCCACCACATCGACGTCGGACGGCTTGATACCGGCCTGCTCCAGGCAGAACTTCGCCGACTCGTAAGGCATGCGGTTCTTCGCATGCTTGTCACGCACGAAGCGCTCTTCTTCGGCGGCGGCAACCAATTTGCCGTCGATGTACAGGGCCGCGGAAGGGTCATGGCTAAGGGCGCCGGACAGGCCAAGAATCGTCAATGCCAAGGGTCTAGCCTCTTCATTCGGTAGAGATGCGCCGACGGCCTCATAGGCGGACGGCGGCTAAAGGGCGGGATTATAACGCAAACATCGCGAACTGCGCGGTCGTTGTAGGAGCGGCCTTGCGCCGCGAAAAGGGCGCGCAACGGCCTCTGGCTCTCAGCTTTGGCCGTCGAGTTTTTTCCGGGGCTGCTTCGCAGCCCTTTCGTGGCGCGAGGCCGCCCCTACAAGGGAAACGTGGGGCTGGTTTATTCGGCGATCAGCCAGTCCATGCGGAAGCTACCGGCGGTCTGCGCCAGCTCCTTGGCCAGCCAGGGCAGCAGCGTCTTGAGTTCCTCCTCCAGGCCCCACGGCGGGTTGGCGATGGCCAGGCCCGAGCCGTTCAGCCCCTGCGGGCTGTCCTGGTGATGCACGTACAGCTCGACCCGCAGCAGCTTGGGCGCACCGGTGCTGGTCAGGTCCTGGTAGAAGCGCGTCAGGGAACGCTGGTCTTTGATCGGGTACCAGATCGCCGCGACGGTCTGGCGCATGCGGCCGATCGCCTCCTTCATCGCCACGGTGCAGCGCTTGAGCTCATCGGCCTGCTCGAAGGGCGGGTCGATCAACATCACGGCGCGCTTTTCCTGCACCGGCAGCAAGGCCCGGGGGACATGCCAACCCTCGCCCAGGTGCACGATCACCCGCGGGTCCTTCTTCATGTTGTCCTTGAGCAGCGGACCATCCTCGGGGTGTTTCTCGTTGAGCAACGCACGATCCTGCTGGCGCATCAGGCGCCGCGCCAGCTCCGGGGACCCTGGGTAGTAGCGCAGCTCGCCATCGGGGTTCATGCGCTTGATGATGCGCAGGTAATCGGCGGTGACGGCTGGCAGGTCATCGCGGTTCCACAGGCGGGCGACGCCTTCGAGGTATTCACCGGTACGGGTCGCCTGGTCACCCTGCAGGTCATACAGGCCAAGGCCGGCATGGGTGTCGATATAGGCGAAGGGCTGTTCCTTGCGCGACATCAAGGCGATGAGACGGGTCAGCACGATGTGCTTGAGGACGTCGGCGTGGTTGCCGGCGTGGAAGGCGTGACGATAGTTCATGGCGACTCCTGCGGGGGTGACAAGTTTACCTTGTCATGCAGGTGGCGTCAGGCCTGGATGCCAGAGTTGGCCTCATCGCCGGCGAGCCGGCCCCACAGAAACCCTGGAACCTTCAGGCCAGTGCTTGCTGTGGGGGCCGACGCCTATTCGACAGGTATTACTTGTCAGCGTGATACGCCGCGTCAGCCTTCTCGAAGCGCGAGACCATGCTGGTCGACGGACGGCCCAGCTTGCTCACCACGACGATGGCGATGCTGGCGAACAGGAAGCCCGGGATGATCTCGTACAGGCCCAGGCCAACGTAGTTCTTCCACAGGATCACGGTCAGCGCACCGACCACGATACCGGCCAGGGCGCCGTTGCGGGTCATGCCCTTCCACAGTACCGAGATCAGCACCACCGGACCGAAGGCGGCACCGAAGCCGGCCCAGGCGTAGGCCACCAGGCCCAGCACGCGGTTTTCCGGGTTGGCGGCCATGGCGATGGCGATCAGGGCCACGGCCAGGACCATCAGACGACCGACCCAGACCAGCTCAAGCTGGGAAGCGCCCTTGCGCAGGAAGGCCTTATAGAAGTCTTCGGTCAAGGCGCTGGAACACACCAGCAGCTGGCAGCTCAAGGTGCTCATCACCGCAGCCAGGATGGCCGACAGCAGCACCCCGGCGATCCAGGGGTTGAACAGGATCTTGGCCAGCTCGATGAACACACGCTCGTGGTTCTCGGTGACAGGGCCCGCTACCTCGGGGTGCGCCGAGAAATAGGCAATGCCGAAGAAGCCTACGGCACAGGTACCGGCCAGGCACAGGATCATCCAGGTCATGGAGATACGGCGGGCCTTGGCGATGGATTTCACCGAATCGGCGGCCATGAAGCGCGCCAGGATGTGCGGCTGGCCGAAGTAGCCCAGGCCCCAACCCATCAGCGAGATGATGCCGATGAAGGTCGCGCCCTTGAACATGTCGAAGTTCGTCGGATCTTGCAGCTCGATGGCCTGGAACGTCGCATCGAAGCCGCCAGTGGAGATCAGCACGATGACCGGTGTGAGGATCAGCGCGAAGATCATCAGCGAGGCCTGCACGGTGTCGGTCCAGCTCACGGCCAGGAAGCCACCGATGAAGGTATAGGCGATGGTCGCTGCGGCACCGGCCCACAGGGCGGTCTCGTACGACATGCCGAACGTGCTTTCGAACAGGCGGGCGCCGGCGACGATGCCGGAGGCGCAATAGATGGTGAAGAACACCAGGATGACGATGGCCGAGATGATTCGCAGCAGGCCCGACTGGTCTTCGAAACGGCTGGAGAAGTAGTCCGGCAGGGTCAGCGCGTCACCGTTGTGCTCGGTCTGCACACGCAGGCGGCCAGCGACGAACAGCCAGTTGAGGTAGGCGCCGACGGTCAGGCCGATGGCGATCCAGGCCTCGGACAGGCCCGCGAAATAGATGGCCCCAGGCAGGCCCATCAACAACCAGCCGCTCATGTCGGAAGCACCGGCGGAAAGCGCGGTCACCACGCTGCCGAGGCTACGGCCGCCGAGAATATAGTCGGAGAGGTTCTTGGTGGAGCGATAGGCGGCGAAGCCGATCAGCACCATTACTGCGATATAGATCACGAAAGTGATCGTCAATGGATTGCCCATGGTTGTGCCCTGGCATTTGTTTTTATGTTTAGCGACCGCCCGCGAGGCGGTTGCACCTAGGCGACGAATCCTATGCAACAACGCGAATCAGGTGCAACCATTTTTCGATGGCAAGTTGCACCCACTCGGGCATTTTCAGAAAAATCCTGCTTTTTGTATCTTTTTGGAGCATAGACAATGGTTTTCAGAAGAAAACGCACCAAGAACGTGCCTTTTCGCCGCGTAAGAAAAACCTCCAGACGAGTTGCACCTTTTCAACATAAAAATCGGGTTGCACCCGGTTGCACCTGATTTGTCCTACAGCTAATCTTGCGTCCAGCTTAGGCCACACCCGTGGCAATAACGAGGATAAAAAATGGCGACGACCACCCTTGGGGTCAAACTCGACGACCCGACCCGTGAGCGACTCAAAGCAGCTGCGCAGTCCATCGACCGCACGCCGCACTGGTTGATCAAGCAAGCGATCTTCAATTACCTGGAGAAGCTCGAGGGTGGCGCCACCCTGAACGAACTGAGCGGCCACGGCAGCAGCGCTGGCGATGACGCCGGCGAAGTCCAACCCGACCACAGCCACCAGTGCTTCCTGGAGTTCGCCGAGAGCATCCTGCCGCAATCGGTGCTGCGCTCGGCCATCACCGCCGCCTACCGCCGCCCCGAGCCGGAAGTGGTACCGATGCTGCTCGAGCAGGCTCGCCTGTCGGTCGAGCAGGCAGACGCCACCAACAAGCTGGCCGCCGGTATCGCCGAGAAACTGCGCAACCAGAAGAGCACCGGTGGTCGTGCCGGTATCGTCCAAGGCCTGCTGCAGGAATTCTCCCTGTCGTCCCAGGAAGGCGTGGCCCTGATGTGCCTGGCCGAGGCCCTGCTGCGCATCCCCGACAAGGGTACCCGCGATGCGCTGATCCGCGACAAGATCAGCACCGGCAACTGGCAGCCGCACCTGGGCAACAGCCCGTCGCTGTTCGTCAACGCCGCCACCTGGGGCCTGCTGTTGACCGGCAAGCTGGTCTCCACCCACAACGAATCCGGCCTGACCTCCTCGCTCACCCGCATCATCGGCAAGAGCGGCGAGCCGATGATCCGCAAGGGTGTCGACATGGCCATGCGCCTGATGGGCGAACAGTTCGTCACCGGTGAGACCATCGCCGAAGCCCTGGCCAACGCCAGCCGCTTCGAGTCCAAGGGCTTCCGCTACTCCTACGACATGCTCGGCGAGGCCGCCCTGACCGAACATGACGCGCAGAAGTACCTGGCGTCCTATGAGCAGGCGATCCACTCGATCGGCAAGGCTTCCCACGGCCGTGGCATCTATGAAGGCCCAGGCATCTCCATCAAGCTGTCGGCCCTGCACCCGCGCTACAGCCGCGCCCAGTACGAGCGCGTGATGGAAGAGCTGTATCCGCGTCTGCTGTCGCTGACCCTGCTGGCCAAGCAATACGACATCGGCCTGAACATCGACGCCGAGGAAGCCGACCGCCTGGAACTGTCCCTGGACCTGCTGGAGCGCCTGTGCTTCGAGCCGTCGCTGGCCGGCTGGAACGGCATCGGCTTCGTCATCCAGGCCTACCAGAAGCGTTGCCCGTACGTGATCGACTATGTCATCGACCTGGCCAAGCGCAGCCGCCACCGCCTGATGATCCGCCTGGTGAAAGGCGCGTACTGGGACAGCGAGATCAAGCGCGCCCAGGTCGAAGGCCTGGAAGGCTACCCGGTCTATACCCGCAAGGTGTACACCGACGTGTCCTACATCGCCTGCGCACGCAAGCTGTTGTCGGTACCCGAAGCCATCTACCCGCAGTTCGCCACCCACAACGCCCACACCCTGTCGGCCATCTACCACATCGCCGGCCAGAACTACTACCCGGGCCAGTACGAGTTCCAGTGCCTGCACGGCATGGGCGAGCCGCTGTACGAGCAGGTGGTGGGCAAGGTTTCCGAAGGCAAGCTGAACCGCCCGTGCCGCGTCTATGCACCGGTCGGCACCCATGAAACCCTGCTGGCCTACCTGGTGCGTCGCCTGCTGGAAAACGGCGCCAACACCTCGTTCGTCAACCGCATCGCCGACCACTCGATCTCCATCCAGGAACTGGTCGCCGACCCGGTCGCCAGCATCGAGCGCATGGCTACCCAGGAAGGCCAGATCGGCCTGCCGCACCCGCGCATCCCGCTGCCACGCGACCTCTATGGCAACGAGCGGGCCAACTCGGCCGGTATCGACATGGCCAACGAGCATCGCCTGGCGTCGCTGTCCTGCGCTCTGCTGGCCACCGCCCACAACGACTGGAAGGCTGCCCCGCTGCTGGCCTGCGCCGCCAGCGACCAACCTGCCGCACCCGTGCTCAACCCGTCGGACCACCGCGATGTGGTGGGCCACGTGCAGGAAGCGACGGTCGCCGATGTCGACAATGCCATCCAGTGCGCCCTCAACGCCGCACCGATCTGGCAGGCCACACCGCCGGCCGAGCGCGCCGCGATCCTCGAGCGCACCGCCGACCTGATGGAAGCCGAGATCCAGCCGCTGATGGGTCTGCTGGTACGCGAAGCCGGCAAGACCTTCGCCAACGCTATCGCCGAAGTGCGCGAGGCCGTGGACTTCCTGCGCTACTACGCCGTCCAGGCTCGCAACGACTTCAGCAACGACGCCCACCGCCCGCTGGGCCCGGTGGTATGCATCAGCCCGTGGAACTTCCCGCTGGCGATCTTCACCGGCCAGGTTGCCGCCGCCCTGGCCGCCGGCAACCCGGTATTGGCCAAGCCGGCCGAACAGACCCCGCTGGTCGCTGCCCAGGCCGTGCGCCTGCTACTCGAAGCCGGCATCCCCGAAGGCGTGCTGCAACTGCTGCCGGGTCGCGGCGAGACCGTCGGTGCCGGCCTGGTCGGCGATGAACGCGTCAAGGGCGTGATGTTCACCGGCTCCACCGAAGTGGCGCGCCTGCTGCAGCGCAATATCGCCGGCCGCCTGGATGCCCAGGGCCGCCCGATCCCGCTGATCGCCGAAACCGGCGGCCAGAACGCCATGATCGTCGACTCCTCGGCGCTGACCGAGCAGGTGGTGATCGACGTGGTGTCCTCGGCTTTCGACAGCGCCGGCCAACGTTGCTCGGCCCTGCGCGTGCTGTGTCTGCAGGAAGACTCCGCCGACCGCGTGGTCGAGATGCTCAAGGGCGCCATGGCCGAAAGCCGCCTGGGCAACCCAGAGCGCCTGTCCGTGGACATCGGCCCGGTGATCGACGCCGAAGCCAAGGCCGGTATCGAGAAGCACATCCAGGGCATGCGCGAGAAAGGCCGCGCGGTGTATCAGGTGGCCATCGCCAATGCCGAGGAATGCAAGCGCGGCACCTTCGTCATGCCGACCCTGATCGAGCTGGAGAGCTTCGACGAGCTCAAGCGCGAGATCTTCGGCCCGGTGCTGCACGTGGTGCGCTACAACCGCAAGGACCTCGACCAGCTGATCGAGCAGATCAATGCCTCCGGCTACGGCCTGACCCTGGGCGTGCATACCCGTATCGACGAGACCATCGCCAAGGTGGTGGACAACGTCAACGCCGGCAACATGTACGTCAACCGCAACATCGTCGGTGCCGTGGTCGGCGTGCAGCCGTTCGGTGGTGAAGGCCTGTCCGGCACCGGCCCGAAAGCCGGTGGCCCGCTGTACCTCTACCGCCTGCTGTCGACCCGCCCAGCCGACGCCATCGCCCGCCACTTCCAGTGCGCCGACGGTGAAAGCAAGGTCGACAGTGCTCTGCGCGACCAGTTGATCAAGCCGCTGCACGCCCTCAAGACCTGGGCTGGCAGCAACCAGCCCGAGCTGGCCACGCTGTGCGAGCAGTTCGCCGAGCAGTCCCAGAGCGGCATCACCCGCGTACTGCCAGGCCCGACCGGCGAGCGCAACACCTACACCGTACTGCCGCGTGAGCACGTGCTGTGCCTGGCCGACAACGAAGCCGACCTGCTGGCCCAGTTCGCCGCGGTGCTGGCCGTGGGCAGCTCGGCAGTATGGGCCGAAGGCGAGCCGGCCAAGAGCCTGCGCGCCCGACTGCCCAAGGAGCTGCAGGCCAAGGTCAAGCTGGTGGCCGACTGGCAGAAGGATGAAGTCGCCTTCGACGCGGTCATTCACCACGGCGACTCCGATCAGCTGCGCAGCGTCTGCGAGCAAGTGGCCAAGCGCGCCGGTGCCATCGTCGGTGTGCATGGGCTGTCCAGTGGCGATCACCAGATCGCCCTGGAGCGCCTGGTGATCGAGCGGGCGGTGAGCGTGAATACCGCTGCGGCGGGTGGTAACGCCAGCCTGATGACCATTGGCTGACGCTGGGGTTGTCGAAAAAAGGAGAGCTTCGGCTCTCCTTTTTTGCTTTCAGAGATATAACGATACCTGCAGCAGTGATATCAATTAACCTTGCCTATTATGTATTACGAGGATTCCCTCTATTGGCTTTAACCGCCTTCGAATAGCTTATACTGACTTCCACTCGATTTTCATTAATACCCTCGTATGACAAGGTTGGTATGCCGCCATTCTGCACCACATCAAAATACGCAGTCCGCTCGATACCAATAGCAAGCCCCTCCGTCTTCACAATTTCCGATCCGATCTGCACTTGCTCAAGTTCTATCTCTGCTTTCACCATCCATTGATCCTTCCCCTGAGTTATTGTAAATCTGGCTCCTTTGGCGTCCTGTGTGCCCAGCCTGCGCTCTGGCTGGAAGAATAGATCTTCCTTTGGACGCCCAAAAGCCAACATTACTTCATCCGCAAGCCCGTTTAGAGCACCTTGATGCACAATTTCCGACAACGCAGGCAGATAAGCACCCAACACCCGCTCATAGTTATCTTTTGTTATCTCGATATCCCTGAAGTTATCGGAAAGAGTGTCTATGGGACTACGAAAAATATATTCGGCACGAGGAAGATCCTTGAGAAACTGCTCGGAAACCGTCTTACCCTCCTGCAGGCGCTCATACTCATTTTTCGGGCGATAGGCGGGCACCCCCCCAACGAAACTAACCGTGATATTTTCACTTTCCGCTTCGCTGTTTTTATTACCCTTGATCACGACATTTTGGTCTATCTCTGGGAAATTAAGATGTTGATCCAGCGCGCTATATTCATCGCCGACCTCATCCGCAAACGTCGGCCGCCCCGTTCGCCCATCTTCATCCTTTAGCCTCACGGGATTGTTCCGCACCATTGCATAAAGATTCAGCCCATCCACCGTCCCCGCCGGGTCCGCACTCAACCAACGCCCCACCCACGGCTGGTAATAGCGATAACCGTAGTAATACAGCCCTGTCGCATCCCGTTCCTTACCCGAATACCTGATCGTTTTGTAACGCCCTTCGATCTCGTTTCGTGCCACCCAGACCGCCGTACCGCCGAACGGGTAATACTCCTCCTGGCTGATCACATTGCCCGCCCCATCGAGCTCCAATGCACTGCTGCCAATCAGGCTGTCGTAGCTGTAGCGCAGTTGATCGTTCGCAATGTCCAGCGGCTTACCGGTCTCCCAGTGCAGCATTCGAACCTGCGCGCGACCGGCTTCGCCCACCGTCATGACCTGCAGGCTTTCTGCAACCTTCTCGCCAAAGGAGGTACGCCGAAGCTCCAGCCCCGGAAGATAGGTCACCCGCTGAGTCAGCATGCCTCCAGCCGTGCGCTGGAGGCTGCTCTTGAGCACACGCTGACTGGCACTGTCGTACCGGTAGCTTTCGCGGTCGTCCAAGCCGCCTTCACGCGTCACCGGCGCGACGTATCGCACCTCGGCACGCGACGTCCAGGCCAGCTGCTGGCCTGGTAACAACACGTTCTGCTGGCCTGCTGCGCCGAACAACGCCTCGACCTGCCGTGGGTCTGTCGCAAGGCTGCTCAACACCGCACGGTTGCTGCGGTCACTAACGGTGATCTCAGTGGTATAGCTGTTGTTGGTGGCTGGGGCGCTATGACGGATCTGGATCAGATTGCCTGCGCGGTCATAGCGATAGGTGCGGGTGTATTGGGTGTAGGTGGCGCTGTCGAAGGGAGTGAGGTGCGGGAGGTTACGACCTTGCCCGGAATTCGCCATTTCGCGGCCAGTGGCACTGGCCAGTTGGTAATGGCTGTCGTAGGTATAAATGCTTTCCGGCACCATCTTCTGGTTGCGCCAGAACCGGGTAGCCTCGGCGTCGTTGCGCACACTGAGCACATTGCCCACAGGGTCGTAGGTATAGCGCAGGTCTTGAAGCACACTCGCGCCGCTCGAGTAGCGTGGCGGGCGCGTCGTCTTGATGCCAGCCAAGCGTTGCGTCATGGCCTCGTAGGTGTAGGTGGTAACCACGCCGTTGCCGTGCTCTTCGCGCAGTTTCTGCCCTGCCGCCGAGTAGGTCAGGGACTTGACGATTACCTGCTCTGCCGCCCCTTTGCGGGTCAGCCAACTGCCAACGAGCCGGCCAGCTACATCGTAAGCCAAGCGCTGCGCATTACCTGCGGCATCGATGATACCCAGCGCGGTGCCGGTAGCATCTGTGGTCGCTAACGTCGTGTGGGCCTGGGTCATCGGCTCCAGATTGCTATCCCAGGCAACAGCGTCATCGCCTCGCCAATCGATGGCTGTGTCAGGATCGTCGCCATTATTCAAAAGGCGCCGAGTGGTCGACAATGCAGCCCCCGTCAGGGCAATGCTGCCGCGCTGAACCACGCCAGCCGTGTCGTAGTGGTGGATGCACATTCCAGCCAAGTTCAGGCGTTGCTCTTCTACACTGCGGCCACCGTAGACAAAGCGTTCGGTGATGCAGCAAGCACCGCCAGCCGTTTGCTCGGTCACGTACAGCGGGCGCCCTGGGAGGGCAGCATCCTCATACTGGAAAGTTTGCGTCACGGCCTGGCTGCAATCCGCCTGGCCATCTTCATGCGTTTGTATATGGCTTATTTTCAGGCACAACCGGCCGGCAGCATCATTCAGGGAAACGGTGGTACCGGCATCGACACTTTGGGTATGCACGGCGTTCCCCAGCAAGTCGGTGATATGAATAAAGTTTGCCTGGCCCGCCTCGCCCAGCCGCGGATCCGCACTTCGACGTAAAGCACCACGGGCGTCATAGTGATGACGGGTAATACGCGAATCTGTCCGCTCCACGTCAGAGGGGTGGCGATAAAAGGCGATTTCGCGAACGGTCAGGCCACGGTCAAATACCGTCACCGTCGGGGTATTGCAATGAACTGCAGGTTCAATAACAGTCATGGAGAAAGCTGCCCTACTAAAATGACCGGGCCCCGTGGGACAGTGCTTGTGCCGCTCATACGTGATAAATAGCAAACTCAGACTACGCGCACGGCACCCAAGAAACGAAACAATTGTTCGAACCCAGCGCGGGGATATTTAAATTACAATAGCCATCCCATTTGCTCGTAAACAACCCCTAAAAGTGGCGAGCCGTACATTCCGATAGTTCTGACTGCCCCTTCTCTCCGTAGGCTGAACATCCCATCTACGCCTAGGAGACGACCGGCCAGCCAAGTCATAAACGGGTCCGTTTAAATAGCTTTAGGAAAAATTGATAGATCGACACTTGTTGTGGCGGCACCGGAACGATCCGTACGCAAATGTCCTGTCCGGCGCCTGACCGGGCTCAAGCGCTGGAGGCGGCGTGAAGTGTTGAAGCTCTGGTCGCTCTGGTTCTTCGGGACACGAAAGGTCGCGCGCGCTGTGCCTGTGGGCAGAGAACAAGTGGCTAGCGCCGCCTTCTTCTGTAGGAATGGCGGTGCGGCGGTCCTACAGGCCTTGTCAAATCAATGAGTTATGCGTTGTTCTATGAGAGCTGGCGGAGCCTGCGATGGGCCGCAAAGCGGCTCCACCGTTTGAAGGCTTGGGGCTGCTTTGCAGCCCATCGCAGGCTGTCGCCAGCTCCCACCGAGATTGCACCGCTCTCATGACTTGCGAAATCCCTGCGCGGCGGTCCGATTTACCCGGGCCAGTACAGACATCGATCAGCATCGAGCTAGCGACACGATCGGACTCACCGCAAAATCAAATCGAGCGGCCACAGCATGCCGCCAATACGAACAGGGCCATGAGAATCCATACCAGGTTGGCAACCGTCAGCGTCGCATTGCCACGCCCCAATGAATCGCCCTGTGAAACGTTGATCACCTGCTGAACCTTGACCATGGCCACCAAGGGAAGGCTCAGGCAAAGCAGAACCGACACCGCCACGGCGAACACGTATCGCACGGTCGCGGGCGTCACACCGGCCTCTTGCACCTGCATCCCGAGAAAAACCCAGGCGCAGAACAAGGCAACGTGAGGCAGCCATAGCATCAAGGTAATCCCCAATGGCGACCAGTCTACCGATCGTCCCGCGTCGCGCTCATACCGCGCTACCCGCGTAAGCAACGGGTACAGCAGCAGCCCACCGAACAGGCAAAGCAACAGCGGGACCAGCCGGACACCCTGTTCCTTTCGGTACAACAACCATTGCCGGTAGTACCAGTACGTCGTGTAGCTGCCCATGGAGAGCATTATCATCAGGATGAGCTTGGGAATGGCGACTACCTGAAAACGCGGAAGCGGCTCAGCCGGAGTCGAGGCCGAGAGGGATTCCATAGAAACACTTGTGTTGGGCATGACAACGACCTTCGTTCAAGAAAGCCGTCATCAAAAACGATGCGTGAAAGTCGTGCAGCAAGACCGTTCCCAAACCTGCATCGGACCGTTCGCAAAAAAATTGACGGAATGTAACTTCACCGTATCGCTCCCTTACAGCTGTTTCGACTCCCTGAGCTCATCGAGGCTGCCGGTTCGCCTGGGTGCGTAGCCGGCTGCGCGTTAATTCCTGACCGACAAGTACCGGGCTGCCATAATGTCCAGACATCGCCCCAGGCCAAGCCCCTAGCCGCCAAGGCAATGTATGAGGGTGGTTCTAGGGGGAGCCACCGCGCACCGGAGGTTCCCATGTTCGATTCCAGCGCCCTGCTGCATCAACGCTTCAAAGCGCTGCGCAGCTCGGCCGAGATATTTTCCCTGCGCCATGTGAAGCAGTCGCACCAGAGCCTGTCGGTGCGCCGCAATGTGGCCGAACCGCCTTCTTTCAGCCAGGACGAAGGCGCGATGCTCACCGTGCGCGTCAATGGCGTCGAGGCCTATGCCGCCACCGCCGACCTGTCCCAGGCCGGGCTGCAGCACGCCCTGGAGCAGGCCGAAGCCCTGGCCCGCACCATCGCCGCCCACAGTTTGCTTGACCTGCGCGACCAGCCGGTGACAAGCCAGCGTCACGACCATGTCTCGCCCAACTTCGACCAGCCCCTGCCAAGCCTGGCCGAGTGCCTCGAGCTGCTCGCCAGCGAATCGGCCAGCGTACCCAGGGACAGCCGCCTGGTAGACTGGCAGGCGAGCCTGGGTACCAGCCAGGTCGAGCAAACCTACCTGAACTCGGCCGGTGCCGAACTGCGCCATGCCCAACGCTTCCTGTTCCCCGGCCTGAGCGTGACTGCCAGCGATGGCCAGGACAGCCAGTGCCGCAGCCTGGGCAGGGAGAACTTCGGCCAGCAGGGCGGCTTCGAGGTCATCGAGCGCTGTGGCCTGGTCGGTGCTGCCCGCCGCATCGCGGACGAAGCCCTGCAACTGTTGCTGGCGCCCAATACCCCCAGCGGCCCCCGCGACCTGCTGCTGATGCCCGACCAGATGATGCTGCAGATCCACGAATCCATCGGCCACCCGCTGGAGATGGACCGCATCCTGGGCGACGAACGCAACTACGCCGGCACCAGCTTCGTCAAGGCGAGCGACTTCGGTCACTTGCAGTACGGCTCGAACCTGCTCAACGTGACCTTCGACCCCACCATCGGCGAAGAATTGGCCAGCTATGCCTTCGATGACGATGGCACCCAGGCGAGCAAGCAGTACCTGATCCGCGACGGCCTGTTGCTGCGCCCCCTGGGCGGGGCGTTGTCGCAATACCGCTCGGGCCTGGAGGGCGTGGCCAACAGCCGGGCCTGCGGCTGGAACCGTGCCCCCATCGACCGCATGGCCAACCTCAATATCGAACCGGGCGACCGGACGCTTGCGCAACTGGTCGCCGGTATCGAGCGCGGCATCCTGATGCGCACCAACCGCTCCTGGTCCATCGACGATGCGCGTAACAAATTCCAGTTCGGCTGCGAGTGGGGCCAGTTGATCGAGGACGGCGAACTCAAGGGCGTGGTGAAGAACCCCAACTACCGCGGCATTTCCGCCGACTTCTGGCGCAACCTGTCCGCCGTTGGTGACCACAGCACCTTCCAGGTGCTCGGCACGCCCAACTGCGGCAAGGGCGAACCCAACCAGGTGGTGCGGGTCGGCCACGCCTCGCCGGCCTGCGTGTTCCGCCAGATCGACGTATTCGGAGGGGATGCCTGATGGCCCGCTACCAACAACGTTTCGAAGACCTGCTCGGCACCCTGCGCAGTGCCATCGAGCCTGGGGAGCATTTCACCCTCGGTTACAGTGCCGAGCACTCGCAGTTCGTGCGCCTGAACCATGCCAAGGTACGCCAGGCTGGCCTGGTCAGCCAGGCCAGCGTCCAACTGCGACTGGTGCGCGATGGCCGCCAGGCGCAGCAGCAGGTCACCCTGGGCGACGACGCCGCCCTCGACAGCCAACGCCTGCGCGACGGCCTCGCACAGTTGCGCCAGACCTTGCCGCTGCTCCCGGCCGACCCCTACCTGAGGCTCGATGAAAGCGCCTGGCACAGCCACAGCCTGCTGCAGGAGCCGCTACCGGAACTGAGCGAAGTGCTGGCACTGGTCGAGCGCGAGGCCGGCGACCTGGACCTGGTCGGGATCTATGCCGCAGGCCCCATCTGCCACGGCTTTGCCAGCTCGTTCGGGGCCTTCGGCTGGCACCAGGCCAACAGCTTCAACTTCGACTGGAGCCTGTTCCATGCCAACGGCCAGGCAGTCAAGGCCAACTATGCGGGCCAGGCCTGGAATGCTGAACACTTCGTCGCGCGTCTACGCCAGGCCCGTGAGCAACTGGCATTCCTGGGGCGCCCGGCCATCACCCTCAAGCCCGGCCGCTACCGGGCCTACCTGGCCCCCGCGGCCATGGACGAGATCGCCGGCATGCTCTGCTGGGGCGGCTTTTCCGCCCAAGCGCTGGCCACCGGCAACAGCCCCCTGCAGCGCCTGTACAACGGCGATGCCTGCCTCAGCCCACGGGTCAGCGTCGACGAACAGGTCAGCGGTTCGCTGAGCCCGCCGTTTTCCGATGAGGGCTCGCCGCGCCAGGACCTGCGTCTGATCAGCGAGGGCCGCGCCCTGGAGCGCCTGGTCAGCGCACGCAGCGCTGCCGAGTTCGAACTGCAGGCCAACGGCGCCGACGGCTACGAGTCGCCGTGCGCGCTGAGCATGGCGCCGGGGCAGCTGGCATCGGCGCAGATCCTCGAGCACCTGGGCACGGGCCTGTACATCAGCAATCTCTGGTACCTGAACTACTCCGACCTGCCGGCCGCGCGCATGACCGGGCTGACCCGTTTCGCCACTTTCTGGGTCGAGGATGGCCACATCCAGGGGCCAGTCAGCACCATGCGCTTCGACGACAGCCTGTACAGTTTGCTGGGCAGCCAATTGGAAGACCTGACCCTCGAGCGGGAATTGATCCTGTCGACCAGCACCTATGGCCAGCGCAGCACCGGATCGAGTCATTTACCGGGGGCGTTGGTCAAAGCCCTGACACTGACGCTGTGATTGGAGAACAGGGGCTGCTGCGCAGCCCTTTCGCGGCACAAGGCCGCTACAGGGAACGCTGGCGGCCTTGTGCCGCGATCGAGGGCAAAGCCCTCGCCATGGAAGCATCATGCAGTTCCGGAAGAATGAGGTTCACATGCCCGAACGCGCCCCGCTGGACCCCGTCACCGCCCGCTGGATCCCTTGGGTGGTGGCCATCGCCTTCTTCATGCAGTCCCTGGACGGCACCATCCTCAATACCGCCCTGCCCGCCATGGCCCGCTCCCTGGCCGAAGACCCGCTGCGCATGCAGGGCGTGATCATCGCCTACATGCTCACCGTCGCCTTGTTGATCCCTGCCTCGGGCTGGATCGCCGACCGTTTCGGCACCAAGCGCATCTTCTTCAGCGCCATCATCCTCTTCAGCCTCGGCTCGCTGCTGTGCGCCATGGCCAATAGCCTGACCTTCCTGATCCTCGCCCGGGTCATCCAAGGCCTGGGCGGCGCCCTGATGTTGCCGGTCGGCCGGCTGGTGGTGCTACGCGCCTACCCGCGCTCGGAGCTGGTGCGAATCATGAGCTTCGTCACCATCCCCGGCCTGCTCGGCCCCCTGCTGGGGCCGACGCTGGGCGGCTGGCTGGTGGAGATCCTCAGCTGGCACTGGATCTTCCTGATCAACCTGCCCGTCGGCGCACTGGGCTGCTATGCCGTGTGGAAGTTCATCCCCGACCTGCGCGGCGTCGAGCGCACCACGTTCGACGGCCCTGGTTTCATCCTGTTCGGCGCGGCGATGGTGCTGATCACCATCGCCATGGAGGGCCTGGGCGAACTGCACCTGCCACACCTGCGGGTCATGCTCCTGCTGTTCGCCGGCATGGCGTGCCTGGCCGCGTACTGGCTGCGCGCCGGGCGCGACCCGGAGCCGCTGTTCCCGCCCAGCCTGTTCCGTGTGCGCACCTTCGCCATCGGCATCCTCGGTAACCTGTTCGCGCGCCTGGGCAGCGGCGCCCTGCCCTTCCTCGTGCCACTGCTGTTGCAGGTGGCGCTGGGCTATTCACCGGCCGAGGCCGGCATGAGCATGATCCCGCTGGCGGCGGCGGCGATGCTGGCCAAATCCATCGCCGGCCCGCTGATCGAGCGCTTCGGCTACCGCATCATCCTCACCGGCAACACCCTGCTACTCGGTGTGCTGTTGGCCAGCCTGGGGCTGGTGGACGAACAGACGCCCTATGCCCTGCTGTTGGTACAACTGGCCCTGCTCGGCGCGGTCAACTCGATGCAGTTCACGGCCATGAACACCGTGACCCTGATCGACCTGGACGACGCCCACGCCAGCAGCGGCAACAGCCTGTTGTCGGTGGTCGCGCAACTGTCGCTGAGCCTGGGGGTGGCCTGTGCCGGTGCCCTGCTTGGTGGCTTCAGTGCAGCCGGCAGCGCCGAAGGCGTGGAAAGCACGCTGGGGGCCTTCCAGCTGACCTTCCTGACCATCGGCCTGATGGCCATGCTCGCGGCAGCGATCTTCCTGCAACTCGCGCCGACGGACGGAAGGCGCGCCCGTCGTCCGGAAGCGCACATGGAGTCGTAGGGCGAATGGCCACGAGGCTGCTAGACTGTGCGGCATTTTTCGCTTCGCAACGCAGGCCCGCCTCGTGACCACCGACTCCACCGCCTTCGCCACCCTGCCGCTGTCCGCTGCCATGCTGGCCAACCTGGACGCCCTCGGCTACACCTCGATGACGCCGATCCAGGCCCAGAGCCTGCCGGTCATCCTCAAGGGCCAGGACCTGATCGCCCAGGCCAAGACCGGCAGCGGCAAGACCGCCGCCTTCGGCATCGGCCTGCTCAACCCGCTCAACCCGCGCTACTTCGGCTGCCAGGCTCTGGTGCTGTGCCCGACCCGCGAGCTCGCCGACCAGGTGGCCAAGGAATTGCGTCGCCTGGCCCGGGCCGAGGACAACATCAAGGTCCTCACTCTCTGTGGTGGCGTGTCCCTCGGCCCGCAGATCGCCTCGCTGGAGCATGGTGCGCACATCATCGTCGGCACCCCGGGCCGGGTGCAGCAGCATCTGGACAAGGGCACTCTAGTGCTCGACGGGCTCAACACCCTGGTCCTGGACGAGGCCGACCGCATGCTCGACATGGGCTTCTTCGACGCCATCGCCAGCATCATCGGCAAGACCCCGTCGCGCCGCCAGACCCTGCTGTTCTCGGCCACCTACCCGGCCGGCATCGAGCAACTGGCCGCCGATTTCATGCGCAAGCCTCAACAGGTGAAGGTCGAGAGCCTGCACGCCGACAACCAGATCGAGCAGCGCTTCATCGAGATCGACCCGCAACAGCGCCTGGAAGCCGTCACCCGCGTGCTGGGCCATTACCGCCCACAATCGTGCGTGGCGTTCTGCTTCACCAAGCAGCAGTGCGAGGACGTGGTCGCCCACCTGACCGCCAAGGGCATCGTCGCCCAGGCCCTACACGGCGACCTGGAGCAGCGCGACCGCGACCAGGTGCTGACGATGTTCGCCAACCGCAGCAGCTCGGTACTGGTCGCCACCGACGTGGCCGCCCGTGGCCTGGACATCGATGGCCTGGACATGGTCATCAACGTCGAACTGGCCCGTGATGCCGAGATCCATGTGCACCGCGTCGGCCGAACCGGGCGCGCAGGCGAGAAAGGCATCGCCATCAGCCTGGTCGCCCCTGCCGAAGGGCATCGCGCCCAGGCTATCGAAGACCTGCAGAAGCGCCCGCTGCGCTGGGAACAGCTCGACAGCCTGAAGAACAAGGGCGGTGAGCCACTGCTGCCGACCATGACCACCCTGTGCATCGCTGCGGGGCGCAAGGACAAGCTGCGCCCAGGTGACATCCTGGGGGCGCTGACCGGCGATGCCGGGATTGCGGGCAAGCAGGTGGGCAAGATCGCCATCTTCGACTTCCAGGCGTTCGTGGCCGTGGAGCGCGCCGTGGCCAAGCAGGCCATGCAGCGCTTGAACAGCGGCAAGATCAAGGGCCGATCCCTGAAAGTCCGCATCGTCTGACCTATTTTCCTGGGGCCGCTGTGCCGCGAAAGGGCTGCACAGCAGCCCCGGCAGTCTTGAAGAGGTAACACCGTGCATTCCACCGACGTGATCATCCTCGGCGCTGGCGCCGCCGGCCTGATGTGCGCCCAGCTCACCGCCCGCCGCAGCCGCCGTGTGCTGGTGCTCGACCACGCCAACAAGCCAGGCAAGAAGATCCTCATGTCCGGGGGCGGTCGCTGCAACTTCACCAACCTGTACACCGAGCCGGCCAATTTCCTCTCGCACAACCCGCATTTCTGCAAGTCGGCCCTGGCCCGCTACACCCAGTGGGACTTCATCGAGCTGGTGGCCAAGCACGCCGTGCCCTACCACGAGAAGAAGCTCGGCCAGCTGTTCTGCGACAACAAGGCCAGCGACATCCTCGACATGCTGCTGGCCGAGTGCGACGAGGCCGGCGCCGAGATTCGCATGCACACCAGCATCGAACAGATCGAGAAGACCGAAGGCGGCTACCTGCTGCAGACCAGCGCCGGCCAGTTCGCCTGCCAATCCCTGGTGATCGCCACCGGCGGCCTGTCGATCCCGACCCTGGGCGCTACCGGCTTTGGCTACCAAGTGGCGCGCCAATTTGGCCACAGCCTGCTGCCCACGCGCGCCGGTCTGGTGCCATTCACCATCACCGAGCCCCAACTCAAGGCACTATGCACCGAGCTTTCCGGCACTTCGCTGGACTGCATCGCCAGCTGCAACGGCACCAGCTTCCGGGAAAACCTGCTGTTCACCCACCGCGGCCTGAGCGGCCCGGCGATCCTGCAGATCTCCTCGTTCTGGGAGGCCGGCGACACAGTCGAACTCAACCTGCTGCCGGACCGCGATGCACTGGCCTGGCTGCAGCAGGTCCAGGCCGAGCGCGCCAATGCCGAGCTCAAGACCGTGCTGGCCGAGGTGTTCACCCGCAAACTGGCCAACCTGTTGGCCGAACAGTGGTTCGTCTCCAAGCCGATGAAACAGTACACCCCGGCCGAACTGGCCGAGGTCGCCGAAAGGCTGTCGGCCTGGCAGGTGGTGCCGGCCGGTACCGAGGGCTACCGCACCGCCGAGGTGACCTTGGGCGGCGTGGATACCCGCGAGGTCTCGTCCAAGACCATGGAATCGCTCAAGAGCCCGGGGCTGTATTTCATCGGCGAGGTGCTGGACGTGACCGGCCACCTGGGTGGTTTCAACTTCCAGTGGGCCTGGGCTTCGGCCAACGCCGCAGCGCAGTTCGTGTAGAGTAGAATCCTTTCAGCAGCACGGAACGCTTCTTGCTGGTCCGTGTGGCAATGCCGGCATTGTATTGGGGCTGCTACGCAGCCCATCGCGGGACAAGCCCGCTCCTACAGGGGTTACGCACACCCCTTTGGTAGGGCTTGTCCCGCGATGGGGCGCGCAGCGGCCCCACGATGGACGGCGCGAAAGGTATCCATTCGATCACTGCCAGCAGGCCATCATGTCATCGAGTTCGCTCCGTCATTCATTGCGTCGCCTTTGGGGCCAAGACAAGTTCAGCTACAGCATCCGGGTGACGGTCGCCCTGACCGGCAGCATGGCCCTGTGCTGGTACCAGGACGAAATGGCCCTGTTGATCCCGCTGTTCCTGGGCATCATCGCCAGCGCCCTGGCCGAGACCGACGACGGCTGGCAAGGCCGCCTGAGTGCGCTGGCCGTGACCCTGGTGTGCTTCGCCATCGCCGCGCTGTCGGTGGAGCTGTTGTTCCCCTACCCCTGGCTGTTCGCCGGCGCGCTGGCCCTGGCCACCTTCGGCCTGACCATGCTTGGCGCCCTGGGCGAGCGCTACGGCGCCATCGCCTCGGCCACGCTGATCCTTTCGGTGTACACCATGATCGGCGTGGACCAGCGCGGCGGCCAGGTCAGCGACTTCTGGCACGAACCCCTGCTGCTGGTGGCAGGCGCGGCCTGGTACGGCCTGCTGTCGGTGCTGTGGCAGGCCCTGTTTTCCAACCAGCCGGTACAGCAGAGCCTGGCCAAGCTGTTCCTCGAGCTCGGCCGCTACCTCAAGCTCAAGGCCAACCTGTTCGAGCCGATCCGCAACCTGGACCTCGAGGCCCGGCGTCTGGAGCTGGCGCAGCAGAACGGCAAGGTGGTGGCGGCCCTGAATGCGGCCAAGGAGATCATCCTGCACCGGGTCGGCAACAGCCAGCCGAATTCCAAGGTCAGCCGCTACCTCAAGCTGTACTTCCTGGCCCAGGACATCCATGAGCGGGTCAGCGCTTCGCACTACCCCTACAACGCCTTGGCCGAAGCGTTCTTCCACAGCGATGTGATGTTCCGTTGCCAGCGCCTGCTGCGCCAGCAGGGCTCGGCCTGCCAGCAATTGTCGCAGTCGATCCGCCTGCGCCAGCCGTTCGTCTATGGCACAGGTTTCGCCGAAGCGCTGGAAGACCTCAATGCCTCGCTGGAGCACCTGCGCATCCAGAGCAACCCGGCCTGGCGCAGCCTGCTGCGCTCCTTGCGGGCGTTGGCCGGCAACCTGGCGACTCTCGACCGCCTGCTGGGCGCCGCCAGCAACCCGGACAGCCTGGCCGACACCGGCGACAGCAGCCTGCTGGACCGCTCACCGCGCAACCTCGAGGACGTCTGGAGCCGCCTGCGCACCCAGCTGACACCGACCTCGCTGCTGTTCCGCCATGCCCTGCGCCTGTCCCTGGCACTGTCGGTGGGCTACGGCATGGTGCACCTGATCCACCCGACCCAGGGCTACTGGATCATCCTCACCACCCTGTTCGTCTGCCAGCCCAACTACGGCGCCACCCGGCGCAAGCTGGTGCAGCGTATCCTCGGTACCGCCATCGGCCTGACCGTGGGGTGGGCACTGTTCGACCTGTTCCCCAGCCCGATCATCCAGTCCATGTTCGCGGTGGTCGCCGGGGTGGTGTTCTTCGTCAACCGCACCACCCGCTACACCCTGGCCACCGCAGCGATCACGCTGATGGTGCTGTTCTGCTTCAACCAGATCGGCGACGGCTATGGCCTGTTCCTGCCCCGCCTGTTCGATACCCTGGTCGGCAGCCTGATCGCCATCGTTGCGGTCTTCCTGGTACTGCCCGACTGGCAGGGTCGGCGATTGAACAAGGTCCTGGCCAATACCCTGGCCTGCGCCAGCGTCTACCTGCGCCAGATCATGCAGCAGTATGCCCATGGCAAACGCGACGACCTGGCCTACCGCCTGGCCCGGCGCAACGCGCACAACGCCGACGCAGCCCTGTCCACCACCCTGGCCAACATGCTCATGGAGCCTGGGCACTTTCGCAAGGACGCAGACGTGGGCTTTCGCTTCCTGGTGCTTTCCCACACGCTGCTCAGCTACCTCTCCGGCCTGGGCGCCCATCGCGACACCGCGCTGCCGGCCGAAGTCCACGAGCAATTGATCGACGGTGCCGGCCAGGGCCTGGCCAACAGCCTCGATGAGATCGCCAACGGCCTGGCAGCGGGCTTGCCAGTGGCCGTCCACAGCGACACGGAAGAAGCCCTGGCCGATACCCTGGAACAGATGCCCGAGGAGCTGGATGAACACCAACGCCTGGTGCAGACCCAACTGGCGCTGATCTGCCGTCAGTTGGGGCCTTTGCGCACCCTGGCAGGCCACCTCATCAAGACACCTGACGCCTAGCGCTGCAGCGACGCCCAGGCGCACTGGGCGATCTGCGCGTCCTGGATCGCGACCCCCGTGAGGTCCGCCAGCGTCACCTGGTCATCATGTTCACGCCCCGGCGCCTGCCCTGCGAGCACGGCGCCCAATTCCACCAATTGCGCCCGCTCGATCAGCCCGGCCTCGAGCGCATGGGAAACTTCGCCGTACTGGCTGCACTGGGCCGCCGAGTCGACAATGATCCGCTGCGCCATCCCCACCAAAGCGGGGTCCAGCTCCTGCTTGCCGACACTATCGGCCCCTAGCGCGGTGACATGGGTGCCTGGCCGTATCCACGCCGCCTGCAGCAGCGGCTCGCGCGATGGGGTGGCACAAACGATCAGGTTGGCGGCTTGCGCGACCTCCTGGGGCTTGCTGGCGACCCGCACATTGAACCCCAGCGTCCGGGCGAACCCACGATAGGCCTCCAGCCGCGCCGGGTCGCGCCCCCACACAACCAGCTCGCGGCAGGCCGTCACCGGCATGAGGTGCGCCAGTTGCAGGCGAGCCTGCATCCCGGTGCCCAGCATGCCAATGGCCTCGACCCGGCTCGGCGCCAGCAGCCGGGCGACGATTCGCCCAGCCAGCGCAGTGCGGATGCACGTCAGCCAGCCGCCATCGGCCAGCAAGCCCAGCGGCGCCCCGGTCCTGGCGCAGAACACCAGCATCATCCCGTCGTTGCTTTCGAGCCCCTTGCCGGGGTTGTCGTAGAAACCGGTGGACACCTTCACGGTAAAGGTCTCGCTGCCTTCCAGGTAGGCCGACTTGATGCAGCAATCCCCATTGGCATGCGGGAAGGCGAAGGCTTGCACCGGCGGCACCTGCACGCGCCCTTCGGAAAAGGCCACGAAGCCTTCCTCCAGGCGCAGTACCGCCTGTTCGATGTCCAGGCTGGCGAGGATCGCCTGCCGATCGAAGACCTTCATGCGATCGCCTCGAGGTATTTTTCCAGCACAATGTTGCGCCCGCACAGCACCACCGCGACCTTCTTGCCCCGATAGGCATCGGCCATCTTCTGCATGCCGGCCATCGCCACACCCGCTGCGCCTTCGATGATCCAGCGCTCGGTTGCGGCGACATCACGCATCGCGTCCCGGATTTCCTGCTCGCTGACCAGCACGGTGCCTTTCAACAAACGCTGGCAAAGCGGCAAGGTGATACTGCCTGGCTCGACGCCACCGGCAGTGCCATCGGAGATCGTCGGCGCCTCCTCCATTTCGATGATCCGCCCTTCTTCCAGCGAACGTTGCAGGGTCGGGGCGTTGGCGGGCCAGCAACCGATCACATCCACCGACGGCGCCAGACGGTGCAGGGCTGCGCCGATACCTGAAATCAGGCCGCCGCCGCCAACCGCGACGAAGACCGCGGCCAGGTCCGGCATCTGCTCGAACAGTTCCATGCCGATGGTGCCCTGGCCCGCGATGATCTCAGGGTCGTTATAAGGTGAAACGAAGGGCTTGCCTTGCTGGAGTGCCTGGCGGGCACCTTCGAGCTCAGCCCCCAGCGAGTCCATCTCCAGCGTGCGCACATCGGCGCCCAGAGCGCGCATGGCGTCGATCTTGTAGGGTGAAGCATCGCTGGTGGTGTACACCGTCACTGGGATCCCCAATGCCTGCCCCGCCAGTGCCAGCCCCTGGCCATGATTACCTGAAGAGGCAGCGACGACGCCCTTGCCCCGCTGCGTGGCCTCGAGCAGCCGCAACTTGTTGCTCGCGCCCCGGTACTTGAACGAACCGGTGTGCTGCAAGTGCTCGCATTTGAGGTACACCTGGCATCCGCTCTTGGCCGAAAGACCGAAGCTATGGGCCAAAGGCGTCACCGCAACTTGGGGGCGCACCTCGCGATGGGCCTCGGCGATCGCGTGGAACAACGTATCGAGGTAGGCGTCGTCGATGAGCATGGGATATCCCTGTCTATATAGATATTTTGTCTACCGTAGACTTTTTATCCAAAAATAACAAGTACCCGACGGGCCTGCTCACAACCGGTCAAGGGTAGCCAAGCACTTCGCGGATCTGGCGCAGGTGCTGAATGATCCACTGCTTGTCGATCGCGCCCCAATCATGGATGCGATAGTGTCCAGCGTGGTTACGCGCCCCCGCCTGCTGCTCGAATTCGCAGACGATGTCCAGGTCGGCCAGGGCGGCGATGGTGTCCTGGGCGGTGCGCCTGGGCATGCCGGTGGCCTCCATCAGCGCCGGCACGCTGGTGGCGGTCTGGCTGTCGATCAGCCAGGCCACGTAGAGCCGACGGTAGAAACTGCTCTTGGTCTTGCTCACATCCATGCTGCTCGATCCTCAGGTGATGCCCGGTAGCTCCCGGTAGGTCAGGTAGACGCGCAGGTCGAACTCCAGTTGATGGTAGTCCGGCTCCATGTGCTGGCAGAGTTGGTAGAACGCCTTGTTGTGGTCGCGCTCACGCAGGTGTGCCAGTTCATGCACCACGATCATGCGCAGGAACTGCGGCGCGGCCTCCTTGAACAACGAAGCGATGCGGATTTCCTTCTTGGCCTTGAGCTTGCCGCCCTGCACCCGGGAAACGGCGGTGTTGAGCCCCAAGGCGCGATGGGTGAGGTCCAGACGGTTGTCGAACAGCACCTTGTCCAGGCTCGGCGCGCTGCGCAGGTAGTGCTGCTTGAGGTCCTGGGCGTAACTGTACAGTGCCTTGTCGCTCTGCACGTCGTGGCGCCCAGGGTAGCGCTGGTGCAGGTAGTCGCCCAGGCGATCGGTGGCGATCATCTGGCGGACCTGCTCTTGCAGGTGGGGTGGGTAGGCTTGCAGGTAGCGTAGGCGGGTCATGGTACGGCGGCTATTCCTGATGAGCTTGGGGCCGCTTCGCGCCCCATCGCGGCACAAGGCCGCTCCTACAGGAACCGCACATGCCTGTAGGAGCGGCCTTGTGCCGCGATGGGCTGCGCAGCAGCCCCAATGGACGCCAGATCAGTTGACCTTGGCAGCCAACTCGCCCTTGGCGTAACGCTGGAACATGCCTTCCAGGGAGATCGGCTTGATCTTGGAGGCATTGCCGGCAGTGCCGAAGGCTTCATAACGGGCGATGCAGACGTCACGCATGGCCTTGACGGTCTCGGCGAAGAACTTGCGTGGGTCGAACTCGCTCGGGTGCTGGGCCATGTAGCGGCGGATGGCACCGGTGGACGCCAGGCGCAGGTCGGTGTCGATGTTGACCTTGCGCACGCCGTACTTGATGCCTTCGACGATTTCCTCGACCGGCACGCCGTAGGTTTCCTTGATGTCACCGCCGTATTCGTTGATGACCTTCAGCCATTCCTGAGGCACCGAGGAGGAGCCGTGCATCACCAGGTGGGTATTAGGGATGCGCTTGTGGATTTCCTTGATGCGGTCGATCGCCAGGATGTCGCCGGTTGGCGGCTTGGTGAACTTGTACGCGCCGTGGCTGGTGCCAATGGCGATGGCCAGGGCATCGACCTGGGTCTTCTTGACGAAGTCGGCAGCTTCTTCCGGGTCGGTCAGCATCTGGCTGTGGTCCAGGGTGCCTTCGGCGCCGATGCCATCTTCTTCACCGGCCTGGCCGGTCTCCAGGCTGCCCAGGCAACCCAGCTCGCCTTCCACCGACACGCCGCAGGCGTGGGCGAACGCCACGGTCTGCTGGGTGACGCGCACGTTGTACTCGTAGTCGGACGGGGTCTTGCCGTCTTCCTTGAGCGAGCCGTCCATCATCACCGAGCTGAAGCCCAGCTGGATGGAGCGCTGGCATACGTCAGGGCTGGTGCCGTGGTCCTGGTGCATGCACACCGGGATGTGCGGGAACTCTTCGATCGCTGCCAGGATCAGGTGACGCAGGAAGGGGGCACCGGCGTACTTGCGGGCACCGGCCGAGGCCTGGACGATGACCGGAGAGTCGGTCTTGTCGGCGGCTTCCATGATGGCGCGCATCTGCTCGAGGTTGTTGACGTTGAAAGCCGGAACGCCGTAGCCGAACTCGGCGGCGTGGTCCAGCATCTGGCGCATGCTAATGAGTGCCATTGTGTATCTCTCTCCCGACAAGCGTCGTTGTTTCGTGCAAGCCTGCCGCAGGGGCGGTTGCTGTTCAAGTAGTGTGGGCCGCCTCGCGGCCCGGCCAGTCACGGTGCCTTGCAGCCCCGCCCAATCAGGTCGTTGGTTGCCACCCAGTACACCAGGCCTTCATCGCCCTTGGTGTGCAAGGCCAGCACGCCATCGCTGTAGAGCGCACCCGAGGCGCCCGGCTCGGACTTGAGCCGGTAGACCTGGTCGCCGCCGCCCAGACGCACGTCGACCGACTCCTGGGTGGCATCGGCGAAGCGCCAGAGCACTTCGGCCTGTGTGTCGCAGACCCAGCGGGTCCAATTGTCCGCCGGGGCGGGTTGCGGCGATTGCAGCAGCGAGCATCCTGCCAGGGTCGCCAGGGCCATCGAGGCCAGTAGCGCTTTCATTCAATTCCCTCGATTGGGGCTGCTACGCAGCCCATTGCAGCTTCGCCAGCTCCCACAGGGAAAATGTGTACCCTGTGGGAGCTGGCGAAGCCTGCGATGGGCGCACAGCGGCCCCCTGTTCAAGACCACAAAACAGCCCGCAGGTTGCCTGCCCCCCGATCAAGGGCACCCCGGCGCCTTGCGCTGGTGTTCGTCGTCGTACTTTTCCAGGCCTTCCGGGCCCATGCGCTTGTTGATCACCGGGGCCGTCTCCGCCTGCCACTGGGACTGGTAGCAACCGCCCCTGGGCGGCTGCGACGGCTCGCTGTCCGCGCCCTTGCCGGAGCAAGCGCCCAACAGCAGGGCCAGGATCATCACAGGCAATTGCTTGACCATCAGGTCGCTCCCTTTGCCAGGCGCCGTCATGCTCAGGCCTTGGCCCGTTCTTCCAGGATAGCAACGGCAGGCAGGACCTTGCCCTCGACGAACTCGAGGAATGCGCCGCCACCGGTAGAAATGTAGGAGATATCAGCGCCGACGCCATACTTGTCGATGGCCGCCAGGGTGTCACCGCCACCGGCGATGGAGAAGGCGGCGCTATCGGCGATGGCCTTGGCCAGCACCTGGGTGCCGTTGCCGAACTGGTCGAATTCGAACACGCCGACCGGGCCGTTCCACAGGATGGTCTTGGACGACTTGAGCAGCTCGGCGAACTGTTCGGCGGTCTTCGGACCGATGTCCAGGATCATGTCGTCATCGGCCACATCGGCGATGGACTTGACAGTGGCTTCGGCGCTCTCGGCGAACTCCTTGGCCACCACCACGTCCACCGGCAGCGGTACGCTGACCTTGGCGGCGATGGCCTTGGCGGTCTCGACCAGGTCAGGTTCGTACAGCGACTTGCCGACCTTGTGGCCGGCCGCGGCGAGGAAGGTGTTGGCGATGCCGCCGCCGACGATCAGCTGGTCACAGACGGTACTCAGGCTGTTCAGCACGTCCAGCTTGGTGGACACCTTGGAGCCGGCGACGATGGCGGCCATCGGCTTGGCCGGGGCCTTCAGGGCCTTGCCCAGGGCGTCCAGCTCGGCGGCCAGCAGCGGGCCCGCCGCAGCGACCTTGGCGAACTTGGCCACACCATGGGTGGAACCCTCGGCGCGGTGGGCGGTGCCGAAGGCGTCCATGACGAACACGTCGCACAGGGCAGCGTATTTCTGCGCCAGTTCGTCGGCGTTCTTCTTCTCGCCCTTGTTGAAGCGCACGTTCTCGAACAGCACCAGGTCACCGGCCTTGACCTCGACACCGTCGAGGTAATCGGCAACCAGCGGCACGTCGCGGCCCAGGGCCTTGCTCAGGTAGTCGGCAACCGGCTTGAGGCTGTTCTCGGCGGAGAACTCACCTTCGGTCGGGCGCCCCAGGTGCGAGCAGACCATCACGGCCGCGCCCTTCTCCAGGGCCAGCTTGATGGTCGGCAGCGCAGCCAGGATACGCGCATCGCTGGCTACCACACCGTCCTTCACGGGGACGTTGAGGTCTTCGCGGATCAGTACGCGCTTACCTTGCAGGTCGAGGTCGGTCATCTTCAACACGGTCATGAATGCAGTCCTTCAGGGCTGTTTGGTGCGGGTTTGGTGGACGACGCGCAGGAAGTGACCCGCGACGTCGAGCATACGGTTGGCGAACCCCCATTCGTTGTCGAACCAGGCCAGCAGGTTCACCAGGCGGGGGCCGGAAACGCGGGTCTGGCTGGCATCGACGATGGCCGAATGCGGGTCATGGTTGAAATCACAGCTGGCATGGGGCAGCTCGGTGTAGGCCAGCAGCCCCTTGAGCGGACCGTCCAGGGCAGCCTCGCGCAACACCCGGTTGACCTCGGCCGCGCTGGTGTCGCGGGCGGTCTGCAGGGTGATGTCCAGGCACGACACGTTGACGGTCGGCACGCGTACCGCTTTGGCCTGGATTCGCCCGGCAAGTTCCGGCAGCAGCCGCTCGATGCCACGCGCCAGACCAGTGGACACCGGGATCACCGATTGGAAGGCCGAACGGGTGCGGCGCAGGTCCTCGTGGTGGTAGGCGTCGATCACCGGCTGGTCGTTCATCGCCGAGTGGATGGTGGTGATCGAGACATACTCGATACCGAACGCCTGGTCCAGTACGCGCAACAGCGGCACGCCGCAGTTGGTGGTGCAGGAGGCGTTGGATACCAGGCGTTCGTCGCCGCCCAGACAGCCCTGGTTGACGCCGTAGACCACCGTGGCATCGACATCCGCTTCACTGGACATTGGTTGGGAGAACAATACCCGCGGCGCGCCAGCATCGAGGAAGCGCTGGGCATCGGCACGGGTGTTGTAGGCGCCGGAGCATTCCAGCACCAGGTCCACGCCCAGGGCGCCCCAGTCGATGCCTTCCGGGGTGGCGCTGCGCAGGACCTTCACACAGTCGCCATTGATGTGCAGGCAATCGCCATCGACCCTCACCTCGCCGGGGAAACGCCCGTGGGTGGAGTCGAAGCGGGTCAGGTATTCGAGGCTGGCCTGGTCGGCCAGGTCGTTCAACGCAACGATTTCGAAACCGGCATCCGCCCCGCGCTCGAACAAGGCGCGCAAGACACAGCGACCGATACGGCCATAACCGTTGAGTGCAACTTTGTAGGGACGCGGATGGGGCATAGGTGGCTCTTGAACTCCGGCGGTTGAACGGGGCCGCTGGGCGGCCCATTCGCGGCACAAGGCCGCTCCTACAGGGGACGACATGCGCAATACCCTGTAGGAGCGGCCTTGCGCCGCGAACGAGGGCCAAGGGCCCTCGCCTTGCCTGTATCAGTCTTCCAGCAGCTCTTCGGCAGTACCCAGGATGTTCTCCAGGGTGAAGCCGAATTCTTCGAACAGTGCCGAAGCCGGCGCCGACTCACCGTAGGTGGTCATGCCGATGACGCGGCCTTCCAGGCCCACGTACTTGTACCAGAAGTCGGCATGGGCAGCTTCGATGGCGATACGCGCGCCCACTTCCAGCGGCAACACCGACTGCTTGTAGGCAGCATCCTGGGCATCGAACACGCTGGTGCACGGCATGGAGACCACGCGGACCTTGCGGCCCTGCTCGGTCAGCTTGGCGTGCGCCTGGACCGCCAGGCCCACTTCCGAACCGGTGGCGATCAGGATCAGCTCAGGCTCGCCGGCGCAGTCCTTGAGGATGTAGCCGCCGCGGCTGATGTCGGCGATCTGCTGGGCGTCGCGTTCCTGGTGCTGCAGGTTCTGGCGCGAGAAGATCAGCGCCGACGGGCCGTCCTTGCGCTCCAGGGCGTTCTTCCAGGACACGGCCGACTCGACCGCGTCGGCCGGGCGCCAGGTGTCCAGGTTCGGGGTGCTGCGCAGGGCGGTCAGCTGCTCGATCGGCTGGTGGGTCGGGCCGTCTTCGCCCAGGCCGATGGAGTCGTGGGTGTAGACGTGGATCACGCGTTGCTTCATCAGGGCCGACATGCGCACCGCGTTGCGCGCGTATTCCATGAACATCAGGAAGGTCGCGCCGTATGGCACCAGGCCGCCGTGCAGGGCGACGCCGTTCATGATGGCGGTCATGCCGAATTCGCGCACGCCGTAGAACACGTAGTTGCCGCTGGCATCGTCGGCGCTCACGCCTTTGCAGCCTTTCCACAGGGTCAGGTTGGAACCGGCCAGGTCGGCGGAGCCGCCGAGGAACTCGGGCAGCAGCGGGCCGAAGGCGTTCAGGGCGTTCTGGCTGGCCTTGCGGCTGGCGATGGTTTCGCCCTTGGCGGCCACTTCGTTGATGTAGGCCTGGGCCTTCTCGGCGAAGTCGGCCGGCAGCTCGCCGCGTTCACGGCGCTTGAACTCGGCAGCCAGCTCCGGGTAGGCCTTGGCGTAGGCGTCGAAGCGCTGGTTCCACTCGGCCTCGAGCTTGGCGCCAGCGGCCTTGGCGTCCCACTCGGCGTAGATGTCGGCAGGGATTTCGAACGGGCCGTGGTTCCAGTTCAGCTCCTTGCGCGCCAGGGCGATTTCGTCGTTGCCCAGCGGCGCGCCGTGGCAGTCTTCCTTGCCCTGCTTGTTCGGCGAGCCGAAGCCGATGATGGTCTTGCAGCAGATCAGGGTCGGGCGGTCGCTCTTGCGGGCGGTCTCGATGGCCGTCTTGATCTCGTCGGCATCATGGCCGTTGACGTTGCGGATCACCTGCCAGTTGTACGCCTCGAAGCGCGCCGGGGTGTTGTCGGTGAACCAGCCGTGCACTTCACCGTCGATGGAGATGCCGTTGTCGTCGTAGAAGGCGATCAGCTTGTTCAGGCCCAGGGTGCCGGCCAGGGAGGCGACCTCGTGGGAGATGCCTTCCATCATGCAGCCGTCGCCGAGGAACACGTAGGTGTTGTGGTCGACGATGGTGTGGCCTTCACGGTTGAACTGGGCGGCCAGCACTTTTTCCGCCAGGGCGAAGCCCACGGCGTTGGCGATGCCCTGGCCCAACGGGCCGGTGGTGGTTTCCACGCCTGCGGTGTAGCCGTATTCCGGGTGGCCCGGGGTGCGGCTGTGCAACTGGCGGAAGGCCTTGAGGTCATCGATCGACAGGTCGTAGCCGGTCAGGTGCAGCAGCGAATAGATGAGCATCGAGCCGTGGCCGTTGGACAGCACGAAGCGGTCGCGGTCGGCGAATTTCGGGTTGCTCGGGTTGTGCTTCAGGTAGTCGCGCCAAAGCACTTCGGCGATATCCGCCATGCCCATGGGGGCACCTGGGTGGCCGCTGTTGGCCTTTTGCACGGCATCCATGCTGAGGGCACGAATGGCGTTGGCACGTTCACGACGGCTGGGCATCGCTGAGTCTCCTGGGGCTTGAAAAGGTGGTGAAACGAAAAAAGGCCGCCATTTTCGCCCACAGGCGGGGCCGGGGGCAATGACGGATGGTCGCAGTTGGGTATTTTTCCTATGTTTATGGCGTAAATCGGGACAAACCTGATGTCGCTGCCGGCCTGTTCGCGGGTAATCCCGCGCCGACAGCACGGTCTCCAGCTTGTGGGAGCGGGGTTGCCCGCGAACCGCCCCCCCTACCCGCCCGTCATTCAATATCAAAACTTTTTGATATTGGCCTTGCAGGGGCAACGATGCCTGTCTAGACTGCCGCACCATGAACCTGCGTGCGCAACCGATCCCCCAGCAAAGCGAAACCCTGGCAGCCCTGTGCAAGGCCAGTGGCGATGCCTTGCGCCTGAACGTATTGCGCGCCCTGGCCAGCGACTCCTTCGGGGTGCTGGAGCTGGCGCAGATCTTCGACGTCGGCCAGTCCGGCATGAGCCATCATCTCAAGGTGCTGGCCCAGGCCGAGCTGGTGGCCACCCGCCGCGAGGGCAACGCGATCTTCTATCGCCGAGCCCTGCCCGACAGCCTGCGCCTGGGCGGCCGCCTGCACGCGGCACTGCTCGAGGAAGTCGACGGGCTGGCCCTGCCGCAGGATGTGCAGGCCCGGATCGCCCAGGTGCAACAGCGCCGGGCGGCCACCAGCCAGGACTTCTTCCTGCGCGTGGAAGAAAAATTCCGCGCCCAGCAGGACCTGATCGCCGGCCTGCCGCAATACCGTGAAAGCCTCCTGGCCCTGCTCGACAACCTGAGCTTCGGCGCCGGGGCCACGGCCCTGGAAGTCGGCCCGGGTGATGGCGGTTTCCTGCCGGACCTGGCGCGGCGCTTCACCCAGGTCACAGCCATGGACAACAGCCCGACCATGCTCGAGCTGGCCCGCCAGGTCTGCCAGCGCGACGGCCTGGACAACGTAAACCTGCAGTTGGCCGATGCACTGGGTGCAACGGATGTGGAAGCCGACTGCGTTGTGCTGAACATGGTGCTGCACCACTTCAGCGACCCGGCCCTGGCCCTGCGCCTGCTGGCCAAACGGGTGAAAGCGGGTGGCAGCCTGCTGGTCACCGAACTGTGCAGCCATGACCAGGGGTGGGCGCGGGAAGCCTGCGGCGACCTCTGGCTGGGCTTCGAGCAGGACGACCTGGCCCGTTGGGCCCGGGTAGCGGGACTGGTTCCCGGGGACAGCCTCTATGTGGGCTTGCGTAACGGTTTCCAGATTCAGGTCCGCCATTTCCAGCGGACGACTGGCGACACTCACCATCGGTAAATTTTAGGAACCCGTCGAGATGAGCGAATACTCCCTTTTCACTTCCGAGTCCGTGTCCGAAGGGCATCCGGACAAGATCGCCGACCAGATTTCGGATGCGGTCCTTGATGCAATCATCGCCCAGGACAAGTACGCCCGCGTGGCCTGCGAAACCCTGGTCAAGACCGGTGTCGCCATCATTGCCGGCGAAGTGACCACTTCGGCCTGGGTCGACCTGGAAGAACTGGTGCGCAAGGTCATCATCGACATCGGCTACGACAGCTCCGACGTTGGCTTCGATGGCGCCACCTGCGCCGTGATGAACATCATCGGCAAGCAGTCGGTGGACATCGCCCAGGGCGTCGACCGCTCCAAACCGGAAGACCAGGGCGCAGGCGACCAGGGCCTGATGTTCGGCTACGCCAGCAACGAGACCGACGTGCTGATGCCGGCCCCGATCTGCTTCTCCCACCGCCTGGTCGAACGCCAGGCCGAGGCGCGCAAGTCCGGCCTGCTGCCATGGCTGCGCCCGGACGCCAAGTCCCAGGTCACTTGCCGCTACGAGAACGGCAAGGTCGTCGGCATCGACGCCGTGGTCCTGTCGACCCAGCACAACCCGGAAGTGTCCTACAAGGACCTGCGTGAAGCCGTCATGGAGCTGATCGTCAAGCACACCCTGCCGGCCGAGCTGCTGCACAAGGACACCCAGTTCCACATCAACCCGACCGGCAACTTCATCATCGGTGGCCCGGTGGGCGACTGCGGCCTGACCGGGCGCAAGATCATCGTCGACTCCTACGGCGGCATGGCCCGCCACGGCGGCGGCGCCTTCTCCGGCAAGGACCCGTCCAAGGTCGACCGTTCGGCCGCCTATGCCGGCCGCTACGTGGCCAAGAACATCGTCGCCGCAGGCCTGGCCGAGCGTTGCGAGATCCAGGTGTCCTACGCCATCGGCGTGGCCCAGCCGACCTCCATCTCGATCAACACCTTCGGCACCGGCAAGATCGCCGACGAGAAGATCGTGCAGCTGGTCCGCGAGTGCTTCGACCTGCGTCCGTACGCCATCACCACCATGCTCGACCTGCTCCACCCGATGTACCAGGAGACCGCTGCCTATGGCCACTTCGGCCGCATTCCGCAGCAGAAGACCGTCGGTGACGACACCTTCACCACCTTCACCTGGGAACGCACCGACCGCGCCGAGACCCTGCGCAACGCAGCCGGCCTGTAAGCGTCGCGCTTGCGCTGCCTGTGACGAGCCCCCGCCGAGCGATCGGCGGGGGCTTTTTTCATCCTGCATCGCCTGTTCCGCGCCAATCGCCGGCAAGCCCACAGAGCAACGAAACATCGTCTGACACCTTGATCGGGCACGCCCGATGGCAGCGGCCTAGGCTGAGCATTCGACGACGCCACGCACGGATGCCGGCCATGCGCTTCATGCTGTTCTTGCCCCTGTTGTTTTGTTCTTTCGCCCTCTGGGCCAATGCCTCCCCCTGCCCCGACTGGCCTGCGCAGCGCGCCAATGAAGAGGCTGCGCGGCTGGGCGAGGCCCTTGCCCGCTGGGACGATCACTACCACCGCCAGGGCATCTCCCTGGTCGCCGATGAAATCTACGACCAGAGCCTCCAACGCCTGCGCCAGCTCCAGGCCTGCTTCGGCCTGCCACAAGCGCACGCCCCGTTGTCTGGCGCCGGCGGCCCTGTTGCCCACCCGGTCGCACATACAGGCGTGGCCAAGCTGGACGACGAGCGCGCTGTGGCCCGCTGGCTCGACGGCAAGCGCAACGTCTGGATACAACCGAAGGTGGACGGCGTCGCCGCGACCCTGGTGTACCGATCCGGCCAGCTGGTGCAGGTGCTCAGCCGCGGCGACGGTGTGCGAGGCCACGACTGGAGCCGGCACATCGCACAGCTCACCGGCCTGCCGCGCCACCTGCCCGAGCCATTGGACCTGGTGCTGCAAAGTGAGCTGTACTGGCGCCTCGACCAACACGTTCAAGCCAAGGCAGGCGGCGCCAATGCCCGAAGCACCATGGCCGGGCTGATGGCCAGGAAGCAGTTGACCACTGCCCAAGGCGCAGGCGTCGGCGTGTTCGTCTGGGACTGGCCGAGCGGGCCGAGCAACCAGGGCGAACGCCTGGCTCGGCTGGCCGAACTCGGGTTCCCCGACAGCCAGCGCTACAGCGTCGCCATCGACGACATGGCGCAGGCCACCCATTGGCGCCAGCATTGGTACCGCTCGCCCCTGCCCTTCGCCACCGACGGCGTGATCCTGCGCCAGGACAGCCGCCCACCGGCCCACCGCTGGCGCGCCAAGCCGCCCTACTGGATCGCAGCCTGGAAGTACCCCTTCCAGCAGGCATTGGCCGAAGTGCGAGACGTGCACTTCAAGGTCGGGCGAACCGGGCGCATCACACCCTTGCTGCACCTGAGCCCAGTGATGCTGGATGAACGCCGGATCAGCGTGGTCAGCGTTGGGTCACTGGCACGCTGGCAAGCGTTGGACATCCGCCCCGGCGACCAGGTGGCGATCGCCCTGGCAGGCCTCACCGTGCCCAGGCTCGAAAGCGTGGTGCACCGCAGCACTGAACGACCGCCCGTCATGGCGCCGGACCCCAGCCAACATCATGCACTCAGCTGCTGGCGGCCGGACGCACCGTGCAAGCAACAGTTCCTCGCCCGCCTGGCCTGGTTGGGAGGGCGCCAGGGACTACAGATGCCAGGCGTAGGCGCCGCGACCTGGACACAGCTGGTCGAGCATGGCGCCGTCAGCGAGCTGCATGCCTGGCTCAGCCTGGAGCGCGAAGACCTGCTGGGCATACCAGGCATCAGCACGGCACGTGCGGAGCAGTTGCTGAAGGCCTTCTCGCAAGCAAGGCGCCAGCCTTTCGAGCGCTGGCTTCGAGGTTTGGGTGTGCCGGCGCCCAGCAGCCTGCAACTTGCGCCCGACTGGGCGAGCCTGGCAGCTCGAAGCGTCGAGCAATGGCGTGCCGAGCCCGGTATCGGCCCTGGGCGAGCAGCGCAACTGGTGGCATTTTTCACCGATGAATCGGTTGGCCGGGTGGCCGAACAATTGCGATCCCAGGCAATCGAGGGTTTCTAAATTCCTCGGATCAGGGCAGCATTTCCCTTTTCCGTTGCCCTGCCATCGAATGGAGTCCCCGATGAAACTGCTTTCGTCCCTTGCCCTGACTGCCTTGCTCGGCCTGGCTGCCGGCCCCCTGCTGGCCGTTGAAGAGCAACCTGGGCTGACCGGTTGCGCGGCCAAGCGCCAGGCCATCAGCGAACAGATCGAACAGGCCCGTACCAACGGCAACGCCGAGCAACAGGCCGGCCTGGAAAAGGCCCTCGACGAAGTCACCGAACACTGCACCGACGCCAGCCTGCGCAAGGAGCGCGAACAGAAGGTGCTCGACGCCCGTCACGAAGTGAACCAGCGCACCAAGGACTTGGACAAGGCGATGAAGAAGGGCGACGCCGAGAAGATCAACAAGCGCAAGGAAAAACTCGCCGAGGCCAAGAAAGAACTGCAGGAAGCCGTTGACGGGCTGGAGCGCTGATACCGCTGTAGTCGTAGGAATTTTCTGAAATCGATGCGGTAGTTCCGATCGGAGTTCACCTGGTAGCAGGAATGTAGGCACTATTCCCTACATTTTCTGTTGCTATTACTTCGAAAGGAAACCGCCATGAAACGACGCTCCTCCTTGGCGCTGATGATTGCCCTCGGCTTGGCCGCAAGCTCACTTCAAGCGGCGCAGCCCAGCCCAGGCCTGACCGGCTGCGCGGCCAAGCGCAGCGCCATCGAGAACCAGCTCGAATACGCCAGGAAGCACAACAACTGGGGCGAAATCCGCGGCCTGGAAAAAGCCCTGAAGGAAAACACCGAGCACTGCACCGACGCCGGCCTGCGCCAAGAGCGCCTGGCCAAGATCGAGAAAGCCAAGGCCGAGATCGCCGAACGCCAGGCCGACCTCCGCGAAGCCAAGGCCAAGGGCGATGCCGACAAGATCGCCAAGCGCGAGCGCAAGCTTGCAGAATCCGAGGCAGAGCTGAAACAAGCCGAGCTCGAGCTGGACAAGTGATCCTGTCAGGGGCTGCTGCGCAGCCCTTTCGCGGCACAAGGCCGTTACACCGATCGCATATGCCCGTAGGAGCGGCCTTGCGCCGCGAAAGGGCCGCAAAGCGGCCCCAACCCACCACCGCCTCAGTGGTTACGAAACTCCGTATGGCACGCCTTGCAAGCCGCCTCGACCTTGTCCATCGGCGCTTTCAGCCGCGCCCCATCGAGCGGCTGTTCACGGGTAGCGCCCACCAATTCACCCGTCACACGCTCCAGTTGCCGCGCCAGATCGTGGAAACGCGCCTGGCGCTCCCACACCTCAGGCCGCGCACTGCTGTCGCCTTCATCCTTGACCTGTGGAAAATGCTGCCAGGGTGCATGAGCCAGGCCATCGAGCTTCACGGCCCCTTCAGCGAAACGGGCACCGTCGAACGGCAGGCGCCCGCGCAGCATGCCGCCCATGTCCTCGCTGGTCTTGAGCATCTGCTTGAAGATCGCCTTGCGCTGGCCCAGGGGTGAGTTAGGATCGACACGGTCGCAAGCCGCCAGGGACAGGCCGGCCAACAGCAGAACGGTGAAACATTTCAACATCACGGTCACATTGGCAGAGGGAAAGGGCCAACAGTATCCTCGTCTGCTCGACAAAGACCAATACCCCTACGAAAACCATGGGTAGCCCACACCCGGCCACCCACTCAAGGATTCGACCATGACATCTGCTCTGCGCCACCTCGCCTGGGCGCTCCCTGCCCTGGCCCTGCTGGCCGGCTGCAATGGCGGCGAGAACGCCAAGCCCGAACCCCATGCCGTGGCGACCTACGCCTCGGCCACCTGGCAAGAGCTGCCGACCGTCAGCGACAGCGACCTGTTGGCGGGCTTCCAAGCCTGGCGCAATGGCTGCGAGAAGCTCAAGCGTGACCCGATCTGGGCCACCACCTGCGAGGCCGCCGCGCGCACGCCGGACGACGCCGCCCAGGTACGCGCCTTCCTGCAACAGAACCTGCAGGTCTACGGCTTGCGCTCGGCCGAGAACAACGCCAACGGCCTGATCACCGGTTACTACGAACCGGTCTACCCAGGCAGCCTGGAGCACACCGAAACCGCCCATGTGCCGGTCTATGGCGTGCCCGAGGACATGATCGTGGTCGACCTGGCTAGCGTCTACCCGGAACTCAAGGGCAAGCGCCTGCGCGGGCGTATCGAAGGGCGGGTACTCAAGCCCTACGACACCGCCGAGGTGATCTACCGCGACGGCGCCAAGGCACCGGTACTGGCCTGGCTGACCGACCCGATGGACCTGCAGTTCCTGCAGATCCAAGGCTCGGGGCGCATCCAGCTGGACGATGGCCGGCAACTGCGCGTCGGCTATGCCGACCAGAACGGCCACCCGTACCGCCCCATCGGGCGCTGGCTGGTCGAACAGGGCCAACTCAAGAAAGAAGACGTGACCATGGGCAGCATCCACGCCTGGGCCCAGGCCAACCCACAGCGTGTGCCGGAGTTGTTGGCCAGCAATCCGAGCTACGTGTTCTTCAGCACCCGGCCGGACAGTAACGAAGGCCCCCGTGGCTCGCTGAACGTGCCGCTCACGGCCGGGTACAGCGTGGCCATCGACCGCAAGGTGATCCCGCTGGGTAGCCTGTTGTGGCTGTCGACGACGCGCCCCGACGGCACGCCGGTGGTGCGCCCGGTGGGCGCGCAGGATACCGGCGGCGCGATCACCGGCGAGGTGCGCGCGGACCTGTTCTGGGGCACCGGCCCCGAGGCCGGCGAGCTGGCGGGCAACATGAAGCAGCAGGGGCAGATCTGGCTGCTGTGGCCCAAGGGCGCGCCGCTGCCCGACGTGCCGAAAGTGCCTTGAGGCGCAAGGGGCTGCTATGCAGCCCATCGCGGGGCAAGCCCGCTCCTACACGACCTGTGGGAGTAGGCTTGCCCCGCGATGCGGTCTTACATGGAAACCACGAACAACGCCACGATCATCGCCAGCCCGGCGAACCAGACCAGCGAACGCAGAATCGCCAGGTCAGCCAGGTAGCAGATGATGTAGAGCAGGCGGCTGGTGATATACAGCACCGCCAGCACATCCTGGGTCACCTGCTCGGCATTGCCGACGATGTCGGCCACCAGTACGGCCGCAGCGAATGCCGGAAACGCCTCGTAACCGTTCTGCTGCGCTGCGTGGGCGCGCCGTGGCAGGCCCGAGAGGGTGTCGAGAAACGCACGAGGATCATGGTTGTCGCGCAGGCCAAAGCGGCCACTGCTCAGCTTGGCCGTCAACCCGCACAGCGGCGGCAGGATGAGGGCGATCAGGATGCACCACAGGGCTACGGTCATGGACAGGACTCCTTGTTCAAATCGTTGGTCAGAGCTTCATCACCAGCATGCCTGCCAGGACCAGCCCGCAAGCTAGGAGTCTTGGCCCGCCAAAAGGTTCTTTGAGGTAGCGCATGCCCATGAGCACCACCAGGATCACGCTCAGCTCACGCAGCGCCGCCGCCTCGGCGATCGAGCCCAGGTGCATGGCCCACAGCACCAGGGCGTAGCTCAACAATACGCACAACCCTACCGCCAGCCCCAGGCGCCACTGCGTCCGCCAGAACAACGCGAACGGCGCTCGCCGTGCCACACAGGCCAGCAACGGGAACGGCCAGGCGCTGAGCAAGGTCAGCCAGACCAGGTAGTCCATCGGCTTGCCCCACAGTTGCACCGCCTTGCCGTCGAACCAGGTGTAGCAACCGATGCACAGGCCGATCAGCGCCACCACCGGCAGCATCGACCAGGGCAGCCGGTCACCGCCGCCGCCCTGCCACAACAGGCACGCCATGCCGCAGGGGATCAGCAGAATGCCGATGATCTGCTTGTCGCTCAGCGCCTCGCCGGCGAAAGCCAGGGTCAGCCCCAGCACCACCAGCGGCGACAAGCCACGCATCAGAGGATAGACCAGCCCCAGGTCACCGACCCGGTAGGCCTGGATCAGCAGGAAACGGTACAACTGCTCGGCCAGGGCCGAAGCCAGCAACCAGGGCCAGATCTCCCCGGGTGGAAAGTCGACGAAGGCCACTGCCAATACGGCGAAAACCAGGGCCACCAGGTCCATGCTGGCGATCACCAGCAAGCGCTCGCCACTGAATTTGATCAGGGTATTCCAGGTCGCGTGCAGCAGGGCGGCGACCAACACCAGCGAAGTTGCCAACACGCCTTCTGTTCCTTTTGGCTTTTTATGGCTGTGACTATATAGCGTTCGGGAGAGCGTTGTGGGAGATCATCCAGCCCTTCCGGGCTGCGCTGTCGCGCAGAGAACAAGTGGCTAGCGCCGCCTTCTTCTGTAGGAGCGGGCTTGTCCCGCGATTGGGCCGGCCCAGCCGCCGCGGCTGTATGGCAAGGGCTTCGCCCTTGATCGCGGGACAAGCCCGCTCCTACAGGGGCAGCGCTAGCCAATGGATCTACGCTTTGGGCAACGGATGGGAACGATCAGAACGAATTCGGTCAAATCCTGTGTCCCGAACCCCTCGTCAAGTCATCGAACAACTGCCCGAGCGATTCGGGCCACGACTTGGAAGCCACTGTTACAGGATTTGGGATGCTTGAACTTGTTGCTGCGTTTATTTGCCTGACCACCCTCCTCACCTACGTCAACTACCGCTTCATCGGCCTGCCGCCGGCCATCGGCGTGATGGTCACCGCGCTGTTGTTCTCCTTGATATTGCAGGGCTTGAGCCTGATCGGCTTCCCTGGCCTGGAGGCCCGCGTCGAAGGCCTGATGAACCAGATCGACTTTAACGACCTGTTGATGCATTGGATGTTGTCGTTCCTGCTGTTCGCCGGCGCCCTGCATGTCAACCTCGCCGACCTGCGCAGCTACCGCTGGCCGATCGGCCTGCTGGCCACCCTGGGCGTGCTGATCGCCACCGTGGTGATCGGTTTCCTCGCGCATTGGGTCTTCGCCCTGTTCGGCTGGGACGTGCCACTGATCTACTGCCTGCTGTTCGGCGCGCTGATCTCGCCCACCGACCCGATCGCCGTGCTCGGCGCACTGCGGACCGCCAACGCGTCCAAGCCCTTGAAGACCACCATCGTCGGCGAGTCGCTGTTCAATGACGGCACGGCGGTGGTGGTGTTCACCGTGCTGCTCGGCATCGTCCAGCTCGGCGAGGCGCCCAGCTTCGCCGACACGGCCATGCTGTTCGCCCGCGAAGCCATCGGCGGCATCGTCTTCGGTGGCGTGATCGGCTATGCCACCTACCGCATGATCAAGAGCGTCGAGCAGTACCAGGTCGAGGTGATGCTGACCCTGGCGCTGGTCATCGGCGGGTCGGCCATGTGCTATGAACTGCACGTGTCGGCGCCGATCGCCATGGTGGTCGCCGGTCTGATCATCGGCAACCTGGGGCGCAACCTGGCGATGAACGACATGACCCGGCGCTACATGGACGGTTTCTGGGAGCTGATCGACGACATGCTCAATGCCCTGCTGTTCGCCCTGATCGGCCTGGAGCTGTTGCTGTTGCCGTTCAACTGGCTGCACCTGGCCGCCGGTACCGTGCTGGCCGTGGCGGTGCTGCTGTCGCGGCTGCTCACGGTGGCCCCGGCCATCGTCCTGCTACGCCGCTGGCGCAGCGTGCCCAAGGGCACCGTGCGCGTGCTGACCTGGGGCGGCTTGCGCGGTGGCGTGTCGGTGGCCTTGGCCCTGTCACTGCCCAGTGGGCCTGAGCGCGACCTGCTGCTGTCGATCACCTATATCGTGGTGCTGTCGTCGATCCTGGTGCAGGGGCTGAGCATCGGACGGGTGGTGCGCGGGGTTACTGCACAGTCGTAATGGCAGGCTAGTGGATACCCTCGCGTTATTTCGCCCACTGATGGAGTGGGCTGCTATCGCGGGGGAATCCACTCAATCGTGCAACATTTTCTCAAGAAACGCTCCTGATGATGAGATCACAGCCCTGTAGAGATTGAACAGTTCCGTGTCCCTCGCCTGCGTGGGCTCCAGCACACCACCTTCAAGCTTGAAGAGATCACAGCCGGGCGTGAACATGAGAATCGGCGAGTGCGTGGCGATGACGAATTGAGCGCCACCCTCGGCAAGTTCGCAAATGCGGATAATGAAATTGAGTTGCCGCTGCGCAGACAGCGAAGCTTCTGGCTCATCGAGAATATAAAGACCATTTTCCTTGAAGCGATGCTGATAAAGCGCCTCCATGGCTTCACCATGGGATAACTCATGTAGATCCCGCCCGCCATAGTAAGTGTTGATTTTCGGATCAAAGCTACCCGCTGCATCGAGATTCCGAATCTCGGTCGTCACATTATAGAAACTCTCTGCCCGATAGAAGAAAAGATCCCGCTCTTTCCGATAGCCTTTCGTCAGGCGTAAGGCCTCATGCAATGACGAGTGAGTATCTTCGGTTTTAAAGTGAAAATTTCTGCCGCCACCTTCTGGGTTACATCCTAACTTAATGGCGATAGCTTCCAGCAAGGTCGATTTCCCTGAACCATTCTCTCCTATAATGATTGAAATATTTTTATTAAATCGCATAGGAAATACATGTCGCAAAATCCCTGGGGCGTGACATGCCGGTTTTAGGCCAACCTCTCTCAAGAAGAGTTTACTCAATGACATTACACGCTCCTTATACGGTTAATTGACGGCCTTGACCCTACAAGTGAAAGCGCAAGCCCAATGTCTTGGGTGATTGGCACTGAAACAGCTCTCACCGCCATGGCCGCTACTTACTCTTTTTTTCCACCCTTTTTCTCTAACGCTTCCTCTGGCATCACACTTTCTTAGACGTGATGCACGCACTACAAAAAGGAAACCCGATCCACAGCATTGCGTAACTGAAGCGCATTGTCATGGGCGCTGAAGTGCATGTATATAAACAACTACAACAGAAAAGTTTCAGCATTTTTCTATCAGCCGGGGCTGGCGAAGCATGCTGACCTGAGGCGGCGTGTCGGTGCCCCTGGTGCTGTCGTCGTTCCTGGTGCAGGGGTTGAGCATCGGACGGGTGGTGCGCGGGGTCAGCGCACAGTCTTGAGGGACCTGGGGCCGCTTTGCGGCCCTTTCGCGGCACAAGGCCGCTCCTACAGGCGGGGCGCGTAAGGTGGGAGCGGCCTTGTGCCGCGAAGGGGCTGCAAGGCAGCCCCCGAATGTCATTCCACCGCGGTGTCGGGGAACTGGTCCTGGATGTACTTGATCTCGGTGCGCCCATGCGGGGCCGGCAGGCCGTCCTCGCCCAGGTTGACGAAGACCATCTTGTCCACCGTCAGGATGCTCTTGCGGGTGATCTTGTTGCGCACTTCGCACTTGAGGGTGATAGAGGTGCGGCCGAACTCGGTGGCCGTGATGCCCAGCTCGATGATGTCGCCCTGGCGCGAGGCGCTGACGAAGTTGATCTCCGACATGTACTTGGTCACCACGCGCTGGTTGCCCAGCTGGACGATGGCGTAGATCGCCGCCTCTTCGTCGATCCAGCGCAACAGGCTGCCGCCGAACAGCGTGCCGTTGGGGTTGAGGTCTTCGGGTTTTACCCATTTGCGGGTGTGAAAATTCATCGGGACTCCTGACCTGCTTGGCTGACGTGCAGTAATGATGGCAGAGCCTTCGGCGGTGCTCCATCGAACATCGACTATCGTCTCGATTAATCGACAGAAAACCTTGGGCGTGGCCCGGTGCCACGGCTATAATCCCTGCCGATTCACATGGCCACCCGCCGCGGGGGCCATCCCGCCACCCAGCCGAGGGGCGCTGCAGCAGGTTCGACCTGTCAGGCTCGGTTGGGGCGTTGTCCGCATCGCGGACGCTTAACGCACAACGGCGCCCATTCGCACACTACGAATGGAGGCTCTCGATGAGCGCTGTAAACACGCCTGCAGGTTTTTCCGACTTCAAGGTCGCCGACATTTCCCTGGCCGACTGGGGCCGCAAGGAAGTCATCATCGCCGAATCGGAAATGCCCGCACTGATGGGCCTGCGCCGCAAGTACCAGGCTGAACAACCGCTCAAGGGCGCGAAGATCCTGGGCTGCATCCACATGACCATCCAGACCGCGGTGCTGATCGAAACCCTGGTCGCCCTGGGTGCCGAAGTGCGCTGGTCGTCGTGCAACATCTTCTCCACCCAAGACCAGGCCGCCGCCGCCATCGCGGCCGCCGGCATCCCGGTATTCGCCTGGAAGGGCGAGACCGAGCAGGAGTACGAGTGGTGCATCGAGCAGACCATCCTCAAGGATGGCCAGCCATGGGATGCCAACATGGTGCTGGACGATGGCGGCGACCTGACCGAGATCCTGCACAAGAAATACCCGGCGATGCTGGAGAAGATCCACGGCATCACCGAAGAGACCACCACTGGCGTACACCGCTTGCTGGACATGCTGGCCAAGGGCGAGCTGAAAGTCCCGGCGATCAACGTCAACGACTCGGTCACCAAGAGCAAGAACGACAACAAGTACGGCTGCCGCCACAGCCTCAACGACGCCATCAAGCGCGGCACCGACCACCTGCTGTCGGGCAAGCAGGCGCTGGTGATCGGCTATGGCGACGTGGGCAAGGGCTCGGCCCAGTCCCTGCGCCAGGAAGGCATGATCGTCAAGGTCACCGAAGTCGACCCAATCTGCGCCATGCAGGCCTGCATGGACGGTTTCGAAGTGGTCTCGCCGTTCAAGGACGGTATCAACACCGGCACCGAAGACGGCATCAACCGTGACCTGCTCGGCCGCATCGACCTGATCGTCACCACCACCGGTAACGTCAACGTCTGCGACGCCAACATGCTCAAGGCCCTGAAGAAGCGTGCCGTGGTCTGCAACATCGGCCACTTCGACAACGAGATCGACACCGCCTTCATGCGCAAGAACTGGGCATGGGAAGAGGTCAAGCCGCAGGTCCACAAGATCCACCGCACCGGCACCGGCACCTTCGACCCGCAGAACGACGACTACCTGATCCTGCTGGCCGAAGGCCGCCTGGTGAACCTGGGCAACGCCACCGGCCACCCAAGCCGCATCATGGACGGCTCGTTCGCCAACCAGGTGCTGGCGCAGATCTTCCTGTTCCAGCAGAAGTTCGCCGAACTGCCAGCCGCGCAGAAGGCCGAGCGCCTGACCGTGGAAGTGCTGCCGAAGAAACTCGACGAAGAAGTGGCCCTGGAAATGGTCCGCGGCTTCGGCGGCGTGGTCACCCAACTGACCCCGCAGCAGGCCGAGTACATTGGCGTCACCGTCGAAGGCCCGTTCAAGCCGGACACCTACCGCTACTAAGCGGCGCTGCGGGCGTCAGGCGGCGACAACCCGCCTGGCGCTCGCAGTCTGTAGATCTTGATGGATGCCCAAGCCAGGCCGGCCCACACCGCCCTGGCTTTTACTTGCAGCTTGCGGCTTGTCGCTTGCAGCTGAGGAATAAGAGATGTCACAAGAACGCCGCTACAGTTTCGAATTCTTCCCCACCAAGACCGACGCCGGCCATGAAAAGCTGATGGCCGTGGCCCGCCAGCTGGCTGGCTACAACCCGGACTTCTTCTCCTGCACCTACGGCGCCGGCGGTTCGACCCGCGACCGCACCCTCAACACGGTGCTGCAGCTGGAAAGCGAGGTGAAGATCCCGGCCGCGCCGCACCTGTCCTGCGTCGGCGATAGCAAGGATGAGCTGCGCACCCTGATCAACCAGTACAAGGCCGCCGGTATCAAGCGTATCGTCGCCCTGCGTGGTGACCTGCCGTCCGGCATGGGCATGGCCTATGGCGAGCTGCGCTACGCCAGCGACCTGGTCGAATTCATTCGCCAGGAAAGCGGTGATCACTTCCACCTGGAAGTGGCCGCCTACCCGGAAATGCACCCGCAGGCGCGCAACTTCGAAAGCGACCTGGCCAACTTCGTGCACAAGGTCAAGGCCGGTGCCGACAGCGCCATCACCCAGTACTTCTTCAACGCCGACAGCTACTTCTATTTCGTCGAGCGCGCCCGGAAGATGGGTGTGGATATCCCGGTGGTGCCCGGCATCATGCCGATCACCAACTACAGCAAGCTGGCGCGCTTCTCCGACGCCTGCGGCGCCGAGATTCCACGCTGGATCCGCAAGCAGCTGGAAGCCTACGGCGACGACACTGCGAGCATCCAAGCGTTCGGCGAGGAGGTGATCACCCGCATGTGCGAACAACTGCTGCAAGGCGGCGCACCGGGCCTGCATTTCTACACCCTGAACCAGGCCGAGCCCAGCCTGGCGATCTGGAACAACCTCAAGCTACCGCGCTGACACATTTCGGCAATAAGTGCTTAAGGAAGAGTTAAGGCTTTGGCATTAGGCTAAAGCCTTATTTCTTTCTGCAGCCCGATAAGTTACCGAACGATGCAGCCGCCCTCCGCTTCGAATCCGCAACTCATCTACCTGGCATTTGGTCGCGCTACCTATCACCAGGAAGCCTGTTTCAGCATCGTCAGTGCCCTCGCCCAGTTACGCAAGGCACCCGGCCAGGCACTGGATATCCAGGTCTATACCGACGACCCGGCCCCTTACGCGAAGCTGCCCGTCACGCTGCACCTGCTGGATGAAGCCACCCGGACGGCCTGGAGCCAACCCCATGGCTATCACTTTCGCAGCAAGCACGTGCTGTTGCGCCAGGTCTTGCAGCAATATCCCGTGGCCGCCTTGATCGACACCGATACCTTCTTTCGCGAGTCGCCTTTGCAGCTGTTCCAGCGGATCGCCCCCGGCAGCCTACTGTGCAATGCCATCGGCGGGCGCTACGACGCCAACCGGCAATGCCAGCTGTACAGCAAGCTGCAGGGCATCCTTCAGGATCGTGGCCTGGCGGATGGGCGGATGAGCCTGCTCAATTCCGGGGTCATCGGCCTGCATGCCATCGATGCCTCGGTTCTCGACCAGTCCATCGCCTTGATGGACGAGTTCCACCCTCATGTGCCCAGCGCCTACACCCTCGAGGAGTTCTGCCTGGCCGTGGCCGCACACCGTACGCTGGCTGTGGCTGCGTGCACCGATGTCATCCATCACTACTGGAGCCGCAAGGACCTGTTCCGTGCCAAGGTCCAGGCCTGGCTACGCAAGCATGGCCAAAATCCGCTCAGCGAGGCGGCGTTGGCCGATGTCGCGCTGGTCAACGACCGCCTGCCGCGCCCACCTACCTTGCACCGCCTGCGCTGCAAGGCCCTGAGCCTGACGCTGCCCAGCCACCAGCGCCAGTTCGCCCGTGAACTGCTCTATGGCTGCTACCCCTACGACAACGAATTCGACCGGGCCTGCGCCCCCGCCTGGTGGGACAAGGCGCTGGAAAACTTCCAGGGCATGCATGGCCGCAAGGACACCGAACAGCTGGGGCTGCTGCTGCGCCAGCCTGGCCTGCGCCTGTCGCTCGGCGGCAGGCACAAGGAAGTGGAAGCCCACCTGCTTCGGCCTTCGGGAGCCTGACCGCAACGGCTGCTGGCATTGGTCGCGCATTGCACGTACCCTGCCGCCATGCCCAACTTCCTGCGCCTGACCTGCATCCTGCTGCTCGCCTGCCTGAGCCCGCTGGCCCAGGCAGAGCGTTTGCGCCTGGTCAGTGACGACTGGGCCCCGTACATCTACTGGCACGACGGTCACCTCAAGGGTATCGACTACGAGGTCGCCAACGAAGTGCTCAAGCGCCTTGGTATCGATGTCGACTGGCAACTGATGCCCTGGAAGCGCTGCTTGGCCATGGTCGAGCAAGGCCTGGCCGATGGGGTGCTGGACATCTTCCAGCTCGATTCGCGCGAGCCATTTATGACCTACCCGGACGAGCCTCTTTCAGAGGTGCAGTTCGTGCTGTTCCAGGCCGCCGCCCAGCACCGCGCAGTAAAACGCCTGGAAGACCTCGCAGGCCTGACCGTGGGGACCTCGCCGGGCTATACGTACAACCCGGCCTTCAATACGTCACCGCTGTTCCAGCGCGAATCGGCCCCGACCCACGAGGCGAACTTCGGCAAGCTGATGCTTGGGCGCATCGACCTGCTGGTGACCGACCGCCGCGCGGGCCGCTACCTGCGCAGGCAACTGGGCCTGGAACAACAGGTCGAGGAGCTGCCTCTGGTGATCAGCCGCCATGCTCAGTACCTGGGCCTTGCCCGCAAACCAGGGCGCGAACGCCTGGCCACGGCCTTCGCCGACGAGCTGCGCCGCTTCAAGCAGGAGCCGGCCTATGCGGCGATCAATGCTCGCTATGAAAGCGACCCGGGAAATATTCCTGACGCCGTTGAGCAGCACGAACGCAGCACGGCGCGCTAGCTCTGTTATACTCGGGCCTTCCCGCCCGGCTCACGCCCGGACGCTCGGCCTCGCAACAGGCATCTCGACCGTCGGCCACGCACCCCCAGTGCTTCCCCGACGCTTCCAGGATGCGCAGTGAACGCCCAGCTGGACCGGACGCGATCGCATCCCGCCGATGCCCGTCGCGCCAGGCAGATCATCCCATCGGGCCCAGCCCCCACGAGAACAGGATTGCCCATGTCCTTTGCTTCCCTCGGTCTCTCCGAGGCTCTTGTCCGCGCTATCGAGGCAGCGGGCTATACCCAGCCCACTCCAGTGCAACAGCGGGCGATTCCCGCCGTGTTGCAAGGCCGCGACCTGATGGTCGCCGCCCAGACCGGTACTGGTAAAACCGGCGGCTTCGCCCTGCCGATTCTCGAGCGCCTGTTCCCGGGCGGCCACCCAGACAAGTCCCAGCGCCACGGCCCGCGCCAACCCCGCGTACTGGTGCTCACGCCCACCCGCGAGCTGGCCGCGCAGGTGCATGACAGCTTCAAGGTCTATGCCCGCGACCTGCACCTGGTCAGTGCCTGTATCTTCGGTGGCGTCGGCATGAACCCACAGGTCCAGGCCATGGCCAAGGGCGTCGATGTGCTGGTGGCCTGCCCCGGTCGCTTGCTCGACCTGGCCGGCCAAGGCAGCGTGGACCTCTCCCATGTCGAGATCCTGGTCCTCGACGAAGCCGACCGCATGCTCGACATGGGCTTCATCCACGACGTCAAGAAGGTCCTTGCACGCCTGCCGGCCAAGCGCCAGAACCTGCTGTTCTCGGCAACCTTCTCCAAGGACATCACCGACCTCGCCGACAAGCTGCTGCACAACCCCGAGCGCATCGAGGTCACGCCGCCGAATACCACGGTCGAGCGGATCGAGCAGCGCGTCTACCGCTTGCCGGCCAGCCACAAGCGCGCCCTGCTGGCGCACCTGATCACCCTGGGCGCCTGGGAGCAGGTGCTGGTGTTCACCCGCACCAAGCACGGCGCCAATCGCCTGGCCGAGTACCTGGAAAAACATGGCCTGAGCGCCGCCGCGATCCACGGCAACAAGAGCCAGAATGCCCGCACCAAGGCCTTGGCCGACTTCAAGGCCAACACCGTACGCGTGCTGGTGGCCACCGACATCGCCGCCCGCGGCCTGGATATCGACCAACTGCCTCACGTGGTCAACTTCGAGTTGCCGAACGTGGAGGAAGACTACGTCCACCGTATCGGCCGTACCGGTCGTGCCGGCCGCTCGGGCGAGGCGATCTCGATGGTCGCGCCGGATGAAGAGAAACTGCTCAAGAGCATCGAGCGGGTCACCAAGCAGAAGATCCCGGACGGTGACCTGATGGGCTTCGACCCAAGCCAGGTGGAAGCCGAAAAACCGGAAGTGCGCGAGCGCCCGCAGAACAATGGCCGTGGCGGTCGCAACCAGCAGCGCGCCGAAGGCAGCAAGGACGGCAGCGGCGGTCGCAAGGACAAGGGCAAGGACAAAGGCAAGGCCAAGCAGCAGGCCGCCGAAAAACCTGCCGACAAGGAAAAGGCCGGCGACAAGGCACAGCAGCAGCGCAAACCGCGCAACAAGAAGCCGCGCCAGCAGCAGGCCTCCCAGGGCCAGGCCGGCATCCCGCCGGTTCCGGCCGATCGTGACCCGGAAGAGTTCCTGGACGACGAGATCGACAATTTCGGCAACCGCGCCGACTATGTCAGCCCGTACCAGAACACCAAGAACCAAGGCCGCAACCGCCGCCCAGGCGGCAATGGCGGCCAGGGGCAGGCCCAGGGCCAAGGCCAGCGCAATGGCGGCGGCCAGGGTCGTGGCAACGGCGGTCAGCGCCAGGGCCAAGGCTCCGGCGAGAAACGTGCCCGCAACAGCAACAACGGTGGCGCACGCCGTGACAACAACGGCGGTGGCCGCAACCGCTCCGCCGGCCGTGACGACTTCTCCCGCCAAGAACCGGCCGTGCGCAATCCACGCGAAACCCACCAGCCGGTGATCATCCGCAAGGAGTCCAAGCTCGACCGTTACCCGACGCCCGAGCAGCTGGATGACCTGCCAAGCCGCCCACGCGGTGAGCGTCCCGCGCTGCTGACTCGCAAGGGCTGACAACCGGGTATGTTGCGCCTTTCGCTGCCAGCTCAGCGAAAGGCGCAATACCGGCAGTTGCCGAATCAAGCCACGCGAAAGTTTAGTTACCGACGCGCCTCAGTATTCTTACCGCCTCCAGTAGTACGCATCCAATAACGCCATGGATTTTGGTGGTCTGCACGTATGTTGCGCAAAACTGTTAGTTCAGCCAGTTTTTCAAACTATTGCCCACCTGAACACTGAAGAGCCATAGCGTAATAAGTGGCTCAACATGAATACTTTTACACCGTCTCCAAAGTTCAATAAAACCGAGTCCTCGACCGGCATAACTACCGCAACACCGGTCATTACTAGCCTTTCGCTCAGGCGGGGTGCAAAGAATGATGTCCGAGGAAGCACATCCGTAACCCAAGGTGTGATCGAAGCCTTCTCCAATGGTACTTGGAAAGGGATTGCCGACGTAAAAGCCGATGGACGCTTTCATAATCCCGACTTGCCAGACAGCTACCTGCTGACCGCTGATACCGTACACGTGCGCGTCAACAGTTCGGGGCTCTCCCATCCCGTCACAGCGACGGATAGCTTTGTCCATCCGCGGTCCATCTACATAGGCCCCACGGCGGCCAAAGCCAACGACCAAGCGTTTTACCAATGGAGTCTACAGTGGGCCGACTATCAACCCACCGGCTATAAATTGCCTGCCGGTAAAAGCGCCTCCCTATGGCTTGAAGGGGACGATGAAGATGTGACAGTCCTGATAGGCGTACAAGGGCTGGCTGAGCAATCGAACCGCGCGATACAAACTCCAAACATGCGCGAGGTTCGCTTACAACGCGGTGACAACCGGCTGCAGCCCGACCTTGTCGGCGGCGTGATCCATATTCGCAATACGGGTAAGTCCGGCTGCCGCGTTATTCTCGACGGCGCCTTCCAGCCCATTCCTTATTTCATCCTTGGGCAGACTCCGCCGAACGACTGGCATCGCATGCTCGATAAAAGCGATCGCCAAACAGAAGTCCAGCTCGTCGGCGACCGAGTGGTCATATCCGCCTACGCCGATACCTACCGGTTATTCGCGCACCCCGATGTTGGAGAGATTGTCAGGTCCCATGAAGAAGTCTTGAAAATCGAAGCGATTGCCGCCGGTCTGGACGGGTCTTCACCGAGGCATACGCGAAGCAATTTATGGATTCATGCCGTAGAAAGCGTATCCAGTAGTTCGCCCTATGCCACCACGGGCTACATTGGCCTGCCCCACAGTCGCACCCAAGGCAGCGAATACATGGATGCATTATTGGGCGGGCGTGCACATAAGCTTTGGGTCACTCTGCATGAGTACGGCCATCATTTTCAGAACCGGACGAACACATTGGCGCCGTTGTTCGACGAAAACTCGGTGAACATCTATGCCCTTGCAGTCGGGCGCGTCCATTCGAACAATTACAGCGAAGAGTTCCCCAAACGGTGGCCAAGCCTGAAGGCATGGTTGGCCAAGCCGCGCGACCAAAAGCACTATCCGGAATCTCCGGATACGCACGCTATCTTCGAACAGCTCAGAAAAGGATTCGGCGACCATTACCTGCCCACCTGGGACCGCTTCGCCAGGGAGAACCCGATCAACGGTAATGACCTTGTCAACTTCACCACCTCGCTATGCAAGGTGGCCAACTGCAACCTGGCGGATTTCTTTGCCGACTGGGGGGTCATCAAGGAGGGTGATGCCACCTGGCACGCGTTACATGCCTTGCGACTGCCAGCAGCACCTGCGGGGCTGATTCATCAAGTTCCATACACATAAGCATAGGGGCCACTACGCGGCCCTTCGCGGCGAAAGGCCCCTTCTACAGGCCCTGTGTGAGTCCTGTAGAAGCGGCCTTGTGCCGCGAAAGGGCTGCGCAGCAGCCCTTGCTTTCAAACCGCTCGAATTACTTCTGCTTCACACCTTCGACACTGATATCCAGGTCCAGGGTCTGGGAAGTGGCACCTGGGCCCTTGATACCGAAGTCGTTCAGGTTCAGCGTGGTGGTGGCATTGAAGCCTGCACGCTCGCCGCCCCATGGGTCCTTGCCTTCACCGTTGAAGGTAGCCTTGAAGGTGACTGGCTTGGTCACGCCGTGCATGGTCAGGTCGCCGGTCACATCGGCAGTCTTGTCGCCGGTCTTCTTCACGCTGGTGGAGACGAACTTGGCTTCTGGATACTTCTTCACGTCCAGGAAGTCGGCGCTGGCGATGTGCTTGTCACGCTCGGCGTGGTTCGACCACAGGCTCGCGGTCTTCAGCTCGACATTGATCTTGCTGTCTTCCGGCTTGGCGCTGTCCCAAGTGAAGTTACCGTCGAAGTCCTTGAAGGTGCCGTGGATGAAGCTATAGCCCAGGTGGCTGATCTTCCAGTCGACGAACGCGTGCTGGCCTTCCTTGTCGATCTTGTACTCGGCGGCCATGGCCTGGCCAGCGGAGAGCAGTGCGGTACCGAGCGCCAGAGCGGCAAAAGTCTTTTTGAACATCCTTACTTCCTTCCTATGCAATTGAGGTAGAGAGTCAAGCTTTGCGGCCCAGCATGCGGGCCAGGGTCGCGTCACGGTCGATGAAATGGTGTTTCAGTGCTGCCAAGGCATGCAGGATGGCGAAAATCACCAGCCCCCAGGCCAGGTAGAGGTGGATGACCCCGGCGACGTCAGCCTGGTCGGGCAGATCGCTGACAAGCGCCGGAACCTCGAACAAACCGAATACCGGGATGCCCACGCCGTCGGCGGTGGAGATCAGGTAACCTGCGATCATCACGCCGAACAGGCCAAGGTAGAGCAGCGCATGCCCCAGCTTGGCGGCCAGGCGGGTGAATGCCCCGTGGCTGGCCGGCGCCGGCGGTGGCGGGCTGACGAAGCGCCAAATCACACGCAACAACATCACCCCCAGCAACACCAGGCCGATGCTTTTATGCAGGTCGGGCGCGGATTTGCGCCACGGGCTGTAGTAGTCGAGGCCGACCATCCACAAGCCCAGGCCGAACAGCCCGAAGACTGCCAGGGCCACGCCCCAGTGCATGACGATGCTGACCAGGCCATAACGAGAGGACGAATTGCGCAGTTGCATGTTGGTGTGTTTCCCCGTGAAAGCTGGTGCACAGACTAGCGCGTAACGTATCGAATAAAAGCGGAAAAACTTGCTTCGGATGATCGAAAAATTAGATGTGTATTGTGTAACCTTCCCATTAAGGAAACATTAACGATAGCCGGTCAGGAATCTGTTGCCAGTGCCGACCCAATCCCTGGGCAAGCCCGCTCCCACAGGGGTGGAAGCGGGATCGTCACACTAAGGCCAGCACTGGCTACAACGAAACTCAGCCAGCCTTGGCCTTGGGTTCCGCCGCCGCCTCAGGCTCGGCCTTGGCAGGCACATCGCCCTTATCGGCACCACCGAACATCCGCGAGAAGAAGCCCGGCTTGTCTTCCTTGGTCGGCTCCTGTTTCACAGGTTCGGCCTTCGCCTTGTCGGCCTTGCCGGACGCCCCACCGAACAGGTTGGCGAAGAACCCGCCCTTGTCCTTGGCACCGGCAGTACTCGGGGTTGCGGCGACTGGCGCGACCTTGGCCGGCTCGAACGACTTGCCGTCCGCCAGGTCCTGCACCTGGCTCGCGGCACGCTGGCCACTGCGCAGCGCCCCCTCCAGCGTGCCGGGGTAGAGCGCATCGGTGTGCTCGCCGGCAAAGGCGATGCGTTGCACCGGGCGCTCCCACAAACGCCAGTACTTGCTGATCTGGCCTGGACCGTAAGCCAGGTAGGCACCACCCATTCCGGCGTCGGTGCTGTAGCGACGCACTTCATATCCGGTGAAGGCGCCACGAGCCTGTGGGTAGAAGGCATGCATGCGGATCAGCACCTGGTCGACCATTTGCTTGTCACCAAAGGCCTGCAGCAGACGGGCGTTGTCGCCCGACAGGTTGATCACCACATTGGCGCCGCCCTTGAGCGCCGGTTCGATCCACAGCATGCCAAGGCCTGCATTGCTGAAGATCTCGCCCGACATGCGTGCGCGGCTTTCCCATACCGGCTTCTTGAACTTGAGCATCAGCTGGTCACGCCAGCCGTAGTTGGTACCCTTGAGGGCAGCCAGGTGCTTGCCGTCCAGGCCTGGGGTCATCTGGATCTTCGCCAGCGCCCGCAGCGGCACGGCCATCACCAGGTAATCGGCCTGGTAGGCAACGCTGCCGACCTTGACCGTCACGCCGGTCTTGTCCTGGATGATCGCGGTCACCGGCGAACGGGTCTTGATGGTCTTGAGTTGCTTGACGAAGGCCTGGGCCAGCACCGGGCTGCCGCCTGGCAAGCGCGCGGCACGCAGGTCGCGGTCGCTGACCCCACGGTAGACGCGCGTCTGCTGGGCGAAGTAGAGCAACGACAGGCGCGACGGTTCGTCGTAACGGGTCCGGATCTGCTGGTTGACCAGTTGCCGGGCGGTGGCCGGCAACTGCAGCTTGTCGAGCCAGGTGGAGACGTTCATCTGGTCGAGGGCGAACAAGGTGCTGGTGGCCGCCGGGTTCAACGGGTCGTCGATCGAACGGGCCAGGTCGTCGAGGGTCTTCTCGTAGCGTTTGAGCGCGTCCGCGGTGGCCGGCTGCTTGGTCGCCAGGTCATTGGCGCTGTAGTACTCGCCATCGATCAGGTAGCCGGGGGTACGTACGAATTCCGGCGCAGGCAGTGTTTCGAGCTTGAAGCGGTCCAGGTACTGGTTGAGCACCGGCTGGCTCTTGCCGTTGCCGATCCATTCGCTGGTGGCCAGGCCCGAGCGCCCGCCCATACCGGTCTTCGCTTCCAGCACCGTCACCTGCCAGCCCTTGTTCTGCAGTTCGTAGGCCGCGGTCAGGCCCGCCAGCCCACCGCCAACGACGATCGCCGTGGGGCTCTTGTCCTTGGCCAGCGCACCGGCGCTGGACACACCAATCAATACCAACGCACACAGGCGTACCCAAGCAGCAGCCATTTTGGCGAACTCCGGAAATAAAGGTGACAAAAAGAGGGGAAGAACGCCCCGGGACGAGATGCGTTAAGAATACGTCAGGTATCCAGACCCTGCCAGCGTAGTGACATCAAGTGCCCGTCGGCACAGGAAATTCAGTTTTCGGCACCGCCGCATGCTGCGCGTCGGTTGTCCTGCGCGGCCCCATTGCTTAGGCTTGTCGGCCAAAGCACGCCCCGCCAGGAGATCTGCCCATGGGCCTCAACCAACAGTGGATGCAACGCGACCTGAAAGTCCTGTGGCACCCCTGCACCCAGATGAAAGACCACGAGCAGCTGCCGCTGATCCCTATCCGCCGTGGTGAAGGCGTGTGGCTGGAAGACTTCGAAGGCAAGCGCTACCTGGATGCCGTCAGCTCCTGGTGGGTCAATGTGTTCGGCCATGCCAACCCGCGCATCAACCAGCGCATCAAGGACCAGGTCGACCAGCTCGAGCACGTCATCCTGGCCGGTTTCAGCCACCAGCCGGTCATCGAGCTGTCCGAGCGCCTCGTCGCCATGACGCCGGCTGGCCTGGACCGGGTGTTCTACGCCGACAACGGCTCGTCCTGCATCGAAGTGGCGCTGAAGATGAGCTACCACTACTGGCAGAACCAGGGCCAGGTGGACAAGAAGCGCTTCGTCACCCTGACCAACAGCTACCACGGCGAGACCATCGCCGCCATGTCGGTGGGCGACGTGCCGCTGTTCACCGAAACCTACAAGGCGCTGCTGCTCGACACCATCAAAGTGCCGAGCCCGGACTGCTACCTGCGCCCCGACGGCATGGGCTGGGAAGAGCATTCGCGCAACCTGTTCGCGCTGATGGAACAGACCCTGGCCGAGCACCACGCCAGCATCGCCGCGGTGATCGTCGAGCCGCTGATCCAGGGGGCCGGCGGCATGCGCATGTACCACCCGGTGTACCTCAAGCTGCTGCGCCAGGCGTGCGACCGCTACGGCGTGCACCTGATCCATGACGAGATCGCCGTAGGCTTCGGCCGTACCGGCACGATGTTCGCCTGCGAACAGGCTGGTATCCGCCCGGATTTCCTGTGCCTGTCCAAGGCCCTGACCGGCGGCTACCTGCCCCTGGCCGCCTGCCTGACCACCGACGATGTGTACCAGGCCTTCTACGACGACTACCCGACCCTGCGCGCCTTCCTCCATTCGCACAGCTATACCGGCAACCCGCTGGCCTGTGCCGCGGCGCTGGCGACCCTGGATATTTTCGAGCAAGACAATGTGATCGAGGCCAATAAGGCGCTGTCAGCGCGCATGGCCAGCGCCACCGCGCACCTGGCCGAGCATGCCCATGTCGCCGAGATCCGCCAGACCGGCATGGCCCTGGCCATCGAAATGGTCCAGGACAAGGCCGGCAAGGTCGCCTACCCCTGGCAGGAGCGCCGCGGCCTGAAGGTCTTCGAGCATGCCCTGACCCGTGGCGCGCTGCTTCGGCCACTGGGTAGCGTGGTGTATTTCCTGCCGCCGTACGTGATCACCCCGGAGCAGATCGATTTTCTGGCCGAGGTGGCCAGCGAAGGTATCGACATCGCCACCCGCGACAGCGTCAGCGTGGCGGTGCCGGCGAATTTCCACCCCGACTTCCGTGATCCAGGCTAGCCTGCGCGTCCCTGTAGGAGCGGCCTTGTGCCGCGAAAGGGCCGCAACGCGGCCCGGCAAAATATGGAAACCTGGGGCCGCTACGCGCCCCTTTCGCGGCACAAGGCCGCTCCTACACAGTGTGCGTAGCCCTTTTTTGACGAGCCCCCCATGAGACTGTCCCGCTTCTTCATCGACGCCCCCCTGAGCCTCGGCGAACACGAGTTGCCCGAAGCCCAGGCCCATTACATCGGCCGCGTGCTGCGCATGGCCCCTGGCGATGCCGTGCAATTGTTCGACGGCAGCGGCCAGGAATTCCGTGGCCAGTTGCTGGAGGTCGGCAAGAAAGCCGTGCGCGTAGCGCTCGACGAGACCCTCCCCGGCCAGGCCGAATCGCCGCTGCAGGTGCACCTTGGCCAAGGCCTGTCGCGGGGCGAGCGAATGGATTGGGCGATCCAGAAGGCCACCGAGCTGGGCGTCAGCGCCATCACGCCGATCGTCAGCGAACGCTGCGAAGTGCGCCTCAAAGATGAACGCGCCGACAAGCGCCTGGCCCACTGGCGCCAGGTGGCGATCAGCGCCTGCGAGCAATGCGGCCGCTCGACCGTGCCGGTGATCCACCCGCCAGTGACGCTTGCCGACTGGTTGAAGGAAACCGACGCTGACCTCAAGCTGGTACTGCACCCGGTCGCAGAGCCCTTGACCCGCCACGAACGCCCGGTGCGCCTGGCCTTCCTGATCGGCCCGGAAGGCGGCCTGAGCGATGCCGAGGTGGAGCAGGCCAAGGCGGCCGGCTTCCACTCGGCACGCCTGGGCCCGCGAGTGCTGCGCACCGAGACCGCGCCGGTGGTCGCGCTGGCGGTGGCGCAGCAGCTGTGGGGTGACATCTAGTGTGGTGTTTCACAAATAACGACCATAACTCGCGGCGCTTTTTGCGCACATGCGGCGTTGTCGCTCCTCGCCGTAGCTGGGCTACGACTCGTCGCGACGCCTTGCCTGAGCGCAAAAATCGCTCGCGAGTTATTGGTCGTATTTGCAAAACACCACACTAGCGCACGTAGAAGAACACCGCGACGAAGTGCATCAGGCTGCCGGCGATGACGAACAGGTGCCAGATGCCATGCCAATGGCGGAAGCGGCTGTCGAAGGCGAAGAACAGGATGCCGATGGTGTAGAACGCCCCGCCCGCCGCCAGCCAGGCGAACCCGGCACCGCCCAGGCTGTGCAGCAGGGGCTTGACTGCCACCAGGACGATCCAGCCCATCACCGCATAGATGATGATCGACAGGATCCGCGCCTCCGAGCGCGGCTTGATCTCCTGGAGCATGCCGACCACCGCCAGCCCCCAGACCACGCCGAACAGGCTCCAGCCCCAGGGGCCACGCAGGCTGACCAGGCAGAACGGGGTATAGCTGCCGGCGATCAGCAGGTAGATCGACAAGTGATCGAGCTTGCGCATGATCACCTTCGCCCGGCCGCGGGTGCTGTGGTAGAGGGTGGAGATGCTGTAGAGCAGCAGCAAGGTGCTGCCATAGATGGAGAAGCTGACGATCTTCCAGGGGTCGCCCTGCAACCCGGCCACGACGATCAGCCAGATGGCGCCGATACAGGCCAGCACGGCACCGACCAGGTGCGTCCAGGCATTAAAACGTTCACCGTAGTACATGCAGACACAGACCTCCTGAAGCGTGCCAGGTTCCGCATCGCCGCTGCCCTCATCGCGGGACAAGCCCGCTCCCACAGGGGCGGCGCTAGCCACCTGTTCTCTGCGCAGCGGCCCCAACCCGCATACTACCCGGCGACAGGTTGCAGATCGGCGTCACGCACCATCCGCTCCAACCCCGCCAGGTCCGGCACCCTAGCCACCTGTTCGCCCACCTGCACCGCGGCCAGTTCCAGGCTGGCCAGCGGCACGTCCACGTAATTGAGCTGGCTGTCGAGCTTGCACGAGCGTGGGATGTCCTGCAGCAGCAGCGCCAGGTAGCGCAGCCCGGTATCGCCCAGGGCGTTGAGCACCACGACACGGGCCCGATCACCGCAAAGGGTTTCGCCACCACAGGCCGCCTCGAAGCCGATCAGCGGCAGCCGCTGCTGGCGCCAGTCGATCCAGCCCAGGTGCCAGGCCGGGTCATGGGCCTCGCAGGTGAACGCGCGCTGGCCGATCAGTTCGGCCACGGCGACATTGGGCAGCACCAGGGTCCGGTCGCTCATGGGCAGCAGCAGGCCGGTCAGGCTGCTGCGCTGGCCGGCGATATGTTCAAGCATGGGTCTGGCTCCAGTGGGCAATGCTCGCGAGCAATACCGACTCCTGGTACGGCTTGCCCAGGTAGTCGTTGACACCGATGGCCATCGCCCGGTCGCGGTGTTTCTGGCCTGTACGCGAAGTGATCATGATGATCGGCAGGTCCTTGAGCCGCGCGTCGCGCCGGATACGGGTGGCCACCTCGAAACCGTCCATGCGCGGCATTTCGATATCCAGCAGCAGCACGTCCGGGCGATGTTCCTCGAGCAGGGTCATGGCATCCACCCCGTCCTTGGCCGTGAGCACGTTCATGCCATGGCGCTCGAGCAGGCGGCTGGTGACCTTGCGCACGGTCACCGAGTCGTCCACCACCATCACCAGCAGACGCCGGCGTGGCGCCGGCCCGAGCAACGGCCGCTGGCCGCCATAGCCACCCGGCAGGCGCGCCAGGCGTCGCTGCTGGCCACGCAACTGGCCGAGCAGGTCGAGGATCAGCACCACCCGGCCATCGCCCAGCAAGGTCGCGCCGGACAGCCCCGGCACCGCCGCGAACTGCGGCCCCAGGCTCTTGACCACGATCTCACGGCTGGGCGACAGGCTGTCTACCTGGATGGCGAAGGATTGCTCCTGGGAGTGCACCAGCAACACCGGCAGCGGCACGCTCTGGCCCAGCAGGCTGGGGCGGGGCCTGCCCCCTTGCAGCACTTCGCCAAGGTAACGCAGGTGGTATTCGTGCCCGGCATAGACATAGCGCGGCGCACTCAACTGGTAACAGGCCTCGAGCTCCGCGGGCGGCACGCGCACGATGCCCTCGATGGTGTTGAGCGGTATCGCGTATTGTTCATCGTCCAGGTGCACCATCAGCGCCCGGTTCATGGAGACGGTGAACGGCAGGCGAATCAGGAAACGTGCGCCCTTGCCCGGGCTCGACTCGATGCTCATGGAGCCGCCCAGCTGCTTGACCTCTTCATGGACCACGTCCATGCCAAGCCCGCGGCCGGAAATCTGGGTGATCTTCTCAGCGGTGGAAAACCCGGGGCGCAGGATGAACTGCAGGATCTCGTGGTCGCTCAAGTACGCCTGCGGGTCCAGCAAGCCGCGCTTGATCGCCTTGTTACGGACCGCCTCCAGGGGCACGCCGGCACCGTCGTCGCTCATTTCGATGACGATGTCGGCGCCCTCGTGGAGCAGGTTCAGGTGAATGGTGCCCTGCTCCGGCTTGCCGGCAGCCAGGCGCACCTCCCGGGTTTCCAGGCCATGGTCGACCGCGTTGCGCAGCATGTGCTCGAGCGGCGCCACCATGCGTTCGAGCACGCTGCGGTCCAGCTCGCCCTCGGCATTGCCGACCACCAGTTCCACCTGTTTGCCCAGCTCGCTGGCCACCTGCCGCACCACACGCTGCAGGCGCGGCACCAGGCGCTCGAAAGGCACCATCAAGGTGGCCGTCAGCCCCTCCTGCAACTGGCTGTTCACCCGCGCCTGCTGCTGCAGCAGGCTGTAGGCATCCTGGGCACGCTGGGCCAGGGTTTCCTTGAGGTCGAGCAGGTCGGAGGCCGATTCGAACAGCGCCCGCGATAACTGCTGCAACTGGGAATGGCGGTCCATTTCCAGGGGGTCGAAGTCGTCATAGGCATCGCCTTCGGCCTGGTAACGGCTGGACATCCGCCCCTGGGTCTCGATATCCAGGCGCAGCAACTGGTCGCGCATGCGCTCCAGGGTGGTTTCCATTTCGTTGAGGGCGAACTGGGCATCGTTGACTTGCTGCTCGATGCGGCCCCGGATGATCGAATGCTCGCTGGCCAGGTTGCCCAGGTCGTCCAGCAGCTCGGCATCCACCTTGACCATGTCGCCTGCGGCCCGCTCCGGGGTGACCGCCGGTGCTTCGGCGGCAGGCACCTCGGCCTGTGCCTGGCCTGCGGCGCTGTCGGTCAGCGCCGCGCTGCTGAAGTTGCGGATATAGTCGATCAGCGCCGTAGCGGCGTGCAGCGGTTGGCCAAGGCGCACCGCGTCGAGCATGTGGGCGAGGCGGTCATGGCAATTCTGCAGCAGGGCGAACAATGCCGGGCTCGGCGGCAGGCGGCCAGCGGCGAGCAGTTCGTAGAGGAATTCCAACTCGTGGGCCAGGTCGCCGATCGCCGCGACCTCGACCATCCGCGCCCCACCCTTGAGGGTGTGCAAGTCGCGCAGCAGGTTCTCGACCTCAATGCTGTTGCGCGGGTCGGCCTGCCAGCGGGCCAAGGCGGCGGCGGCGCTTTCGACGATATCCGAGCTTTCTTCCAGGAAGACTTCACGCAGTTCGCTGTCGCCCGGGCTCTGGGCCTCGCCTGCCCCAGGCTCGGCAACCGGCGCGGCCGGGAAGGGCAAAGGCGTCACCGTGTCGAGGCCGACCTTGCCCATCGCGTCAGGCGCCAGGGCATCGTCCAACAGGCCACGCAGGGCCGCCACGCACTCCAGGCGTGCCTCGACCTGCTGCCCGGCGGCGATCTCGTCGAACATGTCGAGCAAGGCCTCGTGGGCCTGCTGGGCCAGGCCGAAGAAGCGCCCATTGGCGGCCAGGCTGCCCTCCTCCACGGCGCCGTACAGGTCGAGCAGCGCTTCACAGACTTCATCCACCTGCCACAGCTCGGCCAGGTGGGCCGCCTGCCCGAGGGCCGTCAGGTCATCGAGCAGGGTTTCCAGCTCCTGGCGCTCGCCCGGGTGCTCCTGCCAGCGCGACAGCAGCGATTCGGCATCGAGCAGGATGTCCATGCCCTGCGCCAGGAAGGCCGCGATACGCTGCGGGTCGCGCCCGGAGCGTTGGGCCGGGGGCGGGTTCTGCTCAAGAAATGCCAGGCGCGCATCCACCGCCTGGCCGACCTGCTCGATCAGCGCCGCGGCGTCCGGGATGGGCGCCAAGGGCGTGCTGTCGAGCTGGGCGAGGCCCAGGTGGAACAAAGCCCGGGCTGCCTCCAGCCATTCGAGCTCGGCGACTTGCAACGCCAGCCCGTGCCCTTTGTATTCCCGAACCAGACGGTCGAACGCCGTGGCCAGCTCGGCAATCGGCATGACACCCGCCATGGCGGCGCTGCCCTTGAGGGTATGCAGGGCGCGCTGCAGGCTGTCGCTGACGGGCGAGCCCTCGCCGTCCGCACCGCGCAGGAAGGTTTCCAGGCTGCCCAGGTGGCCCTGGGCCTCGTTGCGGAAGATTTCCAGCAATTGAGGGTCCAGCCCGTGGGCCGCCGCCACCGGTGGATTGTGGATGGCCAACTGATGCAGATGGCTGGACAAGGCCTCGGCCTCGGCCAGCGGCGTCAGGTGACCCACCGCGAAATCGGCCAGCAGGTCCGGCAAACGCACCAGCACCTGTTGCAAGGCCACCACACTCTCCGCCGCCAGGGTGATGCGCCCCTCCAATACGCGGTTGAGCAGGTGCTCGGCGCCCCAGGCCAGCTCCGCCAGGGCCTCGGCATGCACCATTCGCCCGCTGCCCTTGAGGGTATGCAGCGCCCGGCGTACCTCCACCAGCGCATCGCGCAAGGTGTTGTCGGCACGCCAGCGCAACCAGTGGCGTTCGATCTCCGGCAGCAGCTCGCCGGCTTCCTCGAGGAAAACGTCGCGCAGCTCGTCATCGATCGCCTCGGGCTCGAGGCAGGCCTGGGGCTGCTGGCATACCACGCCGATCGCCGCCAGGCTGGCACGGGCCATGTCGAGGAATGGCTGGGCGTCGGCCAGGGGGTCGGCTGCGCGCCATTGCAGATACATTTCGCCGGCACTCAGCGCTTCGGCCAGGTGCGCAAGCTCCTCGGCGGGCGGTTCCTGTTCCAAGTGGGCAAGCCAGCCCTGCACGTAACCGGCGCAACCACCGAACACCTCGGCCACCTCCGGCAGCATGAGCATGGACAAGGCACCGCGCACCTGGTGCAACAGGCCTGGCAGCGGCTGCAGGCGCTCGCGTGGCCAGCCGGACTCCAGGCAATCGCCGATCAGGTCCTTGGCCTGCTGCAACACCGCCAGCGCCTCGTTCAACACCAACTGGCGGATCTCGATCACGTCGGCGCCCGGCAGGTTGCCCTGGCCGCTTTCATCCAAGGGCCCGACCATGCCGTTGAGGGTCGCCTCCACGTACAGCAAGGCGCCGGCGATATCCATCAACACCGCATCGTCCACGGCTCGCTCGCCCTGGGCCAGGGCCTGCAAGGCCAGTACCTGGTCGATGATCACCCGGCGCGGTTGCTGGAAGGCCAGTACCGCCAAGGTATCGGCGACCTGGCGCAGCGGCGCCAGCAGGGCCTCCAACTGCTCGCGCTGCTGGCGATCGCCACGCACGAACAGGTCCAGCCGCTCCTTGATCCGTACCAGGTCGTCGCACAGCGCCATCACCACCGAACGCAACGCATCGCGGCCTTGCCCTGCCTGCAACTGTTCGCGCCAATTGCCCAGGGACAGGTCCAGGTCAGCCAGGTCGGCAGCCCCGGCCAGACGCTGCGCAGCCTGGCCGACCAGGCTGCCCTGCGGCAACGGCTCGACGCCTCGGCACCCGCGCAACTGGTTCAGCAACGGCACCACCACCAACGGCAGGTCGTGACGTGCCCCGCGCAGGCGCTCCAGGTACGGAGGCAACTGCTCGAGCCCCCGGAACAGCGCGCCGAGGCAATCGCCCCGGGGGCTGACCTGGCCATCGGCCATGGCCCGGCCGAGCAGCTCCAGTTCCTCGGCCAGGTGAGTCGCACCGCGCAGCTCGAGCATGCGCAGGCAGCCGTGCACCTGGTGCAGATTGTCGATGAAGAAGGCCAGCATTGCCGGGTCTTCCGGCTCGCTGGCGAAACGCTCCAGGGCCTGGCGGGCCTGACCCAGGCAGTCGAGGATGGCTGCCTTGGCCCAGGCCAGGGCAACGGTGTCGTGGCGCTCGGGGCTCACGGTCGTGGGCACCATGGCTCGCTCCTCAACGTGGTTCGGCGGGGGCCGGCAGGGTGAAGCCGGAGACCGAGCGGCGCATCTCGCTGGCCATGCGCGCCAGGTGGCGGATGCTGTCGGCGGTGGCGCCGGAGCCGGCGGAGGTCTGCGCGGTGATCTGCTGGATCACCGCCATAGTGTGGGAGATCTGCCCGGCCGAGGAAGTCTGCAACTGGGCAGCGTCGGAAATGCTGTGGATAAGGTCGGCCAGCGTCTGCGACACGCCCTCGATCTCGGCCAGGGCGACGCCGGCGTCCTGGGCCAGGCGCGCGCCGCGCACCACCTCGGCGGTGGTCTGCTCCATGGAGATCACCGCCTCGTTGGTATCGGCCTGGATGGTGCGTACCAGCGCCTCGATCTGCCGGGTGGCCGACGACGAACGCTCGGCCAGGCGCTGCACCTCGTCGGCGACCACGGCGAAACCACGCCCGGCCTCGCCGGCGAGGGAGGCCTGGATCGCCGCATTGAGGGCGAGGATGTTGGTCTGGTCGGCGATGTCGTCGATCAGGCTGACGATGTCGCCGATCTCCTGGGAGGACTCGCCCAGGCGCTTGATCCGCTTGGCGGTGTCCTGGATCTGCTCACGGATGTTGTCCATGCCGTGGATGGTGTTGTGCACCACCTCGTTGCCCTTGTTGGCGATGGCCACCGAGCGCTCGGCTACCTTCGCCGACTCGTAGGCGTGGGCCGACACCCGGTCGATCGATTCGACCATGTCACCTACCGCCAGGGACGCCTCGCTGATCTGCTCGGCCTGGTGCTCGGAGGCCTTGGCCAACTGGCGAGCGGTGTTCTGGGTGTCCTGCACGGCCGCCGCGACCTGCTCGGCACTGTGGTTGATGGTCGCCACCAGGTCGCGCAACTGGTCGACCGAATAGTTGATCGAGTCGGCGATGGCCCCGGTGAAGTCCTCGGTGACCGACACGGTGACGGTCAGGTCGCCGTCAGCCAGCTCTTCGATCTCGTCGAGCAGGCGCATGATCGCTTGCTGGTTGCGTTCGTTCTTCTCGGCGGTCTCGCGCAGCTGGCGGTGGGTGGCGCGTACCATCACCAGGCCGATGAGGATGATCGAGGCCAGGGCCACCAGCCCCAGCAGGTAGCCGCCGATGGTGGCCAGGGTGCGACCACTGGCCAGGTTCTCGAAACCGTTGGCCAGGTGCGAGGCTTCGTCGAGCAGGGTCTGCGACAGGCTGAAGATGTTGCCGGCCGCCTCGCGCACGCGCAGCAGCTCCGGCGAGGTCTCGAGGATTTCATCCACGGAGCCTGCGACGAACTGGAACAGCTCGGCGATTTCGGCCAGTCGCGCGCGGGCGTCGGCGTCCTCGACCTTGGTCACCTGGATCGCTGGGTTGCCGCCGAGCATGCCCTCGAGCACCTGGCCGAAACGGCTGGCATCGCGCCCGAAGGCATCCGCCGCCTGGGCCGAGCTGTCGTCGCCCGCCAGCACCGTGTTGACCGAGCCGAGGATGCGCTCGGCCAGCAACAGCTGGCGCTGGGCCACAGCCACCTGGCTGGCCGGCGCACCGCTCTGCAGGAGGATCTCCACGACCTTTTCATACTCGACCTGCAACTGCGGCACGGTCTCGGCCAGGGTCGCTGCCACCTGGTGCAGCGACAGCACGGTCTGCTCGCTGGCAAGGATGGTGTCGGTGTTCTTGCGCAGGTTTTCCCAGTCCTGGCGCACGGCGTCCATTTCGTCGCGCACGGCCATGGGCGCCGGCGGCAGCCCAGTGGCCTGATCACCCTCGCGCAGGTAGCGCCAGCGCCGCTCGAAGTCGTTGCGCGCATCGGACAGCAACTTGAAGGCCAACGCCTTGCCGGCCGCCGCCTCGGTGGCGTTCTTGGCGATGCGCTGGGAAAGCACGCGCAACTCGCCGGCATGGCCGATGTACTGCTTGTCGTAGTTGGCCTGGGTGTTGAGGTAGGCGAAGTTGGCGAACAGCAGGATGATCGACAGGATCAGCAGCAGGAACAGCACGGTGATCTGCGCGATGCTGCGCCGACGCGGGCTCACGACAGCCGGGGCAACGGGTGTGGCGGGTTTGTTCACGGTCGATGGGTCCTCTACAGCGCCACGTCGAGAAAGCCCGGCGCCTGGGCCAGGGCGAACGGGCTGAAGATCGCCCAGTTGCGTTCACGGGGGAAATGGCCCTGGACGAAGGGCGCGGCAGCGCGCAACAACGGCTGCGGCGGGGACAACTCCAGGCTGCTCAGGGCGAAGTGCTGCAGCCCCAGGACTTCATCCACCAACAGGCCTGCGAACAGCGCTTCATGGTCCAGCACCAGCACCCGCCGCTGCTTGCCCGCCAATGCCGGGCCAAGGCCGAAGAACGCGCTCAGGTCCATGACCGGCAACAGCCGGCCACGCAGGTTGGCCACTCCGCAAACCCAGGGCTGGACACCAGGCACCCGGCTGCTGCGCGGCTCGTGCAACACTTCGGCGACCTCGCCCATGGGCGCCACGAACCACTGCTGGGCAATACGAAAGCCGATACCGCTCCACTGTTGCTGGCGGGTGTCCTGGGGCGGTTGGTCGGCCACCAGCAGACGGCAGCGCCGGTCGATGTCCAGCAGCAGTTCGAAGGCGGTCAGCGACGCGCCCTGCGGACGGGTGGTCAAGCCCCGATGACCTCTTTGAGCTTGTCGATCAGCGCCGCTTCCTCCACCGGCTTGGTCAGGAAGTCCCGCGCGCCCTGGCGCGTGGCCCAGACCCGGTCGGTTTCCTGGTCCTTGGTGGTCACCACGATCACCGGAATGGCGCGGGTCTCGGGGTCCTTGCTCAACTGCCGGGTGGCCTGGAAACCGTTCATGCCGGGCATGACGATGTCCATCAACACCGCGTCGGGCTTTTCCTGGCGGGCCAGGGCCACGCCATCGGCGCCGTTGTCGGCCTTGAGCACCTGGTGGCCATGCTTCTCCAGCCAGGCGGTCAGCTTGTACATCTCTGTCGGCGAGTCGTCGACGATCAAAACTCGGGCCATGCTGTTTCCCCATGAAGGAAAGAAGACACCGCCATGGCGGGCGGGGTCAGGGTGCGTGTTGGGCCTGCGCGGCGAACCCGGGCACATGGGCCCTGATCGCATCGAGCAGTTCTTCCTTGCTGAACGGTTTGGTCAGGAACTGGTCGGAGCCGACCACCCGGCCACGGGCCTTGTCGAACAGGCCGTCGCGCGAGGACAGCAGGATGACCGGGGTGTCCTTGAAGGCGCTGTTCTGCTTGATCACGGCGCAGGTCTGGTAGCCGTCCAGGCGCGGCATCAGCACATCGACGAAGATGATCCGGGGCTTGTGATCGACGATCTTGGCCAGGGCATCGAAGCCGTCGCTGGCGGTGATCACCTCGCAGCCTGCTTCGCCGAGCAACATCTGGGCGGTGCGGCGGATCGTGCGGGAATCGTCGATCACCATCACCTTCAGGGGTTGTTCCATAAGTTGGGCTACCATCGCGGCTCTGGCTGACATCCGGGGCCGCTTCGCGCCCCATCGCGGGGCAAGCCCGCTCCTACACGGCCCTGCGACAACAGAGCCCCGAGCCCGGCACAGACCCTGTGGGAGCGGGCTTGCCCCGCGATGGACTGCGCAGCAGTCCCAAGCGACATCATGCTTGGCTCCTGTGAACGGCATCAAGCACTATGCCTGGCATTTTTAGCACAGTCCGCAGGGGCATTCCATCCGCCGCCCCCTTGACCATCGGCGTTCCCGGCGCCACCCTGAGCCACTTTTCATCGAACCATCGCGGCAATCGCCGCCAATGAGGAATTACCCATGAGCGTTCGCCTCGGGATTGTCATGGACCCCATCGCGTCCATCTCCTACAAGAAGGACAGCTCGCTGGCCATGCTGCTGGCGGCCCAGGCCCGTGGCTGGACCCTGTTCTACATGGAGCAGCGCGACCTCTACCTGGGTGCAGGCCAGGCCCGCGCGCAAATGCGCCCATTGAAGGTGTTCGCCGATCCGGCCCGCTGGTTCGAGCTGGGCGAAGAGCAGGACAGCGCCCTGGCCGACCTGGACGTGATCCTGATGCGCAAGGACCCGCCCTTCGACATGGAATTCGTCTACAGCACCTACCTGCTGGAGCAGGCCGAGCGCGAGGGCGTGCTGGTGGTCAACCGGCCGCAGAGCCTGCGCGACTGCAACGAGAAGCTGTTCGCCACCCAGTTCCCGCAGTGCATGGCGCCGACCCTGGTCAGCCGCCGCGTGGACATCCTGCGCGAGTTCGCCAACAGCCGCGGCGACGTGATCCTCAAGCCGCTGGACGGCATGGGCGGCGCCTCGGTGTTCCGCCACCGCAAGGACGACCCGAACCTGTCGGTGATCCTCGAGACCCTGACCCAGCACGGCACCCAGCAAATCATGGCCCAGGAGTACCTGCCGCAGATCGTCGACGGCGACAAGCGCATCCTGATGATCGACGGCGAGCCGGTCGACTACTGCCTGGCACGCATCCCGGCCAGCGGCGAAACCCGTGGCAACCTGGCCGCCGGGGGGCGTGGCGAGGCCCGCCCGTTGACCGAGCGCGACCGCTGGATCGCCGCCCAAGTCGGCCCGACCCTGCGTGAAAAAGGCCTGCTGTTCGTCGGCCTGGACGTGATCGGCGACTACCTCACCGAGATCAACGTCACCAGCCCCACCTGCATCCGCGAGATCGACGCGGCCTACAACACCGATATCGGCGGGCAACTGATGGATGCCATTGATCGCCAGCTCAAGGCGCGCTGACCGCCGACGCGGAGCAATTTCGCGCAGTGGGGTATGATGCCAGTCCTTTTCGATTGAGCCGCCACCCCGCTTTGCGGTTGCTGGATACCTGATGACGCTGCCTGCCGACATCCCCGCCGACCTGCTGCCTCCCCGCGTCCGCCCTGCGGACCGGCTCGGCTTCACCCTGTTCCTGGCTGCCCTGGTGCACCTGGCGCTGATCCTGGGCGTGAGCTTCACCATCGCCAAGCCCAGCGAAATCCGCCGCAGCATGGAAATCACCCTGGCGACCTTCAAGAGCGAGAAACCGCCCGAGAAGGCCGACTTCCAGGCCCAGGACAACCAGCAGGGCAGCGGCACCCTGGAGAAGAAGGCGGTGCCCAAGACCACCGAGGTCGCGCCGTTCCAGGACAGCAAAATCAACAAGGTCACCCCGCCCCCGGCCGCTAAGCGGGAAAGCCCGCCGGCCCCGCAGAAGTCCGCCGTGGCCACCAAGGCGCCCAAGCCGCAGAAGGTCGAGCCCAAGCCCAAGGAAAGCAAACCACAGCCCAAGCCCCAGGCGGTGCCGGACTTCGACAGCTCGCAATTGTCCAGCCAGATCGCCAGCCTCGAGGCGGAGCTTTCCAACGAACAGCAGCTGTACGCCAAGCGCCCGCGCATCCACCGCCTCAACGCTGCCTCGACCATGCGCGACAAGGGCGCCTGGTACAAGGAAGAGTGGCGCAAGAAGGTCGAGCGGGTCGGCAATCTCAACTACCCCGAGCAGGCGCGTCGCCAACAAATCTACGGCAGCCTGCGGATGATGGTGTCGATCAACCGCGACGGTTCGTTGTACGAGGTGCTGGTGCTGGAGTCCTCCGGCCAGCCGGTGCTCGACCAGGCAGCCCAGCGCATCGTCCGCCTGTCGGCACCGTTCGCACCGTTCACCGGCGACCTGGCCGAGTTCGACCGGCTGGAGATCATCCGCACCTGGCGCTTTGCCCGCGGTGACCGCCTGTCCAGTAATTGAATGATGGTTGGTCCGTAGGGCTTGAGTGTGCGGTGGCGCACGCGTCATCAGGCGCCCCCAAACCACCAACCTGCACAACGCCCAGCAACACACTGGCACCTTGTCAGCCTCGCCACCTGACGCCACACTATCACCCATGAAAACCCTCAGCCCGAGCTACCTCAAGCACCAGTTCCTCATCGCCATGCCGCACATGGCCGACCCGAACTTTGCCCAGACCCTCACCTATATCGTCGAGCACAACGCCAATGGCGCCATGGGCCTGGTGGTCAATCGGCCTCAGGAGCTGAACCTGGCGGACATCCTGGAGCAGCTGCGTCCGGACGAGGTGCCGCCGGCCAGCACCCTGCAGGTGCCGATCTACCAAGGTGGCCCGGTGCAGACCGATCGCGGTTTCGTATTGCACACCAGCGAATGCAGCTACCAGGCCACCGTCGAGCTGCAGGGCCTGTCGCTTTCCACCTCCCAGGACGTGCTGTTCGCCATCGCCGATGGCGTAGGGCCGAAACAGAGCCTGATCACCCTGGGCTACGCCGGCTGGGAGGCAGGCCAGCTGGAAGCCGAGCTTGCCGACAACGCCTGGCTCAACTGCCCGTTCGACCCCGAGATCATCTTCGGCCTGGCCAGCGACCAACGCCTGGAGGCCGCCGCCGCGAGCCTGGGCATCAACCTCAGCCTGCTGACCAGCCAGGCGGGCCACGCCTGATGGCCGAATTACGCCTGCTGCTGGGCTTCGACTACGGCAGCAAACAAATCGGCGTGGCCGTCGGCCAGGTGATCACCGGCCAGGCCCGCGAGCTGTGCACGCTCAAGGCCCAGAACGGCGTGCCGGACTGGGCCCAGGTGGAAAGACTCATCAAGGAATGGAAGCCCGATGCCATCGTCGTCGGCCTGCCGCTGAACATGGACGGCACGCCCAGCGAGATGAGCGAGCGCGCCGAAAAGTTCGCCCGGCGCCTGCATGGCCGCTACAACCTGCCCGTGCACACCCATGACGAACGCCTGACCACCTTCGAAGCCAAGGGCGAGCAGATGGCCCGCGGCATGCGCCACGGCAGCTACCGCGACAACCCGGTCGATGCCATCGCCGCCGCCCTGCTCCTGCAAGGCTGGCTGGAGGCCAACACTTAAATCCGCTTTGCCGCCGGCCCACCCGGCGCCCCCTCCCGAGGAGCACGCAATGAGCCTACCCAACCCCGCCGACCTGATCCGGCAGATGGCCGTCGACCTTCGCGCCCACCTGGCCCGCCGTGCCATCACCGAGCCACGCTTCATCGGCATCCGCACTGGCGGTGTGTGGGTAGCCCAGGCCTTGCAGCAGGCGCTGGGCGACAGCAGCGCGCTGGGCACCCTGGACGTCTCCTTCTACCGCGACGACTTCAGCCAGAACGGCCTGCATCCGCAGGTGCGCCCTTCGGAACTGCCCTTCGAGGTCGAAGGCCAGCACCTGGTGCTGGTGGACGACGTGCTGATGAGCGGGCGTACCATCCGCGCCGCGCTCAACGAACTGTTCGACTATGGCCGCCCGGCCAGCGTCACCCTGGTCTGCCTGCTGGACCTGGACGCCGGCGAACTGCCGATCCGCCCCAACGTGCTCGGCGCCACCTTGCAACTGGCGCCCACTGAACGGGTAAAATTGACCGGACCCGCACCGCTCGCCCTCGAGCGCCAGGACCTCGCCACCGCTTCCGCCCTTTAAGAGTCCCCCGCGATGACGCCATTCGACGCCAAGCGCCCGCTGCAGCTCAATGACCAGGGCCAGCTGCGCCACTTTCTCTCGCTCGACGGTTTGCCCCGCGAACTGCTGACCGAGATCCTCGACACCGCCGACTCCTTCCTGGAAGTCGGTGCCCGGGCCGTGAAAAAAGTCCCGTTGCTGCGCGGCAAGACCGTGTGCAACGTGTTCTTCGAGAACTCGACCCGCACCCGCACCACCTTCGAACTGGCCGCCCAGCGCCTGTCGGCCGATGTGATCAGCCTGAACGTGTCGACCTCCTCGACCAGCAAGGGCGAGACCCTGTTCGACACCCTGCGCAACCTGGAGGCCATGGCCGCCGACATGTTCGTCGTGCGCCATTCCGACTCCGGCGCCGCACACTTCATCGCCGAGCACGTCTGCCCGGATGTGGCGGTGATCAACGGCGGCGACGGCCGCCATGCGCACCCGACCCAGGGTATGCTCGACATGCTGACCATCCGTCGCCACAAGGGCAGCTTCGAGAACCTCTCGGTGGCCATCGTCGGTGACATCCTGCACTCGCGCGTGGCCCGCTCCGACATGCTCGCGCTCAAGGCGCTGGGTTGCCCGGATATCCGCGTGGTCGGCCCGAAGACCCTGATCCCGGTAGGTATCGAGCAATATGGCGTGAAGGTCTATACCGACCTGGCCCAGGGCCTGAAGGACGTCGACGTGGTGATCATGCTGCGCCTGCAGCGTGAGCGCATGGCTGGCGGCCTGCTGCCCAGCGAAGGCGAGTTCTACCGCCTGTTCGGCCTGACCACGGCACGCCTGGCCGGGGCCAAGCCCGACGCCATCGTCATGCACCCGGGCCCGATCAACCGCGGCGTGGAAATCGAGTCGGCGGTGGCCGACGGCGCCCATTCGGTGATTCTCAACCAGGTCACCTACGGCATCGCCGTGCGCATGGCGGTGCTGTCCATGGCCATGAGCGGCCAGGCCGCGCAACGTCAACTCGACCAGGAGAACGCCCTGTGAGCATCAGTATTCTTGGCGCCCGGGTCATCGACCCCAGCAGCGGCCTGGACCAAGTCACCGACCTGCACCTGGACGGCGGTCGCATCGTCGCCATCGGCGCCGCACCAGCAGGCTTCAGCGCCAGCCGCACGCTGCAGGCCGACGGCCTGGTCGCAGCACCCGGCCTGGTGGACCTCGACGTCGCCCTGCGCGAGCCGGGCTACAGCCGCAAGGGCAACATCGCCAGCGAGACCCGCGCCGCGGTGGCCGGCGGCGTCACCAGCCTGTGCTGCCCGCCCCAGACCCGCCCGATCCTCGATACCTCGGCCGTGGCCGAGCTGATCCTCGACCGCGCCCGTGAAGCCGGCAACAGCAAGGTCTACCCGGTCGGCGCGCTGACCAAGGGCCTGGAAGGCGAGCAACTGGCCGAGCTGGTCGCCCTGCGTGACACCGGCTGCGTTGCGTTCGGCAATGGCCTGAAGGACATTCCCAACAACCGCACCCTGGTCCGCGCCTTGGAATACGCCGCCACCTTCGACCTGACGGTGGTGTTCCACTCCCAGGACGGCGACCTGGCCCAAGGCGGCCTGGCCCATGAAGGTGCCATGGCCAGTTTCCTCGGCCTGGCGGGCATCCCGGAAACCGCGGAAACCGTGGCCCTGGCGCGCAACCTGCTGCTGGTCGAACAGACCGGCGTACGTGCCCACTTCACCCAGATCACCAGCGCCCGTGGCGCGCGGCTGATCGCCCAGGCCCAGCAGCTGGGCCTGCCGGTCACCGCCGACGTGGCGCTGTACCAGCTGATCCTCACGGACGAGGCCCTGCGCGACTTCTCCAGTCTCTACCACGTACAGCCTCCGCTGCGCACCGCCGCCGACCGCGATGGCCTGCGCGAAGCGGTGAAGGCCGGGGTGATCCAGGCGATCTCCAGCCATCACCAGCCCCATGAACGCGACGCCAAGCTGGCCCCGTTCGGCGCCACCGAGCCTGGCATCAGCAGCGTCGAGCTGCTGCTGCCGCTGGCCATGACCCTGGTGCAGGACGGCCTGCTCGACCTGCCGACCCTGCTGGCCCGCTTGACCTACGGCCCGGCCAAGGCCATGCGCCTGCCGGCGGGCGAGCTGAAGGTCGGTGCGGCGGCGGACCTGGTGCTGTTCGACCCACAGGCCTCCACGGTCGCTGGCGAGCAATGGTATTCGCGTGGCGAGAACTGCCCGTTCATTGGCCACTGCCTGCCAGGCGCGGTGCGTTATACCTTGGTCGACGGGCACGTTTGCCACGAGGCCTGACAGACCGCGTCACCCTTTTCGCGGGTAAACCCGCTCCCACAGGGGCCTCGATACCCCTGTGGGAGCGGGCTTGCCCGCGAATGCCGCAACGCCAATGGTCCTGCCCCAGCGCAACCATTCATCCCCCACGGTTGAAATCCTTCCCCCCACCCCCATATGAGTCTGCAACAGGCATTTTCGCCCCGCTGCGTGGAGACTCTTCCCTTGACTACCATCGTTTCAGTCCGCCGCCACGGCAAAGTCGTCATGGGCGGCGACGGCCAGGTTTCCCTCGGCAACACCGTGATGAAAGGCAATGCGAAGAAAGTCCGCCGCCTGTACCACGGCCAGGTCATCGCCGGCTTCGCCGGTGCCACCGCCGACGCCTTCACCCTGTTCGAGCGCTTCGAAGGTCAGCTGGAAAAACACCAGGGCCACCTGATTCGTGCCGCCGTGGAACTGGCCAAGGAATGGCGTACCGACCGTTCCCTGAGCCGCCTGGAAGCCATGCTCGCCGTGGCCAACAAGGACGCCTCGCTGATCATCACCGGCAACGGTGACGTGGTCGAGCCCGAGGATGGCCTGATCGCCATGGGTTCCGGCGGCGCCTACGCCCAGGCCGCGGCCCGCGCCCTGCTGAACAAGACCGACCTCTCGGCCCGCGAAATCGCCGAGACCGCCCTGAACATCGCCGGCGATATCTGCGTGTTCACCAACCACAACCTGACCATCGAGGAGCAGGACCTGGCCGAATAATCAGTTGTTCTGGCGTCCCGCCGCGAGCGGGGCTTTTCCACGCTGATTCATTCCGCCCGAGGACCATTTTCATCATGTCCATGACCCCCCGCGAGATCGTCCACGAACTCAACCGCCACATCATCGGCCAGGACGACGCCAAGCGCGCCGTGGCCATCGCCCTGCGCAACCGCTGGCGGCGCATGCAGCTGCCGGCCGAGCTGCGTGCCGAAGTCACGCCCAAGAACATCCTGATGATCGGCCCGACCGGCGTGGGCAAGACCGAAATCGCCCGCCGCCTGGCCAAGCTGGCCAACGCACCGTTCATCAAGGTCGAAGCGACCAAGTTCACCGAAGTCGGCTATGTCGGCCGTGACGTCGAGTCGATCATCCGCGACCTGGCCGATGCCGCGCTGAAGATGCTGCGCGAGCAGGAAATCATCCGCGTGCGCCACCGCGCCGAAGATGCCGCCGAGGACCGCATCCTCGACGCCCTGCTGCCCCAGGCCCGGGTCAGCAGCTTCTCTGAAGAGGCGTCGCAGTCGAGCACCGATTCCAACACTCGCCAGCTGTTCCGCAAGCGCCTGCGCGAAGGCCAGCTGGATGACAAGGAAATCGAGATCGAAGTGGCCGAGTCCATGGGCGTCGAGATCGCCGCGCCGCCCGGCATGGAAGAAATGACCAACCAGCTGCAGAGCCTGTTCGCCAACATGGGCAAGGGCAAGCGCAAGGCGCGCAAGCTCAAGGTCAAGGAAGCGCTGAAGATGGTCCGCGACGAGGAAGCCAGCCGCCTGGTCAACGAGGAAGAACTCAAGGCCAAGGCCCTGGAAGCGGTCGAGCAGCACGGCATCGTGTTCATCGACGAGATCGACAAGGTGGCCAAGCGCGGCAACGTCGGCGGTGCCGATGTGTCCCGCGAAGGCGTGCAGCGCGACCTGCTGCCGCTGATCGAGGGCTGCACCGTCAACACCAAGCTGGGTATGGTCAAGACCGACCACATCCTGTTCATCGCCTCCGGCGCGTTCCACCTGAGCAAGCCGAGCGACCTGGTGCCCGAGCTGCAGGGCCGCCTGCCGATCCGCGTCGAGCTCAAGGCCCTGACCCCGGAAGACTTCGAGCGCATCCTGCAGGAGCCGCATGCTTCGCTGACCGAACAGTACCGTGAGCTGCTCAAGACCGAAGGCCTGAACATCGAATTCGCCGCCGAGGGCATCAAGCGCCTGGCCGAGATCGCCTACCAGGTCAACGAGAAGACCGAGAACATCGGTGCCCGTCGCCTGCACACCCTGCTCGAGCGCCTGCTCGAAGAGGTGTCGTTCAGTGCCGGCGACCTGGCCAGTGCCCACGACGAAGCGCCGATTAAGATCGACGCCGCGTACGTGAACAGCCACCTGGGCGAGCTGGCGCAGAACGAAGACCTGTCGCGCTACATCCTGTAAGCCCGCACGGGGCCGCTGCGCGGCCCTTTCGCGGCGCAAGGCCGCTCCTACCTGGGCACGCGCATTGCTGTAGGAGCGGATGGGCTGCGCAGCAGCCCCCTTGCACATTGGCCGGATTCTCCCGAAGCTTGCATCATCAGCTCACGAGAGATCCAGCCCATGGCCCGCCTCCCCACCGCCATCAACCTGCACAAAGCCTCCAAGACCCTCACCCTCACCTATGGGCCGAACGAGGTCTACCACCTGCCCGCCGAATTCCTGCGGGTGCACTCCCCTTCCGCCGAAGTCCAGGGCCACGGCAACCCTATCCTGCAATTCGGCAAGATCAACGTCGGCCTCGTCGGCCTCGAGCCTGCCGGCCAATATGCACTGAAACTGACCTTCGACGACGGCCATGACAGCGGCCTGTTCACCTGGGAATACCTCGAGCAGCTGTGCCTGCGCCAGGAGGCACTGTGGGCCGAGTATCTCGATGACCTGCACAAGGCCGGCAAATCCCGCGACCCGTCGGAGACCGTGGTCAAGCTGATGCTCTAGCGCAGGGCCTGCGGGATTTAGAGCGCATTTTCTAAAGTCATCTGCTTGAATGCCCTTGCACCTGCCGATCACAGGCTGTCTTGCGCATTACATGAAAGTCGGGTAACCAATGGAGCTGGCAAGTTCCCTGCATCGTCCATCGTGCGATCAGGGCCGGGCCGGCATGTAGAGGTCGCGAGCGAAAGCAGGCTGTCTTCACCCGCAGGAAAACCCGCCGCTCGTCGCCACACGCATCCGGCCCGCAACCGCTGTTTCTTATCACTGGGTCACCCGAGCAGCAGTACCGGGCAGTCGTCTGTGTACCCGCCACAGCCAACCGGTACTCGTCTCAGGACAACGGAGCGTCGTAGATGAGTAAGCACAACGATGAGTTGCAGCGGCAGGCCTCGGCCAACACCCTGGGCCTGAACCCGGTCATCGGCATTCGCCGCAAGGACCTGCTGAGTTCGGCGCGCACCGTATTGCGCCAAGCGGTTCGCCAGCCATTGCACAGCGCCAAGCACGTGGCGCATTTCGGCCTGGAACTCAAGAACGTGCTGCTGGGCAAGTCCAACCTGCAGCCCGGCAGCGACGACCGCCGCTTCAGCGACCCCGCCTGGAGCCACAACCCGCTGTACCGCCGCTACCTGCAGACCTACCTCGCCTGGCGCAAGGAGCTGCACGAGTGGATCGGCAACAGCGACCTGTCGCCCCAGGATGTCAGCCGCGGGCAGTTCGTCATCAACCTGATGACCGAGGCGATGGCGCCCACCAATACCCTGGCCAACCCGGCAGCGGTCAAGCGCTTCTTTGAAACTGGCGGCAAGAGCCTGCTCGACGGCCTGTCCAACCTGGCCAAGGACATGGTCAACAACGGCGGCATGCCCAGCCAGGTGAACATGGATGCCTTCGAGGTGGGCAAGAACCTGGCCACCAGTGAAGGGGTGGTGGTGTATCGCAACGATGTGCTGGAATTGATCCAGTACAGCCCCATCACCGAGCAGGTGCATGCCCGCCCGCTGCTGATCGTGCCGCCGCAGATCAACAAGTTCTACGTCTTCGATCTCAGCCCGGAGAAGAGCCTGGCACGCTTCTGCCTGCGCTCCAGTCAGCAGACCTTCATCATCAGTTGGCGCAACCCGACCAAGGCCCAGCGCGAATGGGGCCTGTCGACCTATATCGACGCACTCAAGGAAGCGGTGGACGCCGTGCTGGCGATCACCGGCAGCACGGACCTGAACATGCTGGGTGCCTGCTCGGGGGGCATCACCTGCACCGCCCTGGTCGGCCATTACGCTGCACTCGGCGAGAACAAGGTCAATGCCCTGACCCTGCTGGTCAGCGTGCTCGATACCACCTTGGACAACCAGGTCGCGCTGTTCGTCGACGAACAGACCCTCGAGGCCGCCAAGCGCCACTCCTACCAGGCCGGTGTGCTCGAGGGCAGCGACATGGCCAAGGTGTTCGCCTGGATGCGCCCCAACGACCTGATCTGGAACTACTGGGTCAACAACTACCTGCTCGGCAACGAGCCGCCGGTGTTCGACATCCTGTTCTGGAACAACGACACCACGCGCCTGCCGGCCGCCTTCCACGGCGACCTGATCGAGATGTTCAAGAACAACCCCCTGACCCGCGCCGACGCCCTGGAAGTGTGCGGCACGTCAATCGACCTGAAGAAGGTCCAGTGCGATATCTACAGCGTCGCCGGCACCGCCGACCACATCACGCCGTGGCAGTCCTGCTATCGCTCGGCCCACCTGTTCGGCGGCAAGATCGAGTTCGTGCTGTCCAACAGCGGGCATATCCAGAGCATCCTCAACCCGCCCGGTAACCCCAAGGCACGCTTCATGACCGGCGAGGACCGTCCGGACGATCCGCTGGCCTGGCAGGACAACGCGGTCAAGCACGCCGATTCCTGGTGGCTGCACTGGCAAACCTGGCTGAGCGAGCGCGCGGGCGACCTGAAGAAAGCCCCCGCACGCCTGGGTAATCGCACTTATAGCGCTGGCGAGTCAGCACCGGGCACTTATGTGCACGAACGATAGGCCACCGCGATCATGGCCATTTGATACGATGACAGAGCGACTTATCCACCTAGAGTTTCGTGCATGGCGCAACCGTACATTTTCAGGACCGTGGAGTTGGACAACCAGTCCATCCGTACCGCGGTCCGCCCAGGCAAGTCAGAGCTGACGCCGCTGCTGATCTTCAACGGCATCGGCGCCAACATGGAGCTGATCTTCCCGCTCATCGAGGCGCTGGACCCGGACATCGAAGTCATCGCCTTCGATGTGCCCGGTGTCGGGGGCTCTTCCACGCCCAGCCGTCCGTATCGTTTCCCCGGCCTGGCCAAGCTCACCGCACGCATGCTCGACTATCTGGACTACGGCCAGGTCAATGTCATCGGGGTTTCCTGGGGCGGGGGCCTGGCCCAGCAATTCGCCCATGACTACCCCGAGCGCTGCAAGAAGCTGATCCTCGCCGCCACCGCTGCCGGTGCCTTCATGGTGCCCGGCAAGCCCAAGGTGCTGTGGGCGATGGCCAGCCCCCGACGCTATGTACAGCCCTCCTATGTGCAGTACATCGCGGCGCAAGTCTACGGCGGCGGTTTCCGTCGCGACCCCGAGCTGGCCCTGCATCATGCTGCCAAAGTGCGCTCCAGCGGCAAGACCGGCTACTACTGGCAACTGTTCGCGGGCCTGGGCTGGACCAGCATCCACTGGCTGCACAAGCTCCACCAGCCGACCCTGGTGCTGGCCGGCGACGACGACCCGTTGATCCCGCTGATCAACATGCGCCTGCTGGCCTGGCGAATTCCAAATGCCCAGCTACACATTATCGACGACGGGCACCTGTTCCTGATCACCCGGGCCGAGGCGGTCGCGCCGATCATCATGAAATTCCTCCAGCAGGAACGCCAACGCGCGGTGATGCACCCCCGCCCCGGAGGCTGACAACCCATGACACACGAACCCGGATGATCGCTGACGACGGAGTGAGGGATGAAAGACAAACCGGCAAAAGGGACGAGACCGGTCCCCGCTGCGAGCATCAATGTACAGAACGCGATCACCGGACTGCGCGGTCGTGACCTGTTCTCCACGCTGCGCAACGTCGGCCGCCTGAGCCTGGGCAACCCGTTGCACACCGCACACCACCTGCTGGCCCTGGGCAGCCAGCTGGGGCGAGTGATGCTCGGCGAAACGCCGCACCAGCCACACCCGCGCGACAACCGCTTCAGCGACCCGACCTGGAGCCAGAACCCGTTCTACCGCCGTGGCCTGCAAGCCTACCTCGCCTGGCAGAAGCAGACCCGCCAATGGATCGAGGAAAGCTCGCTGGACGACGACGAGCGCGCCCGGGTGCACTTCCTGTTCAACCTGCTCAACGATGCCTTGGCACCGAGCAATTCGTTGCTCAACCCGTTGGCGGTCAAGGAACTGTTCAATACCGGCGGGCAGAGCTTGGTGCGCGGCCTGGCCCACCTGGTCGACGACCTGCGCCACAACGATGGCCTGCCACGCCAGGTGGATGAACGCGCCTTCGAGGTTGGCGTCAACCTGGCGACCACACCCGGCGCGGTGGTGTTTCGCAACGAATTGCTCGAGCTTATCCAGTACCGGCCGATGAGCGAGAAACAGTACGCCCGGCCGCTGCTGATCATCCCGCCCCAGATCAACAAGTTCTATATCTTCGACCTGGGACCGACCAACAGCTTCGTCCAGTACATGCTCAAGAGTGGCCTGCAGGTGTTCATGGTCAGCTGGCGCAACCCGGACCCGCGTCATCGCGAGTGGGGCCTGTCCAGCTATGTCCAGGCGCTGGAGGAGGCGCTCGCGGCATGCCGCAGCATCACCGGCAGCCGCGACCCGAACCTGATGGGCGCCTGTGCCGGCGGGTTGACCATGGCCGCATTGCTGGGCCACCTGCAGGCCAAGCGTCAGCTGCGCCGGGTGCGCAGCGCCACCTACCTGGTGAGCCTGCTGGACAGCCAGTTCGACAGCCCCGCCAGCCTGTTCGCCGACGAACAGACCATCGAGGCCTCCAAACGGCGCTCCTACCAGCGTGGCGTGCTGGACGGCGGCGAGGTGGCGCGAATCTTCGCCTGGATGCGGCCCAACGACCTGATCTGGAACTACTGGGTTAACAACTACCTGCTTGGCCGCACGCCCCCGGCGTTCGACATCCTCTACTGGAACGCCGACAACACCCGCCTGCCCGCTGCCTTTCACGGCGAGCTGCTGGACTTCTTCAAGCTCAACCCGCTGACCCAACCGCAAGGGCTGCACGTGTGCGGCACGCCTATCGACCTGGGCCAGGTCGACCTCGACAGTTTCACCGTCGCTGGCAGCAACGACCACATCACCCCGTGGGACGCCGTCTATCGCTCGGCCCTGCTGCTCGGAGGCGATCGCCGCTTCGTGCTGGCCAACAGCGGCCATATCCAGAGCATCATCAACCCGCCCGGCAACCCCAAGGCCTTCTTCCTGGAAAACCCGACGCTTTCCAGCGACCCACGCGCCTGGGTGCACGATGCCACGCGCCACGAAGGCAGCTGGTGGCCGCAATGGCAGGCCTGGATCGCCCAGCGCTCCGGCCGGCTGAAGGCGCCGCGCAGCGAGCTGGGCAACGCCACCTACCCACCGCTGGGCCCGGCACCGGGCAGCTACGTACGGACACGTTGAGCGGATGAAGACCCGCGACCGGATCCTCGAATGCGCCCTGCAGTTGTTCAACCAACAGGGTGAGCCGAACGTCTCGACGTTGGAAATCGCCAACGAACTGGGGATCAGCCCAGGCAACCTGTACTACCACTTCCACGGCAAGGAGCCGTTGGTGCTGGGCTTGTTCGAACGCTTCGAGGAAGGGCTCCTGCCGCTGCTCGATCCCCCCATCGGGGTGCGCCTGGGGGCCGAGGACTACTGGCTGTTCCTGCACCTGATCGTCGAGCAGATGGCTCACTACCGGTTCCTGTTCCAGGACCTCTCCAACCTGACCGGGCGGCTGCCGAAACTGGCCCGGAACATGCGCAGCCTGATCAATGCCCTCAAACGCACCCTCGCCGCCCTGCTGGCCAGCCTGAAGGCACATGGGCAGGTGACCAGTGAGACACAGGCGCTGGGGCAACTGGTGGAGCAGATCACCCTGACGTTGATGTTCTCGCTGGATTATCAGCGCGTGCTGGGGCGCCAGGGGGATGTGGGAGTGGTGGTGTACCAGGTGATGATGCTTGTGGCGCCACACTTGGTGGAGCCGGCGCGGGAAGCGGCGGAGCAACTGGCGGGGAAATACCTGGAAGGGTAGGACCGCCTGCGCGGGCTCAATCGCGGGACAAGCCCGCTCCCACAGATGCAACGCCCTCCGGGAGGTTTGCGCTGAACCTGTGGGAGCGGGCTTGTCCCGCGATATAGGCGACGCAGTCAGGCCTGGGAAGCCGGAGTGGCCGCTGCCGCCGGGACGTTGCTGGCCGGTGCCGCTGCCGGTGCTGCATTGACTGCCGCTGCAGCCTTCGTGACTGCCGCTTTTGCCGGCGCCTTCTTCACTGCAGGTTTTTTCGCCGCAGGCTTTGCCGCCGGCTTGGCAGCTGCTGGCTTGGCCGCAGCCGCCTTGGCTGCAGGTTTTGCCGCAGCGGCCTTCGCCGCAGGTTTTGTCGCAGCCTTGGCAGCAGGTTTTGCCGAGACGGTTTTAGCCGCCGGCTTGGCTGCCGCCTTGGCCAGGGGCTTGGCGGTCGTCTTGCTGGCTGCAGCCTTCGAAACCGGGGCCACCGAAGCGCCGGTCAGTTTCTCGATCTGCTTGGTCAGGCTATCGACTTGCTGGTGCAGGGCCTTGATCTCGTTGCGGCTCGGCACGCCCAGGCGCGAAATGGCGCTGTTCAGACGCTTGTCGAAAGCCTCCTCCAGCTCGCTCCATTTGCCCAGCGCGCGCTCCTTCACATCCGACACCCGCGAGGACGTCGCGGACTTGGCGGTGTCGGCAGCCGAGCCTGCGCTTTTCTTCGCCTGCCTTTCAGCCTTCTCGCCGTCCTTGACCAACGAATCGAACAGCTTGGGGCCGTCCTGGTCGATCTTGGAATAGATGCCCAGGCCAGCCAGCCAGATCTTGCGCGAGTACTTTTCGATACCGCCGACCCACGAGCCGCCTTCTTTCTCGGTGTTCTTCTTGCCAGCCATCCTGCTCTCCTTATGGTTTGCGCGCGACACGCTCGAGCAACTCGGTCAGCTGTTCGAGTTTGATGGACAGCGCCTCAACGTCATGTTTAGACGCAATGCCGAAGCGATTCAAGGCGCGGGCGACCCGTGCATCGAAAGCTTTTTCGATCTTGTCCAGTTGAACTTCGACCCTGCCGCGTACGCGGCTTGCTTCAAGGGTCGCTTCGTCGATCGAGTGGTTGGCCGCATCGAGTTGTTGACCCAGGCGTTTCTTGCCACGTTTCTCGATGCTTTCGCCGGCCTTGACCAGCTCCTTGAAGTAATCCGAACCTTCCTGGCCAACGCGGGCATAGGCACCCAGGCCTGCCAGCCAGATCCTGCGCGCATAGCCGCGCACCTCACCCAGGGTGCTGCCCGGGGCATCGTCCTTTTTCCTAACGTTCACGTTGGCCATGTTCGGCACCTCATGCTCATGAAGGGACATGTGCCCATTGAATGCGGGCTCGAGCATAAGGTAGGGCGAAAAATTAGAATGCTCACCCTAAGCAACAAGGAAGGCTGAGGCTACAGGGTGTCCCGCGGGATGCAGCAAGGACCGCTCCACACCACGCGGTGGCAGTGGTGGGAGCGACTGTCTTGAGTTGCCTGCCCCGGCGATGGGGCGCATAGCGGCCCTGTTTCGGCCGGCAGTCGACGATCAGGCCAGTGCCTTGTCCAGCGCCCGCTCGATCTCACCCTTGATGGTGCCGCTCATCATCGACAGCATCATGCCGAGCTTGAGCTCCACACGGATGGTGTCCTCGCCGATATGCACGCAGCCGTTGGCGCCGCTGCGCGCCACATCGACGCGGTCGCCCTGCCAGTTGGCCTTGAGGTCGTATTCGCGGGTCAGGCGCTCCACCAGCGCCTCGGCCTTGGCGCGCGCGGCTTCACGGCCGAGAGAGTGCTTGCGTTCAACGCTGATCTGGGTCATGCGGGTAATCCTGGATATCAACACAATGAACGCATTATGCCCGTGCCCATCCAACGGAGCACCCCGCCAAGACAAATTGGCCCGATGCCCCTAGAATGGCGGTAATTTTTTCCGGTGAAGCGATATGAACGACCAGCGCAAAGGCGACCACGCCGAACCCACCACCCATTTCGGCTACCAGAACGTACCCGAGAGCCAGAAGGCGAAGAAAGTCGCCGAGGTGTTCCACTCCGTAGCCGCCAAGTACGACCTGATGAACGACGTCCTCTCCGGTGGCATGCACCGGTTGTGGAAGCGCTTCACCATCGAGCTGTCCGGCGTGCGCAGCGGCAACCGGGTGCTGGATATCGCCGGCGGCACGGGCGACCTGGCCGCCAAGTTCTCGCGCCTGGTCGGCCCTACCGGCCAGGTGGTGCTGGCCGACATCAACGAGTCGATGCTCAAGGTCGGTCGCGACCGCCTGCTCGACCGTGGTGTGGCCGGCAACATCGAGTTCGTCCAGGCCGACGCCGAGAAGCTGCCGTTCCCGGACAACCACTTCGACTGCGTGACCATCGCCTTCGGCCTGCGCAACGTCACCCACAAGGAAGACGCCATCCGCTCCATGCTGCGCGTGCTCAAGCCCGGTGGCCGCCTGCTGGTGCTGGAGTTCTCCAAGCCGACCAATAAATTCATGTCCAAGGCCTACGACGCCTACTCGTTCGCCTTCATGCCCCTGGCCGGCAAGCTGATCACCAACGACTCGGAAAGCTACCGCTACCTGGCCGAATCGATCCGCATGCACCCGGACCAGGAAACCCTCAAGGCCATGATGGTCGACGCCGGCTTCGACCGCGTCACCTACCACAACATGACCAGCGGCATCGTCGCCGTGCACCGGGGGATCAAGCCCTGATGCTCCTGGCCGGGCTGCTCGCCAGCGTCGAGCACGGGCTCAACCGCGTGCTGCGCATGGACAGCACGGCCCTGCCGCGCCTGGCCGCGCTCGAGGGCAAGGTGGTCGAGATCGACTGCCTGCAACCGGCCCTGCAGCTGTTCATCCTGCCAGACGACGAAGGCCTGATGCTCGCCGCCCACTGGGAGGGCGAGGTCGATTGCACCCTGCGCGCCCCAGCCGGCAGCCTGGCGCAACTGGCCTTGGCCAAGGACAAGACCGCCGTGCTGCACAGCCCGCAGGTCGAGCTGCACGGTGACAGCGCCGTGCTGCTCGACCTGGTCGGCGTGCTCCAGGACCTGGAGCTGGACTGGGAGTACGAGCTGTCGCGCTGGCTGGGCCCCGTGGCCACTGCCCTGGTCGCCGGGCATATCCGCCTGCGCGCCCGCTGGACCCGCCAGGGCCTGTCACGCTTCAGCCAGAACCTCTCCGAATACCTGGCCGAAGAATCCCGCACCCTGGTCGGCCGGCGCGAAGCCGAAGCGGCTTTCAGCGAGCTCGATGCCCTGAAGGTCGACATTGAACGCCTCGAGGCACGCATCCGTCGCCTCGCCCGATCCCTTGATACCAGCGATAACGCATGAAGCTGCTCGCCGTCCGCCGTCTGTTGCGCATCCAGCGCGTCGTGATCCGCTACCGCCTCGATGACCTGCTGTTCGACCTTCCCCTGCCCTGGTGGCTGATGAGCCTGCGCCTGCTGCTGCCCTGGCGCTGGCTGCCGCGCAAGCCGTCCGCGCTCAGCCGGGGCGCGCGACTGCGCATGGCCCTGCAGGACCTGGGGCCGATCTTCATCAAGTTCGGCCAACTGCTGTCCACCCGCCGCGACCTGCTGCCCGCCGACATCGCCGATGAGCTGATGCTGCTGCAGGACCGGGTGCCGCCCTTCGACCCGAAGAAGGCTGTGGAACTGATCGAAGAGCAGCTTGGCGCCAAGGTCGGCGAGGTGTTCAGCCGTTTCGACGTCGAACCGCTGGCTTCGGCCTCGGTGGCCCAGGTCCATGCCGCGCGCCTCAAGAGCGGCGAGGAAGTCGTGGTCAAGGTCGTGCGCCCGGGCCTCAAGCCGGTGATCGCCCAGGACCTGGCCTGGCTGTTCCTGATCGCCAAGGGCGCCGAGCGGGTGTCCGCCGACGCGCGCCGCCTGCACCCGGTCGAGGTGGTCAGCGACTACGAGAAGACCATCTACGACGAGCTCGACCTGCTGCGCGAGGCGGCCAACGCCAGCCAGCTGCGCCGCAACTTCGAAGGCTCGGAGCTGATGTACGTGCCCCAGGTGTACTGGGACTGGTGCCGCCCCAAGGTGCTGGTGATGGAGCGTATCTATGGCGTGCCGGTCACCGACCTGGCCACCCTGGCCGACCAGCGCACCGACATGAAGCTGCTGGCCGAGCGCGGCGTGGAGATCTTCTTCACCCAGGTGTTCCGCGACAGCTTCTTCCACGCCGACATGCACCCGGGCAACATCTTCGTCAGCACGGTCAAGCCGTGGAGCCCGCAATACATCGCCATCGACTGCGGCATCGTCGGCAGCCTCACCGGCGAAGACCAGGACTACCTGGCGCGCAACCTGATTGCGTTCTTCAAGCGTGACTATCGCCGTGTCGCCCAGTTGCACATCGACTCTGGCTGGGTGCCCGCCCAGACCAAAGTCAATGAGTTCGAAGCGGCGATCCGCACGGTGTGCGAGCCGATTTTCGAAAAGCCGCTCAAGGACATCTCCTTCGGCCAGGTGCTGATGCGCCTGTTCCAGACCGCCCGGCGCTTCAACATGGAAGTCCAGCCGCAGCTGGTGCTGCTGCAGAAGACCCTGCTCAATATCGAAGGCTTGGGCCGCCAGCTGTACCCTGACCTGGACCTGTGGAGCACAGCCAAGCCGTACCTGGAGCGGTGGATGCGCGAGCGCATGAGCCCCAAGGCGGTATTCGGCAACCTGCAGAGCCAGGTGGAACAACTGCCGCACCTGGCCGACATGACCCGCGACCTGCTCGAACGCCTGTCGCAACCGCACCTGCACGACCCGCAGATGCCCGAGCGGCGACGCCAGGGCGACCGCTGGGCCCTGCGCCTGCTGGGCGCCGGCCTGCTCGCAGGCGGCGCCACGCTGGCGGCCGGCGCCGCCAGCCTCAGCGCCCCGGCCGCCTGGCCGGCCTGGCTGATGCTTGCGGCCGGGCTCTACCTGGTCGTGCGCCAATAGCCAGCTGCGCAGCTGGCTGGCACACTAGCGCAAAGGGCCCGGCACTGGCGCGGGCCCGGATTTGGAGTCGACGATGAAAGACTGGCTGGACGAGATCAAGTGGAACAGCGAGGGCCTGGTGCCGGCGATCGCGCAGGACCACAAGACCGGGCGCGTACTGATGATGGCCTGGATGAACCGCGAATCCCTGGCCCTGACCGCCGCTGAACAACGTGCCATCTACTGGTCGCGTTCGCGTGGCAAACTGTGGCGCAAGGGCGAAGAGTCGGGGCATGTGCAAAAGCTGCACGAGATGCGCCTGGACTGCGATGCCGATGTGATCATCCTGATGGTCGAGCAACTAGGCCACATCGCCTGCCATACCGGCCGTGAAAGCTGCTTCTACCGCGTCTTCGAAGACGGCCAGTGGAAAACCGTCGACCCGGTCCTGAAGGACCCGGATGCCATCTATAGCGCAGGACACTGACATGAGCGACACCCTCAACCGCCTCGCCGAGGTGCTCGAGCAACGCAAGCAGGCGGCGCCCGACAGCTCCTATGTGGCCAGCCTGTACCACAAGGGCCTGAACAAGATCCTCGAGAAGCTCGGCGAAGAGTCCGTGGAGACCATCATCGCCGCCAAGGATGCCGCCGTCAGCCAGGATTGCAGCGATGTCATCTATGAAACCGCCGACCTGTGGTTTCATAGCCTGGTGATGCTCAGCGCCCTGGGCCAGCATCCCCAGGCGGTGCTCGACGAGCTGGAGCGCCGCTTCGGGCTTTCCGGGCATGACGAAAAGGCCGCGCGCCAGCCGTCTGCCTGAACTATTACCGGGGGCGCCTTGCAGATTCGCAGTTCCCTGTAGGAGCGGCCTCGTGCCGCGATGGGCTGCAACGCAGCCCCAAGGGTCAACAGACCGACACACATTTTCAGGAGTACGAAATGGGTATTTTTGACTGGAAACACTGGATCGTCCTGCTGGTCGTCGTGGTCCTGGTCTTTGGCACCAAGAAGCTGAAGAACCTGGGCAGCGACCTGGGCGAATCCATCAAGGGCTTTCGCAAGGCCATGAACGAGGAAGAGACCAAGCCGGCCGAGCAGACCCCGCCACCGGCGCAACCCGCCCAGCCCGTGCAGAACACCGCGCAGCAGAACCAGGGCCACACCCTCGAAGGCCAGGCCCAACCGGTCCAAGAGCCGCAGCGGAAAGACTGACCCATGTTCGGCATCAGCTTCAGCGAGCTGCTGCTCGTCGGCCTGGTCGCCCTGCTGGTGCTCGGCCCCGAGCGCCTGCCCGGTGCCGCCCGCACCGCAGGCCTGTGGATCGGCCGGCTCAAGCGCAGCTTCAACAGCATCAAGATGGAAGTCGAGCGTGAGATCGGCGCCGACGAGATCCGTCGCCAGCTGCACAACGAGCACATCCTGTCGATGGAACAGGAGGCCCGGCGCATCCTCAACCCGCAGACGCCACCGGCCCAGCCGAGCAGCACCGAAGCACCTGCCAACCCGACGGCGAGCACACCTGCGGCCCCGGCCACGCCATCCGAGCCTCCCCAACCGCCACGAGCCCCATGAGCGATAGACCGGAAACCGACCAGCCGATGCCGCTGGTCTCGCACCTGACCGAACTGCGCACCCGCCTGCTGCGCTGCGTTGCCGCCGTCTTCCTGATCTTCGCCGGGCTGTTCTCCTTCGCCCAGCAGATCTACACCCTGGTCTCGGCACCCTTGCGCGCGCACTTGCCGGCCAACGCGACGATGATCGCCACAGACGTGGCCTCGCCGTTCCTGACGCCGTTCAAGCTGACCATGATCGTCTCGCTGTTCCTGGCCATCCCGTTCATCCTCCAGCAGATCTGGGGCTTCATCGCGCCGGGGCTGTATCGCCATGAAAAGCGCATCGCCATCCCGCTGCTGGTGTCGAGCATCCTGCTGTTCTACGCCGGCATGGCGTTCGCCTATTTCCTGGTATTCCCACTGATCTTCGGCTTCTTCGCCAGCGCCACGCCCGAAGGCGTGTCGATGATGACGGATATCTCCAGCTACCTGGACTTCGTCATGACGCTGTTCTTCGCTTTTGGCGTCGCCTTCGAGATTCCGGTGGCCGTGGTACTGCTGGTGTGGATCGGCGTGGTGGACGTGCAGTACCTGAAGAAGATCCGCCCCTACGTGATCATCGGCTGCTTCGTGGTCGGCATGGTCCTCACGCCACCGGACATCTTCTCCCAGACCCTGCTCGCCGTGCCCATGTGGATGCTGTTCGAGGTGGGCGTGCTGTGCGGCAGCCTGATCCGCAAGCGCAGCCACGCCCAGGAAGGCGCGCCGGACGACCACAACGACCAACCGCCAGCGACCCAATCGTGAACCTGTTGTTGCTCGAGGAGGCCGATTTCATCGCGGCCGACCGTGTGGTGCTGGCCGATCGACGCTTCACCCACATGCAGGAGATCCATCGCGTGGCGGTGGGGGACACCTTGCGGGTCGGTCGCATCGGCGGGCTGATGGGCCTGGCCAGCGTGCTGCGTCTGGAGGGGCACGAGGCCGAGCTGCAGGTCGCCTTCGACCAGCCGCCACCGGCCAAGCTGCCCCTGACGCTGATCCTCGCCGTACCGCGCCCCAAGATGCTGCGCCGCCTGTTCCAGACGGTCGCCACCCTGGGCGTGCCGCGGCTGATCCTGGTCAACAGCTACAAGGTCGAGAAAAGCTTCTGGCAGACCCCCTTCCTGAACCCCGAGACCATCCGCGAGAACCTGATCCTGGGCCTGGAGCAGGCACGCGACACGGTGCTGCCCGAGGTGATCATCGAAAAACGCTTCAAGCCGTTCGTCGAAGACCGCCTGCCGGCGATCGCCAGTGGCACCCTGGGCCTGGTCGGCCACCCCGGCCCCTACCCCGCCTGCCCGCGTGCTGTCGACGAGCCGGTTACCCTCGCGATCGGGCCAGAAGGCGGCTGGATCCCCTACGAAGTCGACCTGTTGGGCAAGGCGGGCCTGGCCCCGGTGCAATTGGGCGAGCGCATCCTGCGCGTGGAAACCGCCGTCACGGCGCTGCTGTCGCGTATTTTCTGACGGACGGGTCAGCCTTGACCCGTCAAGTTTCCCCGGCGCACGCCGATGGCCTTGGCAACATTACAAAAATGCTACCGTTGCCGGGGAGTAGAACATGTACCGATGGTTTAACCAGTCGCTGGGGAATATGAGCGTCAATCGCAAGCTGGGTTTCGGTTTCGGCCTGGTATTGCTCTTGACCCTGGCCATTACCGTTACCGGCTGGATCGGCCTGGACAATGTCACCAACCGCGGTGACAAGCTGGGCAACATCTCGCTGATCTACGAGACCACTCAAGACCTGCGCATCGCTCGCCTCCACTACCAGACGACCCATGACCAGGCCTCGATCACCGAGCTGGAGAAGGTCCTCGACCAGCTCGAACAGCAGATCCAGTCGATGCTCGGGCAAATCGAGCAACCGGCCGATCAACAGCGCCTGCGCCAGCAGCTTGAAGCCACGCGCCAGTATCGCCAGGCATTCGACCAACTCAGGCAGGCCGACCAGCGCAAAGGCACCCTGGTCGACGATGCCCTGGGTGCCAGCCAACAGGCCTTGGAGCGCATGGCTGCGCAAGGCACGGTGCTCAAGGACACCAGCCAGGCGCTGACCGCCTCGCAAACCGCGGTCCGTGACGCCGGCACCCGCCAGGCCAAGCAGACCCTGGCTGGCGCTGCCGCCCTGGCGTTGCTGCTCGGTTTGCTGGCCGCCTGGGCCATCACCCGCCAGATCGTCGCTCCCCTGCGCCAGGCCCTGGCCGCCGCCGAACGCGTGGCCAACGGCGACTTGCGCCAGGAGCCGCCGGTGGAGCGCCGCGATGAAATGGGGCAACTGCAAGCCAGCATGCAACGCATGACCCAAGGCTTGCGCGAGCTTATCGGCGGCATCGGTGATGGCATCACCCAGATCGCCAGTGCCGCCGAACAGTTGTCGGCCGTCACCGAGCAGACCAGTGCCGGGGTCAACAACCAGAAGGTCGAGACCGACCAGGTGGCCACGGCGATGAACGAGATGGCCGCCACGGTGCACGAGGTGGCACGCAACGCCGAACAAGCCTCGGAGGCTGCCGTGGCAGCCGACCAGCAGGCGCGCGAAGGGGACCGGGTGGTGGGTGAGGCCATCGCCCAGATCGAGCGGCTGGCCAACGAGGTGATCAACTCCAGCGAAGCAATGAACCAGCTCAAGGCCGAAAGCGACAAGATCGGCAGCGTGCTGGACGTGATCAAGTCGGTGGCCCAGCAGACCAACCTGCTGGCGCTCAATGCGGCCATCGAGGCGGCCCGGGCTGGCGAGGCCGGCCGAGGCTTCGCCGTGGTGGCCGACGAAGTACGCAGCCTGGCCCAGCGTACCCAACAGTCCACCGAGGAAATCGAGGAGCTGATCGCCAGCCTGCAGAACGGCACCCAGCGAGTCGCTGGCGTGATGGATGGCAGCCGTGCGCTGACCGACAGCAGCGTCGAACTGACCCGCCGTGCCGGCGGCTCGCTGGCGACCATCACCCGCACCGTGTCGGCGATCCAGGCGATGAACCAGCAAATCGCTACCGCGGCGGAGCAGCAGAGTGCCACGGCCGAGGAAATCAACCGGAGCGTGATGAACGTACGGGATATTTCCGACCAGACCTCGGCGGCGAGCGAAGAGACGGCGAGCTCGACCGTCGAACTGGCGCGGCTGGGGACGCACCTGCAAGGGCTGGTTGGGCGGTTCAGGCTCTAAGGCCTGCTGCGCAGCCCAATCGCACAACGCCCGCTCTCACAGTACCCCCCTGTAGGAGCGGGCTTGCCCCGCGATGGCCGCCATAGCGGCCCCGGCGGTTACAGCACCTGACGCAGGAACGCCTGGGCCCGTGGGTCCTTGGGCGCGGCGAAGAACTGCTCGGGCGGCGAGTCTTCCAGCAACTTGCCATGGTCGAAGAACAGGACACGGTCGGCCACTTCCCGGGCAAAGCCCATCTCGTGGGTCACGCAGACCATGGTCATGCCCTCCTGGGCCAGGGTCTTCATCACATCCAGCACCTCGCCGACCATCTCCGGGTCCAGCGCCGAGGTCGGTTCGTCGAACAGCATGACCTTGGGGTCCATCGCCAGGGCCCGGGCGATGGCCACCCGCTGCTGTTGGCCACCGGACAACCGCGACGGGTACTCGTTGGCCTTCTGGCCGATGCCAACCTTCTCCAGCAGCGCCTTGGCCTTGGCTTCACGCTCGGCCTTGCTGCGCTTGCGCACCACCTTCTGGGCCAGACACAGGTTCTCCAGCACGGTCATGTGCGGGAACAGGTTGAAATGCTGGAACACCATGCCGACTTCGCGGCGGTAGGCGTTGATGTCGGTCTTCGGGTCATCCAGTTGCAGGCCGTCGATGGACACATGCCCCATGTCGAAATGCTCGAGGCCATTGAGGCAACGAAGGAAGGTCGACTTGCCCGAGCCAGACGGCCCCAGCACCACCACCACCTCGCCCTTGGCCACGCCGGTGGTGACGTTGTCCACCGCACGCACCACCTGGCCGCGGGTGTCGAAGACTTTTACCAGGTCACGGACTTCAATCACTTTGCGCAAGCCTCCGCTCGAGCCGGCTGGCGATGTGCGACAGCGGCAGGTTGATCAGCAGGTACAGGCCTGCCACGCAGAACCAGATCTCGAAGGTCGAGAACGAGGTGGTGATGGCCTCGCGGCCGCTCTTGGTCAGTTCGGTGATGGCGATCACCGAGACCAGCGAGGTGTCCTTGACCAGGCTGATGAACTGCCCGGCCAGCGGCGGCAGCACGCGTTTGAAGGCCTGGGGCAGGATCACATGACGCATCGACTGGCTGGCGTTCAGGCCCAGCGAGCGCGCCGCCTCGTTCTGGCCTTTGGCGATGGACTGCACGCCGGCGCGCACGATCTCCGCCACGTAGGCGCCGGTGAACAGCGCCAGCGCCGCCACCCCGGCGAACTCCCGGGACAGGTTGAGCACGGTGCCGATGAAGAAGTAGAAGATGAAGATCTGTACCAGCAGCGGCGTGCCGCGCACCAGTTCGACATACACCGTGGACAGGTCGCGCAGGGTCGGGTTGTTCGACAGCCGGCACAGCCCGGCGAACAGGCCGATCACCAGGCCCAGGGCACCGGACACCACCGAGATCCACAGAGTGGTCCACAAACCCCAGGCCAACGGGCCGGCTGCCCAATGGCGGGTCACGCCGATCGCATCGCCTTCGGCGACGTCGTCGCCACGGCTGAGCAGCATGCTGTCCTTGTCCACCTCCACGACCTGCTGGCCGCCGCTTTCGTCCTTGAGGGTGACGCGCGCGGTATCGCCGCTGACCACGATCTCTTGGACCGTACCGTAGTCGGCAGCGCGCTGGGTTTCTTCGGCCTTGTAGGCGAAATACTGGGGGACGCGGTTCCAGCGCCACTCATAGGAAATCATCGAGGTGGCCAGGTAGAGGCTGAACGCCAGCCCCACCAGTACCAGCGCGGTCAACCCGTGCCAGGGCCACTGGGCTTTCTTGTGCTTGATCAATTGGGGTACTTCCGTAAAAGCGAACGCGCAGGGTTTGCCTGCGCGTCGGGGTGATAAAGCCGGGCTTGTGGCCAGGGCCTTATTCCATTTCCTTCAGCCAGTCCTTGTTCTTGAACCACTTGTCGTGGATCCGATCGTAGGTCCCGTCGTTCTTGATCTGGTGCAGGAAGTTGTTGATGAAGTTGATGCTGTCGTAGTCGCCTTTCTTCAGGCCGAAGGCCAGCGGCTCGTAGGTGAAGGGCTCTTCGAGGAACAGCAGCTTGCCGGCACCGGCCTTGTCCACCGCCACCACGTTGTACGGTGCGTCGTAGACGAAGGCATCGGCCTTGCCGTTGACCACATCCATCACGCCTTCCTGCTCGTTGTCGTAGCCGTGGTACTTGGCCTTGCCGATCAGCTTCTTGGCGACCATCTCGCCGGTGGTGCCGAGCTTGGAGGTGATGCGGTACTTCTCGTTGTTCAGGTCCTTGTACGACTTGATCTCGCCTGCCAACTCCTTGCGGATCAGCAGGGTCTGGCCGACCACGATGAAGGGTTCGCTGAAGTTCAGGCGCAGGTTGCGTTCCTGGGTGAGGGTCATGCCGCTGCCGATCATGTCGAACTTGTCGGTCAGCAGGGCCGGGATGATGCCGTCATAGGCGGTGGAGACGGTCTCCAGCTTGACGCCCATGGACTTGGCCATGGCCTTGAGGATGTCGACCTCGAAGCCGATGATCTCGCCACGCTTGTTGGTCATCTCGAAGGGCATGTAGGTGGGGTCCATGCCGACCCGCAGCGTGCCACGCTTGACCGCGTCTTCGATGGCGCCCGCTTGGGCGGCGGTGACCGCGACCAGCGCGGTGACACCGACCAAGAGTCGCGACAGGTATTTTTTCATCATCACCAGGTCCCCTAGCAAAGTAGTGCGAATTTTATTGTTGGAAAGGTCGATAGACCGATACGCAATATCGAGAGGGATGCTAACGCATGCGCAGGCTGGGACCTAGAGCCAGGGGGGACTTTGTTGGCCAAAATCGAAGAGATGGCGAGGGCTGCGCCCTCGATCGCGGCACAAGGCCGCTCCTACAGGGGACGTGCAACGTAGGAGCGGCCTTGTGAAAGATCAGGCGCCGACCAGCGAAGGCTGGGCCTGATTGTCCGGGTGCAGCGGCAGCAACGGCGAGTGCGGGTCGCTGGTGATGGAGTTGCGCCACACGCCGATCCACGCTTCGTTGTGCGTGGCCCAGACCTGCTCGTGCAGGCGCGACAGCGCCACCGGGTCGCTCAGCAAGGCCAGGCGCGTGTTGCCATCCAGCCCCTTGGGACCCACTTCCAGCGCCTTGGCCACGCGCTCGGCGCGCAACGCCTCGATCGGCGCCGCCTGGCCATGGCGTGCCGTGGCCATGGCGCAGGCCAGGGCGTTCTGCCGAGGGTCGACCACGGCCCGGACGAAACCGTCATGCATGGCATGCCAACGGTTTTCGTGAGTGTACTGGTCGGTGGCCAGCAACTCGTGCGGGGTCGCATATTCCTCAGGGATCAGGAACAGCTTTTCGTCCTTGGCGCTCAGGCCCAGGCGCACGCGGCTGGAGATCACCGACACCGGGATCGACAGCACCAGCGAGCCCACGATCGGCGCCAGCCACCACAGGAAGCTCGGGTTCAGCCAAGCCACCAGGGCCGCCCAGGCGATGCCCAGCAGGGTTTGCGGGCCGTGGCGACGCACGGCTTCGCTCCACGGGGTGGAGTCATCGTCACGCTGCGGCGAGTTCCAGGTCGCCGCCCAGCCGAGGAACGCAGCCAGGACGAAGCGGGTGTGGAAGATCATCCGCACCGGCGCCAGCAGCATGGAGAACAGCATCTCGATCAGCATCGACAAGGTGACCTTGATGCGCCCGCCGAACTCGGTGGCGCCCTTGGCCCAGATCAGCACGATGCTCAGCAGCTTGGGCAGGAACAACAGCACGATGGTGGTGGAGAACAGCGCGATGGCCTTCTCCGGGTGCCATTGCGGCCACAGTGGGTAGAGCTGGAACGGCTCGATGAAGTACTGCGGCTCCATCAAGGTGTTGGTGGCCAGCAATGCGGTCGAAAGCACCAGGAAGAAGAACCACAGCGGCGCCGACAGGTACGACATCACGCCGGTGAGGAACACCGCGCGATGCACCGGGTGCATGCCTTTTACCAGGAACAGGCGGAAGTTCATCAGGTTGCCGTGGCACCAGCGCCGGTCGCGCTTGAGCTCGTCGAGTAGGTTCGGCGGCAGTTCCTCGTAGCTGCCCGGCAGGTCGTAGGCGATCCACACGCCCCAGCCGGCACGGCGCATCAGCGCGGCTTCGACGAAGTCGTGGGAGAGGATCGCACCGGCGAAGGCCCCCTTGCCCGGCAGCGGCGCCAGGGCGCAATGCTCGATGAAGGGCTTCATGCGGATGATCGCGTTGTGGCCCCAATAATGCGATTCGCCCAGCTGCCAGAAGTGCAGGCCGGCGGTGAACAGCGGGCCGTAGACACGGGTGGCGAATTGCTGGATGCGTGCATAGAGGGTGTCCATGCCCGACGCCTTCGGCGCGGTCTGGATGATGCCCGCGTCCGGGTTGGCCTCCATCAGGCGCACCAGGCTGGTCAGGCACTCGCCGCTCATGACGCTGTCGGCGTCGAGCACGACCATGTACTTGTACTCACCACCCCAGCGACGGCAGAAGTCGTCCAGGTTACCGCTCTTGCGCTTCACGCGGCGGCGACGGCGGCGATAGAAGATGCGCCCGAAACCTTTGGCTTCGCGGCATACCTCGAGCCAGGCCTGCTGTTCGGCGACGGCGATGTCGGTGTCGTTGGTGTCGCTGAGCACGAAGAAGTCGAAGCGGTCCAGGTCGCCCGTGGCGGCCACCGACTCGAAAGTCGCGCGCAGGCCCGCGAAGACCCGCGGCACGTCCTCGTTGCAGATCGGCATCACCAATGCAGTACGCGCCTGGGGCGCGATCGGCTCGCTGCCGGCGCTGCTGCCGGAGATGCGGTATTTGTCACGCCCGGTGAGCAGCTCGAGAAAGCCCATCAGCGCGGTCCAGAAACCTGCCGACACCCAGCAGAACAGGATGCCGAACAAGACCAGGATGGAGGTCTGCAAGGCGTACGGCCAGACCTGCACCACGGTTTCCCAGAAGGTCTGGGCCATGATCTCGTCGAGCGAGACGAACGACCAGCCCTGGTAAGGCAGGATGCCCTTCATGTACCAGCCGGCCACGAGGGTCTGGCCGATCATCAGCAGCAGCAGGATGTAGCGACGCAGGGAGCCGACCCGGCGCCAGCGGGCCGGTGGCAGCTCGCGCTTGGGCGGCTGCGGGGCGTTGGTACGCCCGGTGAGGCGCCGCCACATCCGCACCAGCACGTTGGTGCGCCAGGGTTCGGGCACCACGCGGGTACGCTTGATCGGCGGCGCGATCTTCAGGCACAGCCGCCCGCCGGCGTCGACGCCGAGCATCTCAGCCTCTTCCAGCTCGGCGGCGCTGCCCACGGTCAGGCGTGGGCCCACCGAGGCCTGCACGGCCTCGGCGGCAGTGGCGGCCGGATGGGCCGCCAGGCGTTGGTGCAGCTCACTGAACGAGGTGCAGCTGGCAAGTTCTGCCCGCTGCTCGTCGCTCAGTGGTAGGTGGGCCAGGTATTCGGCAAGCGATTCTGGCCGGGCGCTTGAGTTACTCATCGGCAGGCAACTGATAGCTCCAGGTCTCGGTCATCACCTTCTCGGTGGTGGCCGGGGCCCCGTTGGTGGGCGCCGCATCGGCGGCAGGTTGTTCAGCCTTGACGGCGTTCTCGGCCTTGGCGTGCTTGCCAGTGGCCTTTTCCTGCTTGCCTTCCTTGGCCGGCTTGGCCGGTTCCACCGGAACGTCGCGTACCAGCGCGGCACGCATCTCGGTGGACTTACTCGGGTCCTTGACCTTCAACCGCAGGGTCAGGCGCCAGCCCTTGATTTCAGGGTTGTAGCGCAGGTTGTTCTCGACCACCTCGGCGTTGTCGCCCACGCTGACCTGGCTGCGCAGGGCGGTGTCCTCAGGCAGGGCGGCCAGCGCCGGGCCTTCGAAGTCGACCAGGAAGGCCACGCTGCCATCGGCCTCACGGATCAGGTTGGACTGCTTCACGTCACCGGTCGAACGCATGGTCTGCTTGACCCAGCCCAGCTCCGGCGAATGCAGCTGGGACTCGTCGATGGTCCAGCGCAGGCGGTATTCGAACTCCATCGGCTTGCCCGGCTCTGGCAGTTTCTCCGGGCTCCAGAAGGCAACGATGTTGTCGTTGGTCTCGTCGGCGGTGGGGATCTCGACCAGGTCGACAGTACCTTTACCCCAGTCGCCACGGGGTTCGATCCAGGCGCTCGGACGCTTCTGGTAGTTGTCGTCGAGGTCTTCGTAGTGGCTGAACTCACGCTGGCGCTGCAGCAGGCCGAAACCACGCGGGTTCTCCACGCTGAAGCTGCTCACGGCCAGGTGCTTGGGGTTGTTCAGCGGACGCCACAGCCACTCGCCGTTGCCGGCGTGGATCGACAGGCCTTCGGAGTCGTGCAGGGCCGGGCGGTAGTTGAGGACCTTGGATGGCTGGTTGCTGCCGAACAGGTACATGCTGGTCAGCGGGGCAACGCCCAGGCGGCTGACGTGATCACGCAGGAACACCTTGGACTTTACGTCCACCAGCGTGTCGCTGCCCGGACGCAGGATCAGCTTGTAGGCACCGGTGGAGCGCGGCGAGTCCAGCAGGGCGTAGATCACCAGGTGCTTGTCGGTGGGCTTGGGCTTCTCGACCCAGAACTCACGGAAGCGCGGGAACTCCTCGCCCGACGGCAGCGCGGTGTCGATGGCCAGGCCACGGGCCGACAGGCCGTACACGTGGCCCTTGCCGACCACGCGGAAATAGCTGGCGCCCAGCAGGGTCATGATCTCGTCCTGCTTACCGGCCTTGTTGATCGGGTAGAGCACGCGGAAACCGGCGTAGCCCAGGTTCTCGACGGTCTTGGGGTCATGGGGTACGTCGCCGAACTCGAAGCGGCTCGGGTCGTACTTGATCTCCTCGACGCTGGTGGCGGTGACCTGGTTGATCTTCACCGGCGTGTCGAAATGCATGCCCTGGTGGTAGAAGGACAGCTTGAACGGCGTCTTGTCCTTGGCCCACTCGGCCTTTTCCTGGATGAAGCGGATCTTCTGGTAGTCCGCGAATTTCATGTCACGGAACACCGCCGGCAGATTGCTCTTGGGTGCTTCGAATTTCTGGCCGGCGAGATCCTTTGCCTTGGCTGCAACATCGTCAAGATTGAATGCCCACAGCTGGCCAGCGCTCATCAGGCCGATCAGTGCAACGCCTGCCGCCAGGGCCTTGCGCAGACGATTTCCGGGGATTCTTTGTGCAATACAGGGACTTACAATCACGAGCAACCCTCGCCGAAAACAGATCATGAAACCAACGGCCAGCGACCAATGCCGGGTTGGCGAGCACTGTTCGGACCCCGTGAGGGCGCAATGATTCCCCAAACGGTTCCAGACAATGCTCGAGTCAGAGTGAAACGAGCCTGCGAACGCAGGCTCACGCAGCGCGCGATTATCCAGCAGGGCGCGTTACAACGCATCAGGCTGGAACAACTATTTATCGTACAAACCCTCTTGTTTTTCACGCAAACATAGGGTTTTTAAGCTCAAATTTGTAACATAAATGTCACTGGGCCATCATTGACCAGATGCACCTGCATATCGGCACCGAAACAGCCGCTGGCGACAGTGTCGTGCGCGGCGCGGGCTCGCTCGAGCAGGTAGTCGAACAATTCGGCGCCGAGGGCCGGCGGCGCCGCGGTGGAGAAGCTCGGGCGCATGCCGTTGCGGGTGTCGGCCGCCAGGGTGAACTGGGACACCAGCAGCAAGCCGCCGCCGATGTCCTTGAGCGACAGGTTCATCTTGCCCTGGGAATCGCTGAACACACGGTAGTTGAGCAGCTTGTGCAAAAGCTTGTCGGCGTGCTCGCGGGTATCCCCCGGCTCCACCGCCACCAGCACCAGCAGGCCTTGGTCGATAGCGCCGACGATTTCCCCCTCCACCTCTACCCGCGCGCCCCGCACGCGCTGCAGCAGGCCCTTCATGCTTCTTCCAGGGGCAGGTCGAGCAGGCGGCGGGCCATCTGGTCGGCGGCGCGCACCAGGGCATCGGTGATACCCGGCTCGGAGGCGGCATGGCCGGCGTCGCGGATCACCTTCAGCTCGCTGTTCGGCCAGGCCTGGTGCAGCGCCCAGGCGTTTTCCAGCGGGCAGATCACATCGTAGCGGCCGTGCACGATCACCGCGGGCAGGTGGGCGATCTTCGGCAGGTCACGGATCAGTTGGTCCGGCTCGAGGAAGGCATTGTTCATGAAGTAGTGGCATTCGATGCGGGCGATCGACAGGGCGCGCTGTGGCTCGGAGAAGCGGTCGACCACCAGCGGGTTGGGGCGCAGCGTCGCGGTGCGGCCCTCCCAGGTGGACCAGGCCTTGGCGGCGTGCATCTGGGCGATCTGGTCGTTGCCGGTCAGGCGCTTGTGGAAGGCCTTGACCAGGTCACCGCGCTCTTCCGGCGGAATCGGTGCGATGTAGTCCTGCCAGTAGTCCGGGAACAGGCGGCTGGCACCTTCCTGGTAGAACCATTGGATCTCCTGGGGGCGGCACAGGAAGATGCCCCGCAGGATCAGGCCATGGACGCGCTCGGGGTGGGTCTGGGCATAGGCCAGGGCCAGGGTGGAACCCCAGGAGCCGCCGAACAGCACCCATTTGTCGATCCCCAGGTGCTCGCGGATGCGCTCCAGGTCCTCGACCAGATGCCAGGTGGTGTTGTTCTCCAGGCTGGCGTGGGGCGTGGAACGGCCACAGCCGCGCTGGTCGAAGGTGATGATGCGGTACAGGTTGGGGTCGAAGTAGCAGCGGCTCTGGGCATCGCAGCCAGCGCCCGGGCCACCGTGGATGAACACCACCGGCAGACCTTCCGGCGAACCGCTTTCGTCGACATACAGCACATGCGGCGCTTCCACGGCCAGATCGTGCCGGGCGTAGGGTTTGATCTGCGGGTACAGGGTCTGCATTGCGCACTCCGTGTGAGGATTTAGTCTGCCGCCTGGCATCATAAACCTGAATTGCGCTTTGAGCATGTGTCGCGGTGAAACAGGTGGATGTCGATCGGGATACTGGGGCCGCTTTGCGCCCTTTCGCGGCACAAGGCCGCTCCTACAAGAACCTCGCGATCTCCTGTAGGAGCGGCCTTGTGCCGCGAAAGGGCTGCAAGGCAGCCCAAGTATCAACGCCCGTAGCGCTCCTTGCCCCAGGCCACGACGGTTTCCAGCAACCGCTTCAACACCACCTGGGTCGGCTGGGCCAGCTCCTCGCGGTAGGCGAACGGCTCGACCTCTTCCATGTAGGTGCTCTGCGCCAGCTCCAGTTGCACCGCATGGATGTGGTTCGCCGGGTCGCCGTAATGACGGGTGATGTGCCCGCCCTTGAAACGCCCGTTGAGCACAGAGGTGTAGCCCTGGGCCTGAGCGCAGACACCCAGCAGGCGCTCGGCCAGGACCGGGTCGCAGCTGGCGCCATTGAAGGTGCCCAGGTTGAAATCCGGCAACTTGCCGTCGAACAGGTGCGGGATGACCGAGTGGATCGAGTGGGCGTCCCACAACAGGGCAT